>NZ_JARCJL010000011.1:0-120866 GCF_028890025.1 Phaeobacter sp. PT47_59
GTCAGGCTCATAACCTGAAGGTCGCAGGTTCAAATCCTGCTCCCGCAACCAAAAAATCCCTGTATAGAGTGCGATAGTGTGGTCCAGATCGAACCGATCTGCATCACACTGCAAGCGCCGTTCATCCTCTACGCACCAAGCAGAACGGCCGCCACGTTCGTCGCACTGAATGCATGATTTACCTTGTCACAAGCCATTGTGCGATGTGGCTCCTGTTTGACAAAAAGGCCGCGCCCGGAGGCGCGACCGTGATGAGTGACAGGGTCCTCTATGCGGAAGGTCGGTGCACGACCGGTTAGACGAACTGAAAGTCGTCAACCGTCAGGTCACTGGCGCTGACACCGTGGATCAGAAGGCGATGGCCATCGACGTTGATCTCCGCGCCACCCGCGACATCGCTGATCTCGAGCGCGTCGACAAACCCCTCAAGGCCGTTACCGCCATTCTCAAGCACCGGCTCGCCGGTTGCGGGATCGGTGACACGCAGCAGGATCCGATCGATGCCATCCTCGAAATCCATGATCTCGTCCCTGTTGCCTTCCGTGAAGGTGTTGAAGACGAAGAGATCCTGACCTGCGCCCCCCTGCATGATGTCGTCGCCCTCGCCACCGCTCAAGCTGTCATCGCCAGTGCCGCCATAAAGCGTGTCATCGCCGCGGCCACCGCGCAGGATGTCGTTGCCGCGTCCTGCAATCATGGTGTCGTCGCCTCGGCTGCCGCGCAGGGTGTCGTTGCCGGTACCGCCGCGCATCGTGTCATCTCCGGCGCCACCGACGACCAGGTCAGCCCCCGAGCCACCCTCAAGGATGTCGTCACCGCCAGCACCGCGCAGCGTATCGTCGCCGCCCCGGGCGTTGATATCGTCGGCGCCGTCCGAGCCGAAGACGATCCCGGCAGTAGTGGCGCCGATTACGGGCTCACCGGCTTCGGAGAAGCCAAGGACCACATCCGGGCCTTGGTCTTCCTCAAAGCGCAGCCGTTCGACGCTTTGGAGCCGGTCGACCCCGTCGCCGCCGCCAGAGATCAGAACGTCGTCGCCATCGCGGATAATCAGGTAGTCATCAAGGCGTCCCGAGAAGACCGCGACATCGGTTCCTGCACCGCCATCCAGGGTGTCGTCGCCAGCGCCCCCGATCAAGATGTCGTTGCCGTCCCTGCCTTCGAGTGTGTCGCCCAGCGGGCCACCCTGAAGCAGCAGCGGATCGGTGATCAGGACCGGGGTGAAATCAACCACCACGCTTTCGCTGGCACCCGGCGTCACCACGCCCAGTTCGACCGATGCCCCGCCGCGCGCCTCGAAATAGCGCAGCTCGATGGTATGGGACCCGGCACTCAGATCGACACGGGCGTCCACCGTGCGCCCGGTGCTGACACCGTCATTGTCGATGACCCGAACGCCGTCGATCCAGAGTTCGGATCCATCGTCGCTGGACAGGCTGAACTCATAGGTTCCGGCTGCTTCGGCAAGATAGGCTCCGTGGTAGAGAACGGCAAAGTTGTTGCTCGGCCCTCCTTCGAAGAAACTGCCGGTGGTGGCTTCGCTGATCGCGCTCACCTGTTCCTCAAAGATCGGCGTGGCGCGGAAATCGATCTGTTCCAGCACTTGCACGTCGCTTGGCGTGTTAAAATAGCGCGCCGTCATCCCGTTGAGCGTGACCTTGTCGAGCCCGACGAAATCGAAGGGACGGATGTCGTCAGCCACGACATCCACCAGCCGGATGGTGCCTACGCCGGTGTCGATCACGGCGGCATTGCCGACCTGGGTGATGGTCAGATCCTCGAAGCCTTTGACCGAGGCAACACCGCTCAGGTCGATCCGATCTTGTCCGAAGGTGAAACCGAAGATGCTGTCGGTGCCGAAATCGGCAACCCGTTCGGTGGAGAAGACATAGATATCGTTGCCTGAGCTGCCAAACAGCCGGTCATCGCCGCCGCCGCCATCGAGCCGGTCATTGCCGTTGCCGCCAACGGTCCTGTCATCGCCCGAACCGCCCTCAAGCACATCGTCGCCCGTCCCGCCATTCAGCAGGTCATCGCCGCTGTCACCGCTCAGGTGGTCATCGCCGCTATCGCCGTTCAGCGTGTCATTGCCGAAGCTACCGATCAGGATGTCGTCACCGCCATCCCCGTCCAGGGTGTCGTCGCCAAAGGTGCCAAAGATGACATCGGCGACAGCGGCGCCGGTGAGCGCCACATTGGCCGTTGCGAAGGCGACGTCCAGATCCTCGATGTCACCGGCATCGACTTCGTTGCCATCTCCCTCAAAGCGCAGCGTCTCGATGTTCCGGAGCCGGTCGACCCCTTCACCGCCGCCCGAGACCACGATCTCGTCGCCATCAAGGCTCAACTCATAATCGCCCCGGCTGCCGGCAAAGACCGCCACATCGGCGCCCGCGCCACCGTTAAGAACATCATCGCCGGACCCACCATCAAGGGTGTCATTGCCGCCGCCTGCATTGATCGTGTCATGGCCACCGTTGCCTTCGAAGCTCTCGGCGCGGTTGCTTCCGTTTTGCAGGTTTTCCGTCTCATCGCCTTGGACATCCTGAAGTGTCAGCTGCGTGCGTCCCTCGAAGGGGCGGGCGACATCAAGATCCACCGTCGCGCGGCCTTGGGCTTCAAAATACCGCAGCTCGATATGGTGGGCGCCTTCGCCCAACTCGATGGAGGCAGAGCGTTCGCGGGCGCTGTGGCGGCCGTCATTGTCGATCACGCGCGTGCCGTTGATGAACAGCTCAGAGCCGTCATCGCTGGTCAGGAAGAACCTGTACCTGCCGGCCTGTTCGGCAACAAAGACCCCCTGGTATTCAACGGCAAAGAAGCTATTCCGCCCGCCTTCGAAGAACGTGCCATTGGTGCTTTCTCTGATTTCGGTCAGCTGCTCCACAAAGACCGGATCGGCGTCAAAATCGATCGTGTCCAGAAGGTGGTCTCCGGTTGTCGGAAGGTTGAAGTGACTTGCGGTGATCGAGCCGCTTGTGGGCGCGTCCAGGCCAAGGAAATCGAATACCCCGAATTCGCGGTGATCAGTATCAAGCACCCGGATCGTGCCGACGCCGGTGTCGATCAGGGTATCGCCGCCGTCCTGGGTGATGGTCAGATCGTCAAAGCTGTCGATACCCTCGACCCCACGCAGGTCGATACGGTCAAGATCGAAGGAAAAGCCATCGATCGTGTCATCGCCATAGCCCAGGGTCTGGCCGATCTCGACGCCCGAGCCGTCGTTCAGCGCCCGTTCGGTCGAGAAGACAAAGTTGGTCTGGTTCAACCCGTCGATCAACAGATCGTCGCCGGTGCCGCCATTCAGGGTGTCAAGGCCGGTGCCGCCGTTCAGGGTGTCGTCGCCGTCACCGCCCAGCAGGCTGTCACTGCCGCGACCACCATTCAGGCTGTCATTGCCGGTGCCGCCCCTCAGCAGGTCGCGGTCCGCGCCGCCGTCCAGCGTGTCATCGCCACCGCCGCCGATCAGGGTGTCATTCCCGTTATCGCCCGACAGTTCATCGTCGCCGGACTGTCCGCGCAAGGTATCGACACCAGTGCCGCCGGTCACGATATCGTCGCCCGCACCGGCCACAACACTGTCATTGCCGTCGCCCGCAATCACCAGGTCATCGCCACCACCGGACAGGACGGTGTCATGGCCGCCCAGAGCATTGAAAAAGCTGTTGGCCGCGCCGCCTTCGATCAGCTCGGAACTATTGTCAAAGCGATGCTGGGTCTGGCTCAGGTCGATGTCGATATCCGCGATCCCGTCCCCCGACAGGCGAATGCCGTCGCCGCCCAGGTTGGTCAGCTTGATGTCCTCGGGGCGCCCGTCGACGGGCAGTCTCTGTCTGCCGCTCAGGCTATTGCCATCCGCATCAAAGCGTTCCACGAACATCCGGTTGCTAATGTGGGTGTCGTTCCAGACAATGGCAAACCCGCCATCATCCAGCGCCACGACATCGTTCTGCCGCACCGTGTTGCCGACGTTGGAGCCCGAGACAAATCTGCTCGCCACCAGCTCGAACTCGCCGCTGGAGATATCGAAGATGTGGAACCGCAGATCCGAGTCGCGCCCGTCCTTGTCGGCGATCGTGATGACAATGTTGCCATTTTCCAGCACATCGGCCGCAGGGAGCAGAGTGTTCGACCCCGACGTGGTTGATTGGTTGATGAGACCTCTTTCAAAACCGACGGGGTTCAGGTCTTCATCGAGGATCAATGCGTTCATCCGTCTCTGAAAGCCCCCACGTTCGTCGAGGATCACGAAGCCGCCGTCAGGGAGCGCGACAATCTGGCGATCTGCGCAGTTTAGATCTGCGAAAGCTACA
Source organism: Phaeobacter sp. PT47_59 (assembly GCF_028890025.1). NCBI lineage: Bacteria > Pseudomonadati > Pseudomonadota > Alphaproteobacteria > Rhodobacterales > Roseobacteraceae > Phaeobacter > Phaeobacter sp. PT47_59. Next base: position 4,314 of record NZ_JARCJL010000011.1, read on the forward strand.
AGAATGTCGTCGCCCTCGGCAGTTTCCCGAACCAGGCCTTCCGCATCGTAGATCTGAAGCTTCAACTCTGTTGGTCCGTCAAACACGTCGAAAGACAAGGCGAATTGACCGTTCTCCAAAGGCTCTATTGCCGCTACTCGGGAACTCACAGATCCGCTGAAGGTCTGCTCGAACAGGATGTCACCATTCAAATCGCGCGTGGTGAGCGTGAAACTGCGTTGGTCCGGCACTGTCATCGTCGCCGTTTCACCGGTCGACAGGACTACCGTATGCGATCCGTCCTCGTTGGCCTGCGCTTCGGGGATGATTGCCGCCGGTGCGTCCTCCGGGAAGGGGATGACCTCATCGGTTTCGTGGCGCGCGAGCAGCTGCGCCGTGGAGCGGGTCTCAAGCAGCTCCGGTTCGGCAGGCGTGTCGGTGTTGCCTTCGTCGGTTTCCACCGGGGCAAAGATCCTGACCTCTTCCACATCGGTGCCGAACTCAGCCACGCCCAGAACGGTCTTGTTGCCGTCGCCGTCAAGGATGAAATGCTCGACCGTCAGCCTCTCGCCGTCGCTGACATAGCGGACGTCCGATGTCTGACCGGTCTCGGCATCCTCGATCAGGTAGATCGTTGCCGCGTCCAGGCCGTCCTCGCCGAAGACCCGATCAAAGCCGCCGCTGACCACCAGTTCGTCGTTGCCGTCGCCGCCGAACAAGAGATCGTTACCGCTGTCGCCTGCAAGCACGTCGTTGCCCGCGCCGCCAACAATGAAATCATCGCCGCCGCCGCCGTTCAGCGCGTTGTCGCCATCATCGCCAAGGATCTCATCCGCCTGCGAGGTGCCGGTGACATTCTCGATCCCGGACATCACAGCGATGTCCGGCGCCTGGTCGATGACCTGCGCCCGGCCTGTTGCCAGGTTGACCAGAACGCCCTCGGCATTGCCGCCCTCATCCTGAAAAATCACACCATCATTGCCTGCGCCGCCGTCGATCCGGTCGGCTTCCCCCGCAGCCACACGGTCGCTGTAGGTGACATAAAGAGCGTCATCGCCTTCGCCGCCGCGCAGGGTGTCTTTGCCTTCGCCGCCGACAAGCGCGTCATCGCCTTCGCCGCCCAGAAGGGAGTCATCGCCAGCGCCACCGATGAGATTGTCGTCACCGACGCCGCCCCGGATCGTGTCATTGCCCGCGCCGCCGTCGATCACATTGGCCTCGTCATCGCCGGTGATGGCGTCGTCAAAGGTAGAGCCGACAAACACCTCGATGTTCTCAAAGGTGTCGGTCTGACCGGTGCTGTCCACTGCCTCGCCGCGCTGAAGGTCGATCTCAACCGCCGCGACATGCTGGTCAAAAGACAGGGTGTCGATGCCTGCGCCGCCGTCGATCACGTTGATCCCGGCCCCGGCGCGCAGCACATCGTCGCCGTCGCCCGCCTGCATAACGATGGTGCGGTCCGAGCTTTGAACGCCCGAGGCCGCATCAAGCGTATCGTCGCCCCTGCCGCCATCCAGCCTGCTGTCGATGCTTTCGTTGGTGAACAGCTGGTCGTCGCCATTGTCGCCCCGGATTTCAATCCGGTCGTCAAAGCCTTCGCGCAAGAACTCGCTCTCGCCTGTATGTTCCGAGAAGTCGATCCGGTCGTTGCCACCTCCGCCTCTGACCTCATAGACGTGGCTGATCACGCCGTCGATCTGGTCGTCGCCACCCGACAGGAACAGTCGCTCTGCGTTGGTGATGTCGACTGCGGAGGTGCCGTCTTCGAGCGTGCCATCGCTTGTTTCGCCGCGGGCGGTGCCGACCATGTGGTCATTCGCGCCGGTCAGGTCCAAGGTGATACCCTCCCTGAAGCTGATCGCATCCCGGCGCCGCCCGCTATCGACGGTCAGTTCGGCAGTTTCCGCGTCGCCGACCTGGCCCGTAACGATGAGAAGGTCGTTGGTTTCACCCAGATCGAGACGCTCTACGCCATTGTCGAGGGTCAGGTTGACCACATCTCTGCCAGCGCCGGTTTCGATGACAAGGCCCTCGGCCCCGCCTTCGGCGTGAATGGTATCGGCGCCATTCTGGGTCACCACGCTTTGCATATCCGCACCAAAGGTAACGGTGTGGGGGCCATTGCCGGTGCGCACATGCTCGAAACCGGTCAGGTTGTCACCGGTGAAATCCAGTTCGAAGTTTTCCGCAACCGTGGTGCCGGAGATATTCAGCGTGTCCTCGCCAGCGCCGCCATCGGCATTCTCGCCCGCCTCGTAATCGAGGAACAGGTCGTTGCCGCTGCCGCCGATCAGCATGTCCTGGCCGGAACCACCGATCAGCGTGTCGTTGCCGGCATTGCCGTTCACGGTGTCGTTGCCGCCATTGCCCTCCAGCCGGTCGTTGCCGGAATTGCCCAGGAAGGAGTTCGCCTCACCGCCGCCGGTAATCGTATCCGCGCCGTCGCCGCCAATCACATATTCGAAATTGGTGAACTGCGTACCGGTGGCCAGGTTCACGTTAAACTCATCGGTCTGGCCGGCAAAGGACAGCACATCGACGCCGTCACCGCCATCGGCCAGGCCGGTGGCTGCCGTCACCACGACAATATCGTTATCCGCACCGGCGCGGATGGTATCGCGGCCGCCACCGGAATTGATGAAGTCGCTGTCCTCACCGGTTTCGATCAGGTTTGCATTCCTGTCACCAAGCACGATGTCCTTGCCGTTGCCTGCGGTGAAGTTCAGCCGATCGGGGCCAAGCTGCACGGCGGCGGCGATCGATGCTTCGTTGAAGTCAGCCTCGCGGAAGCGGAACAGTTCGACGTTTTCGAAGATGTTGCGGCCCTGGTAGTCCGTGGCGTCCTCCGGGTTGAAGTGATAGAGCACCAGCGAGCCGTCTTCCTGCGGGGCAAAGCGGAAATCGGTGAGATTGTAGTTCAGAACCGCGATGTCGGTGTCGCCGTCGCCGCCATCGACCGTGTCGTTACCGGCATGGATCAGGAAGACATCATCGCCGCCGTCGCCTTGCAGGTGGCTGGAGCTGTCGCCATCCAGGAAGACGTCGTCTTCTTCGGTCCCTTCGATGGTCTCCCCAACGGCGGCTTCATCGGCCACAAAGACGGTGCCGTTGCCCGCCCCCAGATCGTGGCTGCGCAGATCTCCCATGACCTCTTCAAAGAAGCTGCGATCCAGGATGCCCTCTGCAACCGCCTGTGCCACCCGCTCAAGAACCTCATTGGTCAGGGCGCCACTCAGCGCCTGCAAGGCCTCGCTGGTTTCCTGGTTCGACTGCGGCTCGCCACCCACGCCGGGAACGCCGCCCTGTTCATCGCCTTCCTGCACCGTGCCGCGCACCGCTTCGCCCTCGATGGCCTCGCGGAACAGGTCCAGAAGAACCGTGACCTGCGTGCCCAGGAACTCGATCCCCTCGGGGTCCGGGGTCAGATCGGTCAGCAGAGCGGTGAACTTGTCGAAGATCTTGTTGATCCCGGTGGCCCTGAGGATCGAATTGATGACCGGCTCGACCGTGAACTTGAAGATCAGGCCCGAGGCGTTGAGCAAGGGTTCAATGGGCTTGACCACAGTGGCCATCACCTCCAGCGGATTAGACAGAAAACCGATGGTGGAGATCACGGTTTGCACGGCGTCATTGGCGGCATTGATGACCCGCAACGTATCCTGCAGCGCATCCGCGCCGGTAAGCGGCGCAATCGCATCGGTGAAGGCCGCGCCGGGCAGCTCGTCGCTTTGCGAGGCCTCATCCAGCGCGGTGGCCCGGTTCTCTGCATAGTCAGCGATTTGCGCCGCGGCTTGGTCAAGCCGCGCCCGCAGCGCCGCGGCCTGCTCGGGTGTGACAGTGATGAATTCGGCATTGTCCTGCGCGCGAAAGATCGTCTGGACAGCTTCTTCCCCCAAGACGATGACATCCCGCGTTGCGCTGGCCTCTGCCATCATCTCCAGCAGCGGCGGCTCGAACGCCCGTTCGATGACACCGACGACCGTTTCGATCACCTCCTGCATCTGGCCTGCGAATTCACTGACGTCCTCGGTGCGTTCGGCCAGACGCTCGGCGCCTTCCTCGATGCTCTCAAGGCCTTCGTTGACGGAGCGGACCGCGCCGCGGAAGGTTGCCCCCAGCACCCCGCCCAGCTTGGCAACGACCGTGAGCACCGACTGCAGGCTGCCTGCAATGGTTTCGACCTGTTCTGCGGCTTCACTCAGGCTGCCGATCGTGCCCAGCACATCGCTGATGGTCTGGATCAGGGCCTTGGCGTCGCGAATGTCCTGCAACACATGCCCCAGGCCTTGGGTGTCATTGCCTTCGATAAAGAGATCGAGGCTCTCGACCAGGGAGTTCAGCGCGCCTTCGGTTCCTTCTTCGGTACGTGCGTCCATGAGATCAATTCCTTCCAAAATATGCTCAGTGTCTTTGAGATTGTCCTTTGGTCGAACGGGCACCGGGTGAGGTTCAAAAAAACGGCGAAGAAATTTTCTTCAGCCTTTGCGTGCTCAAAATCGGGTCTGTTGAGGTCGGATCGACCCCGTGGCAGGGCCCTTGCGACTTGCCGCATGGGCGGTTAATGCGTTAACCATCCGTTATGGTTGTGCCGCAAGCTGCAGCACGTATTCAGATGGTTCCGGTCCGGTATTCGCCGATTATTACTCTCAATTTCTTTTGCCGGTCCCGCCGCCCGGCGCAGGTTCGCCGCATGATTGATGCATCATTGAAACGCCCCGGTTCCGACGAAACATATGACACGACGCTGCTGGCCCGCGTTGCGCAGGGCGACATGGTGGCGATGAAGGCGCTCTATATGGCGCATGCAGATGCGGCGACGCGCTTCGTGCGCGCGCGGGTGCGGGATGATGCGGAGGCTGCCGACATTGTGCACGACACGATGCTTAGCGTCTGGCAAGGTGCCGCGGGGTTTCAGGGGCGCGCGAACGTCCGGTCCTGGATCCTGTCCATCGCGCGCAACAAGGTGGTGGACCATATCCGCAAACAGTCGCGCATGACATTCGCGGCGCCGGACGAGGATATTCCCGATGGCGATCCCGATCCCGAGGCGGTTCTCGCGGCCTCTCAGGATGCCGCGCGCATGCGGGCCTGCGTCGGGGCACTGCCAGAGCGGCAGCGCGCCGTGATCCATCTGGCCTTCTTCGAGGACTTGCCGCTGAGCGAGGTCGCCGAGGTCGAAGCCGTGCCGGTGGGGACGGTGAAAAGCCGGATCCACCATGCCAAACAGATGCTGATGCGGTGTCTGTCGAAGGGGGGCTTGAAATGATTTTGAACCGTTTGGCCGCTCAACCGACCAATGAGCACATGCATTCAACACGTCTGCGGAGGTAACCATGCCCCAGTCCAACGGACCGACCGATGATGAGCTTCTGGCATACCTGCGTGGCGAGACGACGCCCGAGCAGACCGCCCACATCGAGAAAGCGGCCTCGACCGATGACGGGCTGCGCGCCGAACTGGCGCTGATGTCCGGGTTGAAACCGGCCCTTGCCGCCGCAAGCGACGGCCCCGATGCACGCACATTCGGCTGGAAGAAGCTGGAGGCGGAGATCAGCCGCACCGCGCAGGTTGCACCGGTTCCGCGGCAGGGTCTCTGGCGGGTCGCCGCTGTCCTGCTTGGCGCGCTCGTGGTCGGGCAGGGGGCATATATCGCGCTTGCTCCGAGTGCGGAGGCGCCCGCGTACCGCACGGTGTCAGAGGACAGCGTGGCCTTCGGGCTGGGCGTCGGTTTCGTGGCCACTGCCAAGATCGGAGAGGTTCAGACCCTGCTGCGCGAGACCGGCGCGCGGATCGTGGATGGCCCCGGAAGCCTCGGGATCTACCGCCTCGCTTTCGAGACGGAGGCGGCGCGTGCCAAGGCACGGGAGCTGCTGCAACTGTCTCCACTCGTCGATCTGGTTGCCGAGGATTAAGAAATGCGCATTGCCCTGATACTCTGTCTTGCCCTTGCGGCCTGTGTGCCCACTCTTGCGCCGCAAGCCGAGGCACCCGCCGGAGGGGCGCCAACCCTGGTCGATCCGGAGGAGCTGATTGTGCTGACGGCCAAGGACCCCGCCGTCCTGGTCGCCCGGGCCCAGGAACGGGGATACGTCTTGCGCGATGTTCATCCGCTGGCCGAACTGGAGGATACGCTGGTGGTCCTCCGCATACCGGAGGGAACCACCATCCCCGAGGCCATCGAAGAGATCGAACGGGCCGTGCCGGGCACCACCGCCGGGGCGCATCACGTCTATAGATTGCAGGCCGACACGCGCTCGGACCGGCGTTACGCGGCGCAGATGATCAACTGGCCGCCCGCGGGCTGCAGGGCGCGGGCGCGCGTCGGTCTGATCGACGCCGGGGTTGCGCCCGATCACCCCGGTCTTGCCGACGGGCGGGTCGAACAGCGCAGTTTCACCGGCACCGCGACGGCACCGGCAACCGATCACGGAACGGTGATGGCGGAGCTGCTTGTGGGGCCGAACCGACTGCGTGGCACAACGGTTTACAGTGCGAATGTGATCGATCCCGCCTTGGGAGCCGGAGATGCCGCCGGGGTCGTCGCCATCCTGCGCGGCGTGGACTGGCTGGCTGCCAAGGGGGTGGATATCGTCAATATCAGCCTCGCGGGGCCGCGCAACAAGCTCTTGAACCGCGCGCTTGGCCAGGCGGCGGCTGACGGCATGATCCTTGTCGCCGCCGTCGGCAACCTTGGTCCCCGGCATCCACCGCAGTTTCCGGCCGCCTTTCCCTTTGCGCTGGCCGTGACGGCCGTGGATCGGGACGGCAAGATCTACCGCGACGCGATCCGGGGGACGCATGTCGATATTGCCGCGCCGGGTGTCGATATTCTCGTCTCCGCGCAGGGGCGGCTGAAGGTCTCCAGCGGCACATCCCTGGCAGCGCCCTTCGTGACCGGCATCCTTGCGACGGAACCGGGGCTGGCCGGGTTGAACATCGATGCGCTCCGGCGGGAACTCGCGCGCCGCGCAGTGGATCTGGGCGCGCCGGGGCGCGACAAAACCTTTGGCCTGGGCCTGCTGCGTTCGTCAGAGGGCTGCTGAGCAAGCTTGCATCTGCGGCCCATGCCGAGGATCAGCCGAGGATCGGCGGGACCGCTTCAAGGCAGCGGCCCCGCCGGTTTGCCATGGGGGCTACAGCAGGTCGGTGAAGGCGACCGTCTGATCGGCGAACTGCAGGAAATCGATATCGATCAGGAGGTCGCGCCCCTCGTAATACCCATCGACCCCACCGCTGGCTGCATCCGTCACCACCAGCCGTGTCACGGTCTCACCCCGATTGGAGTCGTAATATGTCTCACTCTCGAAGGTGAAATCGGCAAGGTTGCCATCAAAGATCGCCCGATCCCGACTGTCCCTGCCGCTGTCGTTCCAAACGTTGCCGTAGATCACGTCATCGCCAAGCCCGCCATAGAGCACGTCATTGCCGCTTTCGCCATAGAGCGTGTCATGGCCGGAACCGCCCTGCAGCAGGTCGCGTCCGTCCGATCCGAGCAGCTTGTCATCACCATTTTCGCCGATCAGGGTGTCGTTCCCATCACCGCCATAGAGGGTGTCGTCTCCTCTGCCGCCCAGCAGGAGGTCGTCATTGCCCATGCCCGAGAGGCGATCATCGCCGCCGTTGCCGACAATCACATCGACGCCATCGCCGCCGCGCCGATCATCATCGCCGCGTGAGCCGAGCTGAATATCCGCGGTGCGCACGACGGTCCCGTCGAAATCCGCGAAATCCGTGCCCGCGCCGAGTTCAAGACTTGTTCCATTGCCGCTGACTTCGACGCGGCCCCGGGTGCCCCGGCTGAATTCGAAGGTATCGATGGCCCCATCGAAATAGGCGTAATCGTCGCGGGGGGCGTCTCCGAACAGATCCTCGGCCGACAGTCTTTGGTCAAAGATCGCGAAATTGCTGATTGTGCCATCAAAGTAGCTGTGGATATTGTCGGCCTCTCCGGGGGTATTGCTCCAGCCCGAGGCCCCGACGATCAGCGCTTCGGTATTCTGCCCCCAGTTCACCGCAAGATCGGTATCATAGGCGATCCTGGCACCGTTCAGATAGAGCTCGACCCCGCTGTCACCGAACCCAAGCGCAAGATCGTAGGTCTTGCCTGCCTTGATGGCATTGCGGGCATAGAAATAGTGGGTTTCGGTGTCGTCTTGCAGACGCACGACCAGCTTGCCGGTTTGATCGATATAGGCGGACAAGTGGCCGCCATCGCCATTTCCGGATGCATCCTTGGAAAACAGCGTCTGACCGCTCGACAGGCTGTTTACAGAGAACCGGAAGGCGATGGTCGCTTCGGAAAGGCTCAGGTCGTTTGAATGATCAAAGACATAGGCGGCGCGCTCCGAGGAGGAGAACGCATGGTCGCCAACCATGCCGAAAACCGGCTGAGCCGAACGGCCATAGCCCAGGGCTGCGCTATTTGGCATCAACTCGGTCGGGGCCGAGATGGGGCCGCTATCGGTTCCGGTGCTGCTGGGGGCCAGGGCCTCTTCTAGGTCGTCGATGCTCCTGACGATCCCATAGGCCGGGGCGGCGGTATGTTCGATGTCGGCGCGCGTCACCAGATCGCCGTAGACCGTGATGGTGCCCAGCCGGTCGTCGTTATGGGCGCCGCCATTGTTGCCCTGGTCCGAATAGAGCGCGATCACCGAATGATCCATCACCCCGTTGCCATCCGCATCCCCGTAGGTGATCGAGGCGATCTGCGTGGTATGTCCTTCGATCACCAGCCGGTCGCCCTCGGCGCGGCTGTAGTCCTGCACCACGTCATGTCCCAGGACATCGACCCAGTGATCGTGCAGATTGTCGTTCTCGCCCGCGACCCCGTGCCAGTTGATGGTCCCGTCATCGCGGGTGTGTTCCTCGATGAAGCGCTCCTTGGCATTGATCAGCGTCTGGAAGTAAAAGATATCGGCGCCCCTGCCACCGATCAGGAGATCATCGCCCGGGATCGGCTGATCCGGGTAGAGCTTGCCATCGGTCAACTCGTTCAGCGGGTCACCCTCATCCCGGTCCGGGTCGTAGTAGATTTCACCTTCGCGCCCATCCGCACGGCTGATCAGCAGGTCGTTGCCGCCGCCGCCTCTCAGCGTGTCCTCGCCATGGCCGCCGTCCAGCACATCGTGGCCGCCGCCGCCCGACAGGGCGTCATTGCCATAGCCACCCTGCAGGATGTCGGCGCCACCCTTGCCGATGACCCTGTCATCGCCATCGCCCGCATTGATCCCATCCGCGGCCCCGGTGCCGCTCACCCGGTTGTCGCCGCCGTTGCGGGTGATCATGTTCAGCGCGCTTGACACATGGCCGTGGTGTGACACGCCATAATTGGCAAGAATGTCGAGGAAGGTGTCGCTGGCGCCGTGCAACTGCGCAAAGACCGGGGCCAGATCCTCCATCGCGGCATGCATCTGCACGTGCGTCGCCATATCCGAACCAGCGGCCAGGGCCAGTGCCATCTGGCTGTCCTGGTCTAGCTGGCGGTCAAAGATCATCACATCGCCAATGGTGCCCTGGAACAGGGAATGGGCGTCATCCTCCTGATCCGACCGCCAGGATCGGCTGCCGCCCACCACCAGCGCATGATCGTTCGCCTCCAGCCCCTGCTTGAACTCGGGTTCGGCGGCGACCAGTTTGCCATCGAGCCAGATCATCAGGCCATCACGGCCGAAACTGACCGAAACGTGGTAGTTCTGATGCGGTGACAGCACCAAGTCCGGCACGGTCAGATATTCGGTATCCTCGCCATCGGATTGGGTCAGGACAAGGGCGCCATCCTTGACCCATAGCGTGAAATCTCCCGCCCCGGCTCCGGCGCCATCCTTGGACACCAGCGCAACATCGCCCGGCAACCGATCCAGCGAAAAGCTCAACGAGACTGTTGCGGAGCGAAGGGCGTATTGGTTCGAATGATTGATTTCTAAGATGTCGTCCTGTGCACCGGTATAAAGACGTTCAACATCATTTGAATATACCGGATCCGAGATGCGTACTGCCATTCTCAGGGTCCTCCTTGCTATCATCAATAGGATGTACAAGCTCTACCGGCGAATGGAGCGCCAATCATGACCACAAAGAGGCTTTCATCTTTCTGGGCGGGAATGTGCCAACAATTGTAGCCATTAACTAACCGCCTGAATTCAGGTGAAATAGCAAAATCCGCGCCGTTAACCACTTAAAGACTGTGGCGAAACTGTGGCGAAATCTTGTCGCCAAAGGCGAAAATGTGTCACGTGATGGGCTGTTCGTCATACCTGTGACGAAACTATGTGCATCCAAATGACCCGTGATCCGAGCCTGGCCCGGCTTCCGGAAAGGGAGGGGGCCATGCGCGCGCGAATTGTCGCGATATATGGCCGCTTTTCCCCAGATGTGCCTGGTAGAGGGGCGTCTGTGTCGAATTGGTTGGAATATAAGTGTTTGAAATAATGTGTAATTGTTTGGTTTTATCTTGGTGGTCTGTTGAGGTCATTCTGTCCCTCCATGCTGGCGCAGCACTGTTTTGCAGCGTTCACTAAACATGTTTACAGGTCTTCGGCGGTCTTGCATTCTGTAGCGGGGAAGAGGCACTGCGCTGCAGCATTGGGGTGGCGGAGCGGTCTCGGGGCTTAATGTCTTTGGGCTTAATTGAGGCCGATCGACGCGTAATTATGAATGCGGAAGGACAATGCAATGAACACCACGGATGAACGCGTAATGGAGCCCGAGGAGGCTGCAAAGGAGGGTGCCGAAGCTGCAACCAAGAAGGCGCCCGGCAAAAAGGCCGCGGGACGCAAACTGTCGCGGGTCGAGCGGTTGAAGCAAAAGGTGCGCAAGCTGCAGGGCAAAAACCCCGACATCTATCCCATGTGGTGAAAGCCGCAGTATTAGCGTCCAATTTCTTTCAGAATGATCCTTATGCCCTTTCTTGGAACTCTTTTCTGGTTTTGTGTCTTCTGCGTGATCTGGGTGCCGGTTGCCGGGGCATATCGGCTCTTGCGGGGGCGGCGGTTGATCACATCCCACGATGCGGCGCGCCAAAGCCTGTGGCGGCAGCGAAAGACCCGGGCTTTTCGCAGAATGGACCGGATGCGCTGACGCAAGACACGCCCTTTGTCATTCATCCAGCTTGCAGCAAAATGGAAAAGACAATTGAAGATCCTTGGCCTCTCGGCATTTTATCACGACAGCGCTGCGGCCTTGCTTGTGGATGGCAAGATCATCGCGGCGGCCCAGGAAGAGCGGTTTACGCGGAAAAAGTTCGATCCAGGCTTTCCCAAACAGGCGATCCGGTTCTGTCTTGATCGGGCCGGGTGCGATCTTAGCGAAATCGACCACGTTGTCTTTCACGAAAAGCCGCTGGCGAAGTTTGAGCGGATGATGCGCAGCTTTGCCGATTTTGCACCGCGCGGGTTTTGGGCGTTTCGGCAGGCCATGCCGCTATGGCTGGGCAGCAAGCTATGGCAGAAACGCCAGATCCTGGCTGAACTGGCGGCAATCGACCCGGCTGGCGTGCAGTCGGGGAAGCTGCTTTTTGCCGAGCACCACCAGAGCCATGCCGCATCGGCCTTTTATCCCTCGCCTTTTGAGGAAGCGCTGGTGCTGACGCTGGACGGAGTAGGCGAATGGGCGACAGGATCGGTGTGCCTGGGGCGCGGCAGCGATCTTCTGCCCGAACTGGAGCTTGATTTCCCGAATTCTCTGGGCCTGCTCTATACCGCGATCACCCAGTATCTGGGCTTCAAGGTCCTGTCGGGCGAATACAAGGTCATGGGGCTGGCGCCCTATGGGGAGCCGCGGTTCCGTGATCTCTTCTTCGATCACCTGGTGGACCTCAAGGAGGACGGCAGCTTCTCGCTTGATCAGCGCTATTTCGACTATTGTGTCGGTCAATCCATGATCTCGGATGATCTTTCGGATCTGTTCGGTCAACCGGCGCGCCGGGGCGAGGCGGAGCCGCTGACGCAGTTTCACATGGATGTGGCCGCTTCGCTGCAGGTGGTGACGGAAGAGATCGTTCTGCGCATGGTGCGCAGCCTGATGCGGCGCTTCGATCAACGCAACCTGTGCCTGGCCGGCGGGGTCGCGCTGAACTGCGTGGCAAATGGCAGGATCCTGCGGGAAACCGGCATCGACGGATTGTGGATCCAGCCCGCGGCAGGCGATGCCGGCTGCGCCCTGGGGGCGGCACTGGCCGCGCATCATCAGCATCTGGGGCAGCCACGGGTGGTGGCCACGGGCCGGGACGCCATGCAGGGGGCCTATCTGGGGCCGGATTATGCGCAGTCCGAGATCGAAGACCGGCTTACGGCTGTCGGCGCCTCTTTTGAAGCCCTGGACGACGAGGCGACCATCGCCCGCGTGGCCGAGGCGCTGGAGGCAGGCAAGGCGGTGGGCTGGTTCCAGGGGCGGATGGAGTTCGGCCCGCGCGCACTTGGGGCACGCTCGATCCTGGCCGATGCCCGGTCAGAGGCGATGCAGAAGGTCCTGAACCTGAAGGTCAAGAACCGGGAAAGCTTTCGCCCTTTTGCGCCGGTGGTTCTGGAGGAAGACGCCTCGGACTGGTTCGAGCACCAGGGAGAGAGCCCCTATATGCTGATCACCGCTCCGGTGCACCAGTCGCAACGCCGGGGGGCGCCCGGTGATGCCGGTGAAGACCTGATGACCCGGCTGAATCAAGTGCGGTCGACCATACCGGCGGTGACTCATGTGGATTATTCGGCACGGCTTCAGACCGTGAGCCTGCGCACCAACCCGGCCCTGCACCGGCTGTTGAGCGCCTTCAAGCACCGGACCGGCTGCCCGGTGCTGGTCAATACCAGCTTCAACGTGCGCGGAGAGCCGATCGTCTGCACACCGGAGGATGCGTTCCGATGTTTCATGGGCACCGAGATCGATGTGCTGGTCGCAGGAAACTGCATCCTGGAAAAGGAGGCGCAGGATCCGGCGTTGCGGCTGGATTACAAAAGCGCCCTGGAACCGGATTGAACGTGGAGCGTCCCTCATGAGCATCTCGACAAGAACCAAGGCGACGGTCGTCTCCCTGCTTTCGGCGATGGGCCTGGGCGGGCTGGTCGCACAGCGTGTCGCCCGTCGTCACGCGGCAGCGGATCACGACGATGTCACGGCCCTGGCGCCTGCCGTGACCGCCCGCGCGGGCCCGAAACCTGGGGCCAGCTTGCTGCCCTGCGACACCCGCTCGATGCTGCATGCGCCGGGGGAGATCAAGAAAAGCTATGGCAGCGACACAAGTGAAACCGTGGAATACCGCTTCAATTCGGCCGGCTACCGCAGTGAGGAATTGGATCCGGGCGCAAAGCTGCGCATCCTGATCGTGGGGGAGAGCCACGCCCTGGGCAATGGTGTGCCCTTCGAGTGCAGTCTCGGCCAGCGGTTCAAACACCACCTGGCCCAGGCGCTGAACTGGCCGGAGGCGGCGATCAACGTGATCAACCTCTCTGTCGGTGGGGCGTCGGCGGACTACTGTGCCCGAACATTGCTGCGCCAGATCGATGGTGTCGCCCCGGATCTGGTCCTGGGCCTGCTGCCGGTGGCTGACCGCATAGAAGACTACACCGCCAAACAGGCCAAGAACTACAAGGTCTCCGACATAGATATCGAGGAGATCGAGAACGCGCCAATCCCGGTGCAGGGGTTCATCGATCTCTACAACGTTCATTTCGGCCGGATGAACCTCGCCAAGAACGCGCTTCTGATGCAGTCGATCTGCCGCTTGCGCGGGATCGAGAGCATCCTCGTATCTGAAGTGCTGCGCCCGAAGAACTATCAGACGGCGATCCTGTCTCCGGTCTATGAGCAACTGGATCAAGGTCGGCTCTTGCTGCACAGGTTTTTTGAGAAGCGGGCCGATCTGGCCGCCGATGGCATGCATGCGGGCAAGCGCACCCATGAAGCCTTGGCGATCCGGATGCTGACACGCTATGCCGCATTGCTATCGGCCGATGGGCAGGAAGACTGGGGTGGCAGGCTGTCGGCCCATGTCGAACGGCTCAAGTCCGAAAGCCCGGATTGGGCTTTTGTGCGGCAGGCCCATCGACGGTGACGGGACCAGAGGGCGCAGGCCCGCAGCAGCCAGACCGGCACGCCACGGAGACACAGGGAAGCTGATCATGAATGAGCAGATCTTGGAAACCGAAACAGATACCGCCCGTCCGCTACACGAGGCTTTTGACTGGGAACGATGCTGGTACCCGGTGTCCTTTCTGGAGGATCTTCCCCGCGACAAGCCCAGCCGGGTATCGATTTATGATACCGGTCTGGTGCTGTTCTTTGACGGCGCCGGGCAGCTCAACTGTCTGCGCGATCTGTGCCCGCACCGGCTGGCGCGCCTGTCCGACGGGCAGATCGTCGATGGTCGGCTGGAGTGCCTTTATCATGGCTGGCAATTCGACGGCGCAGGCGATTGCCAGCTCATCCCGCAGATGATCGAGGGCAAGGACTATCCGATCCGCTCCTGCGTGCAGCGTTACCCGTTGGAGATCGTGGATGGCATCGTCTGGGTCTGGGCCGGCGACGCCGCGGAGGCGGACAAGACGCTGATCCCGGTCAGCCATGCGCCACAATCGCCAGAGATCAAGGCGGTCACCTTCCAGATGGATCTGCCCTATGATCAAAGCTACCTGGTCGAGAATGTCATCGACGTTGCCCATATCCACATTGCCCATGATGGCGTGCGCGGCGGCGGGCTGCGAGAGGCGGCCAGCCCGCTCAAGTTCGACATCGTGCACAGTGGCCTGGATGGTATCCGGGCTACCTTTCGCCATATCGGGTTGGAACGGGAAGAGGACGCCCCCGAAATGGGAGCGGCCCATGTGGAATTCGTCGCGCCGAACCTGATCCGCTATCGGTCGGAGTATGCCGACAACGATCTGATCGCCGGTCTTGAGCTGTTCTCCTTGCCGATGGGCAAGGGGCATTGTCGGCTCTTGTATCGGAAATACAGCAACTTCAACGGCCTGTTGGAGCGTCTCAAGCCGCGCTGGCTGGAACATCAATCGCAGGTGTTGATCCTGGAACAGGACATGGGCGTGGTGGTCGGGCAGCACCGCGAGATCGAGACCGCCGACCAACCGCTGAGCAAGGCCTGGCTGCCCATCAAGACCTCGGACCGGCTGGTGGTGGAATACCGCCGCTGGCTGGATCGCCACGGCGCTAACCTGCCGTTTTATCGCGGCTTCACCACGGCCAAGAACAGCGGTCTGGTGCCCGAGGAGGCCAATATACCCCATGATCGGCACCGGCTGCACACCGAGATCTGTTCCACCTGCCAGCGGGTCCTGCGCAGGATCAATCTTGGCATCAAGGCGCTGATCGGACTGGTCGCGGTGGCGACGGTCCTGGCCATTCTCAGCGACGGCGGCACCGGGCAGACCAGCCTGATCGTGCTGGCGCTCATGGGCCTGCTCGCCATCGCCGGGCTGCGCCGTGCCCGGACCTATCTATAAGAGGACGAGATGACTGACGCTTCTACGGTTACCCATGCGGTTCGGGATTTTTATCGCGACATGCCGTTCAACTACTACTCGGATGCCGGGCTGGCAGCGGACAGCGTGGCCCGCAACCCGATCGCGGATTACCCGGATCTGGACGCGCTGTTGGAAGAGGACGAGATCGAAACCGTGCTTGAACTGGGCTGCGGCGCGGGCTGGGCCTCCAATTCGATGGCGAAACACTATGGGAAATCCGTGACAGCTGTGGATTTCACCGCTGCGGCCTTGGCGCGTGCGCGCGATGTCTCGGGGCGTCTTGGAACCACGGATCAGGTCCGGTTCGTCGAAAGCGACCTTTTCGAGTTCCAGTCCCCCGACAGCTTCGATCTGGTGGTCAGCGTCGGGGTGCTGCATCATACCCGCGATTGCCGCGCGGCCTTTGCCCATGCCGCGCAGTTCGTGGCGCCCGGCGGCTTCCTGTTTGTCGGCCTGTACCATCTCTTTGGCCGCCGCCCGTTTCTGGAGCTGTTTCAGGGCATTCATGCCCGTGAGGGGGAAGAGGCCGCCTTTGAGAGGTTTCGCAGCTGCGCCAGCACCTTGAGCGATGAGACACACCAGCGTTCCTGGTTTCGCGATCAGGTGTTGCACCCGCATGAAACCCAGCATACCCTGGCAGAGGTCTGGAACTGGCTGGATGAAGAGGGGCTATCGCTGGTGTCGACCAGTATCAATCAATACCAGGACGTGGACGACAGACCGGCGCTCGAAGAGCTGGAAAAGAGATGCGAAGCCATATCCTGGCAACGCAACCGCGATGAAAACAGCTATTATCCGGGGTTCTTCACCATTCTGGCCCAGCGGGACGAGGCGTGATCGCTCCGGGCCTTAGGGCGTGGCATGCGCGTCCAGGAGGGCGCGGGATGGTGCCTTGGCGCAAACACCCGTCGGCCAGGTCACCAGTATCATCGCACAGCCTTTGACCTGATTGCTGGACAGCAGGTTTTCCAGCGCCTCCAGGCGCCCGCTGAGAAGCCGTTGCCCCTGTTTCGAGACATCCACGGCAATGTTGACCGGCGCATCCGCGGGCAGGCCCCGCGCCAGCAGGGCATCGCGAATGCGTCCGGCCTGTGCCACGGACATGTAAAAGGCGGTCGTTGTGCCTGGTCCCGAAAACCGCGCGCTGTCAGGCAGCGCTGCGCCCGCCCGGCTCATGCCGGTGGTCAGGATCAGCGTATCGGCAATGCCGCGTTCGGTCAGGCTTTGTCCCAGTTCAGCCGCCGCCGCCGAGGCAGAGGTCACTCCGGGTACGATCTCCACCTCGATGTTCTCCTGGCGGGCGGCGTTCAATTCTTCGCCCGCCCGGCCAAAGATGCTGGGATCGCCCGATTTCAGCCGCACGACCCTCAACCCCTGTTTCGCGGTCGAGACGATGGCGGCATTGATCCGCTCCTGCGGCCAGCTGTGCGCTCCCACATGTTTGCCAACAAAGACCCGTTTTGCCTTGGGCGATGCCAGGGCAACGACCTCCGGCTCCACCAGCCGATCATAGAACACGACATCTGCGGCCTGAATGCGCTGCACCGCGCGCAGGGTCAGTAGGTCCCGCGCGCCGGGACCGGCACCGACCAGGGCGATATGGCCCTTGGTCTGGTCTTTCTCCTGCGGTGTTGCGGGGGTCATCGGACGCGCGGCAAGCCGATGCGCCGCTGTACTCAGGCGGGCCAGTACCAGCGGAAGGATCCCAAGGCCGGGGCCGGTCGCAACAGATGGCGCCTGTGCGGTGCCAAGCGGCGCGGTCGTGATGTGAAACAGCCTTTGCAGCAATGTCATGGGATGTCCTTTCAGGCTGTGAGGGAAAGCGCCGTCGGCGCCGGGCTGCCGTCGGGAAAGTGCAAGGGGCTGTGCGAACAGCCCAGGGTATCAAGGGCCAGTTGTGCAGTGCCGAGGATCACCTCGGTCTCAAAGCGCGGCAGGGCGGCAGAGCTGAGCGCCACCTTCAGGGAGTTGATATGGCCCGCGCTATCCGCCAGCCGCCGGGTTTGTGCCAGGCGCGCGGCCTCGGTGTCCTGCCATGGCGCTCCATTCCGCAGTCCAAAGGCCTCGATCGCCTTGGCCGGGTGGCGTTCGAACTCACCGCCGCCGCCCTTGATCACGGTCAGCGCATGCCAGCCCAGGCGCTGGGCGGCATCGGCCTGCAGCAGCCGGTAGGAGGGATGAAAGACGCCCTGAACGCTGGCGGCCGCCCGCGCGGGGTTCAGCATCCGGCACACCGTGTTGACGCAGGAGCGCAGGCCCAGAACCTCGCGCAGCGAGAGCAAGCGCAACAGAGGCGGGCAGAGATCCTCCAGCGGCATATAGACGATATTGCCCGCATTCAGGGCGGCCTCGGCTTCTGCAGCGGTCCGGGCCAGCGGGATGCCGAGGGTCGCCAGACCGTTTCGCACGGTCGGGTCCGCGCCGTTCCAGCCATGCAGCATCACTCGTTTGCCGCTTTGCGCCACCATCAGCGCCGAGACCAGAAACCAGGGCAGCCCGCGGGTGCGACCCGCCGCATAGGACGGCCAATCCAGATCCACCTGCGGCAGTGTCGGCACGTGGGCTTGCGCTGCGGCGGCAAAACCGGCGATCTCTTCCGCCGTCTCCCCCTTCATGCGCATGAGCATCAACAGGGCACCGATGGCCTCCGGCGCCGCATCACCTTGCAGCATCAGGGCCATGGCATCCTGCGCTTCATCTTGGGTCAGGGAACGGGAGCGGCCAGGCCCCCGGCCCAGGCTGCGCACATGATCGGCCAGGCTCATTCCGCAGCCTCCCGCCTTTGGGTGCTGGCCAGGATCGCGGCCAGTTCCGGGCGGCAGGAGCCGCAATTCGTGCCCGCCTCAAGGGCGATGCCGATCGCCTCGACGCTCATCAAGTTGCGGGTTTCGATGGCGGTGACGATGGTGTTGACACCAACCCCGAAGCAGGAGCAGATCACCGGCCCCGGATCCGGCACATCCGCCGGGGGGCGGCCGGTCAGAACGGCGGTGCCTGCATCGCTGGGTACAGTGGCAAGATAGTCCCGCACCGCCGCCACCGGTTCGCGATCCACAAACAGGGCTGCAAGCAGGCGCCCCTGGTCAAACAGAGCAATGCGGGCTGTGCCGCGTGCGGGGTCGAGGATCGTGGCGGCTTCGGCGCGTGGCAGGTCGAACAGGCGGCGGGCTTCCTCTTCCCAATCGGAAGCGGGTGCATATCCGGCCAGCTCGGCGCGATAGCCCGCGCGGGTGGGCGCCAGCGCCCAGTAATCGGCGTGGGGGCGCATGGGGCTGGTGGAGACGGCGAAACCATACCATGCGGCCTGCATTTTTTCGACTGCAACGACGCTGGCCTTGCTTTCAGGCTGGCCCGACACCGGGTCCGTTTCCGCGGCGACCAGATCGTCGATCCGGCCTGAGGGCGCCGTTTCCCCGGTCCAGTGGATCGGCGCAAAGACCTGCCCGGGCTGCACCGCGTCGCTGATCCGCGCGCGCAGGATGCCGCTGCCCCTGGGGCTGCGCAGTTCCACCAGATCTGCCGGAGCGATGTTCAGGGCGGTGGCGTCCTCGGGGTGCAGCTCAAGGAAGGGTTCGGGCATATGGGCGCCAAGACGCGGTGAAAGCCCTGTGCGTGTCATCGTGTGCCACTGATCGCGCAGCCGCCCGGTATTGAGCCGGAAGGGATATTTCGGCCCCGTCCTGGCCGCGGGCGGGCGATAGCGCAAAGGCAGCAGCCGCGCCTTTCCGTCCCCGTGATAGAACGCGCCATCGGCAAAGAAGCGGCCCCCGCTGCGCTGGGCGCTGACGGGCCAGCGGGTGGGGGCAAGGGTGTCGTAATCTGCCCTGTCGAGCCCGGCGAGGCCCGAGATATCGAAGTCGCGCCCGAACTGCCCCGCGATCCCGGAAAGGGCGGCATATTCACGGAAGATCTCGACCGGGGATTCATAGTCAAAGGCGGCGGCCCATCCCATGCGCTTACCCACCTCGCAGAGGATCTGCCAGTCGGGACGCGCCTGACCGGGGGCGGGCAGGGCGGCGCGCTGGCGGCTGATGGTGCGGTCGGAATTGGTGACGGTGCCGTCCTTTTCGCCCCAGGCGCTGGCAGGCAGCAGCACCCGCGCCAGCCGCGCGGTGTCGGTCTGTTCGGTGATGTCGCTGACCACGGTAAAGGGGCAGGCCTTGATCGCGGCGCGCACGGCGGCGGCGTCGGGCATGGATACGGCGGGGTTGGTGTGAATGACCCAGAGCGCCTTGATCCGCCCGTCGGCCACGGCACGGAACATGTCCACCGCCTTCAACCCCGGTGCCTCTGGCATTTGCGGCGCTTGCCAGAAGTCGCGTACCGCCTGGCGGTGATCGGGATTTTCCAGGTCCAGATGACAGGCCAGCATGTTCGCCAGCCCACCGACCTCGCGTCCGCCCATGGCATTGGGCTGGCCAGTCACCGACAGCGGCCCCATACCGGGCCTGCCGATGCGCCCGGTGGCCAGATGGCAGTTCAGGATGGCGTTCACCTTGTCGCTGCCGCTGGTCGATTGATTGACGCCCTGGCTGTAGATGGTGACGGTCTTTTCGGTGCCGATCCACATGTCGCAGAAGGCACTGACCTCTTGGTCACTCAGGCCGGTCGGGGACAGGCTGTCAAGCCGGGCCGCTTCGAGTGCTGCCTCGAACCCGTTGGTGTGGTTCAGGAAATCCGGGTCAATCGCGCCACGTGCGCTAATCTGCGTGAGCAGGTGGTTGAACAGGGCCACGTCGCTGCCCGGTTCAAGCGCCAGATGCAGGTCCGCCCCGTCGCAACTGGCGGTGCGGCGCGGATCCACCACCACGATTTTCGTTCCGCGTTCCTTTCTCGCCGCCAGCAGGCGCTGGTAGAGAACCGGATGACACCAGGCGAGGTTCGATCCCACCAGCACCACCAGATCGGCCTCGTCCAGATCCTCATAGGTGCCGGGCACGGTATCGCTGCCAAAGGCGCGCTTGTGCCCCGCCACGCTGGAGGCCATGCAGAGCCGCGAATTGGTGTCGATATTGGCCGAGCCGATGAAGCCCTTCATCAGCTTGTTGGCGACGTAGTAGTCCTCGGTCAGTAACTGGCCGGAGACATAGAAGGCGACGCTGTCCGGGCCGTGATCGCGGATCGTCTGGGAAAACCGGTCGGCGACCAGATCGAGCGCCGTGTCCCAATCGCTGTCCTGACCGTCCACCTTGGGCGCCAGAAGGCGATTGTCCAGTCCCAGGGTTTCACCCAGGGCCGAGCCTTTCGAACACAGCCGCCCGAAGTTGGCCGGGTGGTCCGGATCGCCGCGCACGGCAAGACCGCCCTCGCCATCCGGGGACAATAAAACCCCGCAGCCCACCCCGCAATAGGGGCAGGTGGAGCGGATCCCGCCGGGCGCGCTCATGCGGCGTTCTGCCCGGCAAGGGCGCTGGCGTCGATCAGCATGCGGCTGCCGTCCAGGCGCAAGGGGTAGGTCTCGATCCGCCCCTCATCGGCACCCTGCGCCTCTCCGGTGTTGAGATCAAAGACCCAGTTGTGCAGCGGGCAGGTCACCGATTGCCCATGCACGATGCCTTCGGACAGGGGGCCGCCCTTGTGCGGGCAGCTGTTGGAGGCGGCAAAGACCTCGGCCTCGGCGGTGCGAAAAACCGCGATACAGCCCATCGGGGTTTTCAAAAGCCGCGCGCCGCGCAGGGGCACCTCGTCAATATGTCCGATATCGATCCAGCTCATTCCGCGGCCTCCAGGGTGAGATCGGCAAGGGGGGCATAAGAGGCGGATTTCTCCTCCACTTCCTTGGCCCAAGGGTCCTTGCGGTAGATGGTTTGCGACAGTTCAAACGCGTCGACCAGGCGCTGGCGTTCGGTCAGGTCATCGACGACGCGGGCCTTCACCCAATCAAGGCCGACCTTGGCGACCCATTTGTAGGGGCGGTCCAGGTATTTGGCGTTCTCGCGATAAAGCTGCATGAAGGCGGTGGCGAGGTCGAGCGCCTCTTCCTCGGTTGCGACATCGGCCAGCCGTTCGGTTTCCTTCACATCCATGCCGGCAGCTCCCGCGACACCGATCTGGTAACCGCTGTCGACGCAGACGACGCCGATGTCCTTGCAGGTGGCCTCGGCGCAGTTGCGCGGACAGCCCGAGACGGCCAGTTTCACCTTATGCGGCGTCCACGACCCCCAAAGGCGCTTTTCCAGCTTGATTCCCAGACCTGTGCTGTCCTGCGTGCCAAAGCGGCAGTGATCCTTGCCGACGCAGGTCTTCACCGTGCGCAGCCCCTTGGCATAGGCGTGGCCCGAGACCATGCCCGCCTTGTTGAGATCGGCCCAGATATGCGGCAGATCCTCGCCCTTGACGCCCAGAAGGTCGATGCGCTGGCCGCCGGTCACATGCACAGTGGGCACGTTGTATTTTTCGGCTGCATCGGCGATGGCGCGCAGCTCGTCCGGGGTGGTCATGCCGCCCCACATGCGCGGCACCACCGAGAAGGTGCCGTCCTTCTGGATATTGGCGTGTTTGCGTTCGTTGACGAAACGGCTTTGCGGGTCGTCCTGATATTCCACCGGCCAATCGGCCAAGAGGTAGAAGTTCACCGCCGGGCGGCAGACATGGCAGCCATTGGGGGTCTTCCATCCCAGTTCCTGCCAGACGGCGGCCTGGGATTTCAGCTCCTGCGCCTTGATCAGGCGGCGCACGTCCTCATGCGTGAGATCACAGCAGCCGCAGATCGGCTGCGCCGTTGGGGCGGCGTAGTCATCGCCCAGGGTGACGGCCAGCACCTGTTCCACCAGTCCCGTGCAGGTCCCGCAGGAGGCAGACGCCTTGGTGCAGGCCCGCAATGCGCCCAGATCGGTGGCGCCATCGTGGATCGCCGAGACGATATCGCCCTTGCAAACGCCGTTGCAGCCGCAGATTTCCGCATCATCCGGCAAGGCTGCAACGGCTGACAAAGGGTCCGCAGAGGCGCCCCCCTGATAGGCCGGACCAAAGATCAGCGTATCGCGCATCTCGCTGACATCGCTGCCGTCCTTGATGTGGCTGTAGAACCAGGCACCATCGGCGGTATCGCCGTACATCACCGCGCCAATCAGCCGGTCGCCCTCCAGCACCAGCCGCTTGTAGACGCCGCGCGCGGGGTCGCGAAAGACGATGTCCTCGCGCCCTTCGCCATCGGCGAAATCTCCGGCGCTGAACAGGTCACATCCGGTGACCTTCAGCTTGGTCGAGACCTCTTTGTTCACAAACCGCGCCTCCTGCCTCAAGAGGGTCTGCGCCAGCACCTTGGCCTGATCGTAAAGCGGCGCCACAAGACCGAAGAGCGCGCCATCGTGTTCGACGCATTCGCCAAGCGCCAGGATATCGGGATCTGACGTCACCATGTGATCATCCACGATCACACCCCGGTTGCAGGTCAGCCCCGTTGCCTCTGCCAGTGCCATATTGGGGCGAATGCCCACGGCCATCACCAGAAGATCGCAGGGCAGTTCGGTGCCATCCTCCAGCCGCAGGGCCTTCACATGGCCAGTGCCGTCATCCAGGATCTCCTTGGAGTTCGCCTGGCACAGAACCTTGATCCCCTTCTCAACCAGAGATTTGCGCAAGAGGTATCCCGCGGCCTCGTCCAGCTGACGCTCCATCAGGTGACCCATGATATGGACGACGGTGACATCGACGCCACGCGCTGCCATGCCTGCGGCCGCTTCCAGCCCCAACAGGCCGCCGCCGATCACGACCGCCTTTGTGCCGGGGCGGTCGCCCAAGGCCATCATTGCCTCGGTGTCTTCCAGATCGCGGTAGGGGATCACGCCCGCCAGATCATGGCCCGGGAGCGGGATCATGAAGGGGTTCGACCCGGTGGCGATCACCAGCTTGTCGTAGGCAACATCGCCCTTTTCGCCGCGCACGACTTTCTGCGCGGGATCGATGGCGATGACATTTTCACCAAACCGGCAGATGATGCCATGCTCGGCGTACCAGTCTTCGTCATGGGTGACGATCTCGGCGTAGGTCTTTTCCCCCGACAAGACCGGCGACAGCATCAGCCGGTTGTAGTTGCCGCGCGGCTCCGCATTGAACAGGGTGATCTCATAGGCTTTCGGATCCGCGTTCAGCAGGTGTTCCAGCATCCGTCCCGAGGCCATGCCTGCCCCGATAACAACGAGTTTCTGTGTCATGGTCCTTACTCCGCGGCGACGGCTTTGAGCGCCGGTTTCTTCGGTTTCGCGCCGTGCTCGTATTCCTCAAGGAAATCGAGCACCTCCTGCCGGTAGCTGTAGTAATCCGGGTGTTCGAGCAGCGCCTTGCGGGTGCGTGGGCGGGGCAGGTTCACCTCGGTGATCTTGCCGATGGTGGCCTGCGGGCCGTTGGTCATCATCACCACCCGGTCGGCCAGCAGGATCGCCTCGTCCACATCGTGGGTGACGCAGATGGCGGTGACCTTGGTCCGCGACCAGACCTCCATCAGCACCTCCTGCAGCTCCCAGCGGGTCAGGCTGTCCAGCATGCCGAAGGGTTCATCCAGCAGCAGCAGTTTCGGCGACAGGGCAAAGGCCCGCGCGATGCCGACCCGCTGCTGCATGCCGTTGGACATGTCGCTGGCCGGGCGGTCCATGGCATCGGCCAGGCCGACGCGTTCCAGGTAGTATTCCACCACATCCTGCCGCTCGGCGCGGCTGGCGCCCGGGTAGACCTTATCGACCCCGATGGCGCAGTTTTCCCGCGCGGTTAGCCATGGAAACAGGTTCGGCGACTGGAACACCACGGCCCGCTCCGGGTCTGCGCCCTCCACGTGGCGCCGGTCCAGCTTGATCGCGCCCTTGGAAATCGGGTTCAGACCGGCGGCCATGGTCAGAACCGTGGATTTGCCGCAGCCCGAATGGCCGATCAGAGAGATGAACTCGCCCTTGTTGATCTTGAGGTTGAAATCCTCGACCACGGTGAGCGGCCCCTTCGGCGTGGGGTAGATCTTGTGCAGCTGCGAGAAGTCGAGGAAGCGTTCCTCGGTCGCGCTTTCCTGCGCCTTGGCCACCGCAGACGGAAGGCCATGGATCGGGGTCACATCCGGCAGCAGGCGGGTGCCTTCCACCTTGGCCTCGATACCGACCTCCATCAGGTAGGAGGTGACCTGGCTGCGCAGGCTCTTGAACCCCTCGTGGTGGTTCATCTCCACCCGGTCGCGCGGGCGGGGGATGGTGACGCGGAATTCCTCGCCCAGGGTGCCATCGGGATTGAGGGCAATGATACGGTCTGCCAAGAGGATTGCCTCGTCCACGTCATTGGTAATGAGGACGCAGGTCTTCTTGTCCGCCTCCCAGATCGCCTCGATCTCATCCGCCAGGTTGGCGCGGGTCAGCGCATCCAGCGCCGAAAGCGGCTCATCCAGGAGCAGGACCTCGGGCGACATGGCGAGCGCACGGGCCACGTTGACCCGCTGGCGCATGCCCCCCGACAGTTCCGCCGGGCGGCGGCTGGCCGCGTGGGACAGGCCCACCATCTGGATGTAATGCGCGACCTTGGCGTCCTTCTCGGCCTTGGGCATCTTCGGATAGACCGTATCGACGGCAAGGCGGACGTTGCCTGCCACCGTCAGCCAGGGCATCAGCGAATAGCTCTGGAAGATCACGCCGCGTTCCGGGCCGGGGCCTTCGATGGTCTTGCCGCGAAAGCTCACCTTGCCGCGGCTGGGCTTGTCCAGGCCCGCCATCAGGTTGATCAGGGTGGTCTTGCCGGTGCCGGAAAATCCGAGAAGCACCAGGAATTCGCCCTCTTCGACCTCAAGGTTGATGTTCTTCAGCACATGCGTTTCGCTGGTGCCGGTGCCAAAGCTTTTGGAGACGTTGTCGAATGTCAGGATGGCCATGGTGATCACCGGTTGTTCGTGAAGGTGAACAGGGACTGCAGCGCATACATCACCCGATCCAGAAGGAAGCCGATGATGCCGATGGTGAAGACGGCCACCATGATCTTCGCGAGCGAGCTGGAGGAGCCGTTCTGGAATTCATCCCAGACGAATTTGCCAAGGCCGGGGTTCTGCGCCAGCATTTCAGCGGCGATCAGCACCATCCAGCCCACACCCAGGGACAGGCGCAGCCCGGTAAAGATCAGCGGCAGCGCCGAGGGCAGCACCAGACGGGTGATCTTGGTCCAGGTGTTCATTTTCAGGACCTTGGAGACGTTCACCAGATCCTTGTCGATCGAGGCAACGCCCAGGGCGGTGTTGATCAGCGTCGGCCAGAGCGAACACAGCGTCACGGTGATCGCCGAGATCAGGAAGCTCTTGGAGAACAGCCCGTCATTGGTCGCATAGACGGCCGAGACGATCATGGTGACGATCGGCAGCCAGGCCAAGGGCGAGACGGGCTTGAATATCTGCACCAGCGGGTTGATGGCGGCATTGGCGGTCGGCGACAGGCCTGCGGCGATGCCCAGCGGCACAGCGACGACGGTGGCGATCAGGAAGCCGAAGAACACCGTGCGGATCGAGGTCCAGATCTGCTGATAATAGCTGGGCGCGCCGGTATAGGCGACGGTCTTGACCTCATCGGCGCGGCCTGCGGCGATCAGTTTCTCGTTGCGCTTGGCCACCATGGTTTCGAATTTTTCGCGCTTGGCGGCCTTGGCCTGCGCATCCTCGTGCAGGTTGACCACCTCGGTCCAGACCTGTGCCGGACCGGGAACAGCGCCAAGCGAGGTCTGCACCTTCGGCGCCAATGTGCCCCAAAGCAGCAGGAAGGCGGCGATTGCGATCAGCGGCACCGCCAGAAGGCGCCAGATTTCCTTGACCTGGGCCTGCGGGTTGTCACCGGCCACGGCTTTCAGGATCGGCGTCACCCAGGCAAGACCCAGGACCTGGAACCATTTGTCGGCGGTGTTGATTTTTGTGAACAGCCGGGCGCGCCGGGCTTCCCGGGCCTCGGCGGCGGCAAAATCGGGGTCGGTCGTGGTCATCGGGGGAGCCTTTCGAAACCGGAACTATAACGGGGAGAGGAGAGGGGGAGCGCGCCGGTTGGCACGCTCCCGGATTGGGTCAGGTCAGCCTTCGACACCGGCACCGACGACGACCTGTTCGCCCTTCAGGCCGATCGGCAGGCTTTCCAGGTAGGCGTTGGGCGTGCGGCCATCAAAGGCGATGCCGTCGATGATGTCCTCGGCCGGGGTTGCGGCCTTGTAGCCGTCGCTGTCCCAGGGGAAGTCGGCACTGTCCGCCAGGCCTTCGTCCACCAGCATCTTGGCCGCTTCCAGGTAGATGTCCGGGCGGTAGACCGATTTGGCGACCTCGTCATACCAGCTGTCGGATTTTGCCTCGGCGATCTGACCCCAGCGGCGCATCTGAGTCAGGTACCAGACCGCATCGGAATAGAAGGGGTAGGTGGCGTTGTAGCGGAAGAAGACGTTGAAATCCGGTACTTCGCGCTTGTCGCCCTTTTCGTATTCGAAGGTGCCGGTCATCGAGTTGGCGATGACGTCATAATCGGCGCCGACATATTCCGGGCGGCTCAGTATCTCGACCGCTTCCGGGCGGTTGGCGTTGTCGTTCTCATCCAGCCAGATGGCGGCGCGGATCAGCGCCTTGGTCACGGCGCGGGTGGTGTTGGGGTACTGTTCGGCGAACTCGGCGGTGATGCCAAAGACCTTTTCCGGGTTGTTCTTCCACAGCTCGTAATCGGTGATCACCGGAACGCCGATGCCCTTGAATACCGCCTGCTGGTTCCAGGGCTCGCCCACGCAGTAGCCGTTGATGGTGCCGGCTTCCAGCGTGGCGGGCATCTGCGGCGGCGGGGTCACCGACAGGAAGACATCGGCGCCGATCTGGCCCGAGACGTTCTCCGGGCTGTAATAGCCGGGGTGCAGCCCGCCGGCCGCCAGCCAGTAGCGCAGTTCGTAGTTGTGCGTGGAGACCGGGAAGACCATGCCCATGTTGAAGGGCTTGCCTTCGGATTTGTACTGTTCGACCACCGGCGCCAGCGCCTCGGCCGAAATGGGGTGCTGCGGGCGGCCGTCATCCATGGTGGGAATATTCGGCTTCATCATCTCCCAGACTTCATTGGAGACGGTGATGCCGTTGCCGTTCAGATCCATCGAGAAGGGCGTGATGATATGCGCCTCGGTGCCAAAGCCGATGGTTGCAGCCAGCGGCTGACCCGCCAGCATATGGGCGCCGTCCAGCTGGCCGCCGATCACGCCATCCAGCAGAACCTTCCAGTTGGCCTGTGCCTCCAGCGTGACGAACAGGCCTTCGTCCAGGAAATACCCCTGTTCATAGGCGACTGCCAAGGGCGCCATATCCGTGAGCTTGATGAAGCCGAAGGTGAGTTCGTCCTTTTCCAGCGCAAGAGAAGCCGCCAGCGCCGGGGAGACAAGCGCCGTGCTGGCAGCCAGGCTGAGGAGAAGCTTTTTCATCGATCTATCCTTTGTTTTCGCCCGCTGGAGACCCAGCTGGCCGCGCATGCCCGATGCGATCTGGGCAAAGAAAAAAGCCGCCGACACAATCGCCCTGAAGGAGGAGGGGGGGCGAAGGGTCGAGCGGCTTTGCTCAGTGATGGCCCGGACTGTGGGCCGAATGTCGTTCGGTGGGCACCGTTGCCTACCTGAACCAAGTCTGCGGTGTTTCCGGGGCGCTGTCCTTGGTTAATATTTGGTTTCCGGCGTTTTTGCTGCATTGCAGCAACCGCGGGGGTGTTTTTGCCCAAAAAAGCATCACTTCTCGTCAAGTGGCTCAAAAACCTGCCCGTCAAAAAACGTGTCCGGCTTCAGAATCAGCCCGCCTTTCAGCGAGGCAACGGCCGTGGGATGACGAATCGCGCCCTCCAGTTTCTGCGAGGCGCCGGGCAGATCTGCACCGGTGTTCTGCAGGGCGGCGCGGAACAGATCGCTGCGGAACACGCCCGCGGCGGTGGCCTGGGCCTGTCGCTGATCCAGACCAAAGCGATGCGCCAGCCGTGATCCGATCCACTTTGCCTGGCTGCGCCATGGGAAGTTCGCGGCCCCGTCGAAGAAATCCACATGGCCATCGGTGCTGCGTTGATCGCCGCGCCCGGAAATGATGAATTGCCCGGTCAGCGCCCGGTCGATCAATTCCGCAGGCACATCCAGATAGCCGGGGCGTGACAGCATCTCGGCGGCGGCGGTGCGGCTTTCGGGGCGGGCGGCCCAGCGTGCGGCGCGCCAGACGGCCCGCATCATGCGCATCAACAGCTCCGGTTCGGTTTCGGCCCAGCCGCTGCGCACCGCCAGGACCTTTTCCGGAGCAAAGGACCAGATCGCCTTGCCGGGTAACAGCAGCGCGCCGACTTCCTGCTCCACCGCGACCGAGCCCCAGGGCTCGCCGACACAGAAGGCATCGATACTGCCCTCCTCCAGCGCCTGCGCCATCAATGGCGGGGGGACGGTGCGGATTTCAATGCCCGGATCAGACAGGCCGGTGGAGTCGAGCCAGTAGTTCAGCAACTCCACATGCATGGAAAACGGGAAGGGAACGCCAATGGTCAGGGTTCCTTCGGTCGCCTTGGCCAGGGCCTGTGCCGCGGCCCGGGCATCGCCGAAGTCGAATCCATATCCCTGATCGCGCAGCCTCTGTTCGACCGTGCGACTGACGCCGATCATGTTGCCGTTGGCCGACAGGACCGAAACCGCCGCAAGCGGCGTGGTGACGCTGCCTAGACCCAGGGCCATGGCCACGGGCATGGGAGACAGGAGATGCGCGGCATCGACCCGACCAAAGCTGAGCATGTCGCGCACCGATGACCAGGAGGGGGCCGCAACAAGGTCCAGCGCGATGCCTTCCGCCTCGGCAAAACCCAGTTCCTGTGCCGCGATCAGCGGCAGGGCATCGACCAGCGGCATATAGGCGACAGAGATCGAGAGTGTCTTCATGACAACAGCCCCGAGGCCGTGACCAGCGCCTCGGCGACATCGGCGACCCGGCGCCCCTGATCCATGGCGGTCTTGCGCAACAGCATATAGGCCTGTTCCTCGTTGAGGCCCTTGGCCTTCATGATCAGCCCCTTGGCGCGGTCTATGACCTTGCGCTCTTCCAGGGCGCGGCGGGTTTCGGCCAGTTCGGTGCGCATCTGCCGCACCATCTGAAACCGCGCCACCGCGGTGTCGATCACCGGTTTGATCCGCTCGGGCCGCAGCCCATCGACGACATAGGCCGAGACACCCGCCTCGACCGCGGCCTGTGCCAATCCGCCGGCCGCGCCGGAGACGAACATGGCGACCGGGCGTTCCAGCGGGCCAGAGGCAAGGGTCAGCTCTTCCAGCATGTCGCGGGTGGGGTTGTCATAGTCGATCAGCACGATATCCGGCGCATGGGCGGCGATCTTTCGGGCCAGTCCCGAGGTATCGACAATCACATGCACCTCGCAGTCGCCGCTGCTGCGCAGGGCGTCGCAGATGGCGATCGCACGGTCTCGGTCTTCTTCAACAACCACGATGGAGAGGGGGGTACTCATGGCCACAGCAAAGATGTGCTGCGGCCCGGCTGGCAAGAAGGCGCGGCAAAAACGGACCGGGGTCAGGGTGGGAAAGCGCCGCACATCCGATAGATTTGCCCAGATTATGGGCGTGAAATCCCGTTGGGGTCACTTATTGGGCGGTATGTGAGCCCCTGATTTTCAGGCGATAGCGGTCGCGCTGGGCCGCCCTGCGCAGTGCTCTTCAGGGCCCGGGAGAGGCACCGGGTCCGGATCAGATCATGCGGAGAATGTCGCCGGTTCTATTGCTTTGCCCTGCCATCACCGCTAGGCACATCGGGTGGGGAAGGCCGCGCAGCCGTGGCCGTCCCGTTTTTGCAGGTCCTATCTTTTGCAGATCCCTTTCTAGTGTCGTGTTTTCCCTCTGCCTCTTCTTGAAAAGGTGCTGAACTCTTGCTGGCAAAGAAAAACGTGATCCGCTCGCGCGTACCGCGCCAGACCTCGGGCGCCGGGCGTTGTGCAGGCGGTGCCTCATGAGCGGACAAAATCGTGCAATTGCGCTGATGATCGGCGCGATCTTCAGCTTCACGGTGATGGATGCGGCGGTCAAGGCGTTGACGCCCAGCATTGGCGTGCTGCCCTCGCTTTGGGCGCGCTATTCGGGGCAGATGCTGCTGGTCTTCTTCATCGTGCTGCCCAGGCTGAGACAGGTGGTGCGCACCAAATACCCGGTTCTGCAGTTCCTGCGTTCCATATTGCTGATGAGCGCGACGGGGTTCTTCTTTACCGGGCTCAGCCTTATCCCGTTGACCGATGCGGCGGCCCTGATGTCGACCAATCCGGTTCTCATTACCCTTGGAGCGGCGCTGTTCCTTGGTGAATCCCTGGGGCTGCGCCGCATTGTTGGCATCGCGGTGGCATTGGTCGGGGCGATGATCATCATGCGGCCGGGCAGCGATGTGTTCAGCCCGGCGGCCATGTTCCCGCTGGCGGCGGCGGTATGCTATTCTGGCTATGCCCTGCTGACGCGGCGTGTCGGGTCGGATGAGGACGTCTGGACCTCATTGTTCTACACCGGTCTGGTCGGCACGGTCTTGTTGAGCCTTGCGGTTCCCTTTCAGTGGCAGACGCCGGAAATGGGGGATGTCTACCTGATGGGGCTGATCGCGTTGGCCGGAACGGTGGGGCAAATGGCCCTGATCCAGGCGTTTTCGCAAGGCGAAGCATCAATGCTGGCGCCCTTCTCCTATTCCGGGCTGGCGTTCGCAGCCATTTGGGGACTGGTGTTCTTCGATGAGATACCGGATTTCTGGACCATCGTCGGCAGTGTGCTGATCACATGCGCGGGGCTCTATGTCTGGTATCGCGAGACTTTGCGAAACCGCTAGGGCCTGCCCGGCTCGCACTGCCGATCCAGAGCGACCGGCGGCGACCCTTGCCAGAAGGCTTTGTTGGCAAGACCGCCACTGTTGTGTCAGCTGGACAGCGTGAAGGGCGAGGCGACGGTGACCGCGCGCGGCATCGTAATCGGCAGCAAGACCAGGCCGGTGGCCATGGCTGCGGCCAGGGCAAGAATGACAAGGGAGGACATTTCTTTCATTGGCGTGTTCCTTCAGATGACCGGCCAGTGGTGTCGTGTGCTCTGGCGTTTCAGTGTGGGTGTCCGTCTTCTGTCGATAGGATTACAGCGATTTGACAGCCTGTGTATTGGCGCGTTCTGCCAAGCTTGTGTCCGTTTCTGCCAGCTGCCCGATCCGTAGGATAAATGGGTCCTGAGCCTAAGGATCACATGTTTCCCATTTCCTGGCGGTATTGGGCCGGAGCCCGGCCGACCCAGCGCTTGAAGGCGCGGCTGAAGGCGCTTTGCTCGGCAAAACCGGTCAGGAAGGCGATCTCGGCAATCGGGCGATCACTGGAGGTGAGCAGCTCATGCGCAAGCTGCGTTTGCGCCTGCTGCAGGATCTCGCGATAGGTCAGCCCCTCTTCGGCAAGGCGGCGATAAAGGGTCCGTTCGCTCATCCCCATGGCGGCTGCGATCTCACTGGCCTGGGGCAACCCGTGGTGCAGAACCTTGGTCACCCTCTGCAGCAACTCCTTCACCAGGGATGGGGTGCGCTGCAGTTGATCGATTTGTTCATCGAGATGCGTCACCAGAAACGAGCTGACCGCATTGTCGCCAAGCCGGATCGGCTGGTCCAGCGCCGCAAGCGGCATGACAAGGGCATCGCGCCCGGCGTCAAAGCGGACTTCGCAGCCGAATAGATCGGCATAGGCCGCGGGTTTGCCGTGGCAGGGGTGGCGGAAGGCGACATGATCGAACTGCAGCTCATCCTGGGTCAGGTTGCGCATGTTATGGGCAAAGCTGGCCAGGGCGCATTCGTTGCGAAACTGCAGCGCCGGATGAACGCCGATCTGTTCTTCGATGGATAGGCTGGCCTGGGTTTCGGTCTCTTCGAAACGGTAGGCCACGTTGTCGGTCACCAGGGCGAAGTATCTCTGGATCACCAAGAGCGCGGCGCGCAGATCCGGGGCGGTTTTGATGGCAAGGCCCAGCACACCCAGATCGTCCATCTTGATCAGGGCTGAATATGTACGCATGAGGGAGAGATCATCGCCGTGAAAGCGGCGGATACTATCCAGGGCGTCGAAGTAATCCTGATCGAGTATCGCATCATCCGAGGTCTTGCGCAGCCGATGGATGATGGTATCGCCGTGAAGGAGGTTTCCCTCCTCCGACAGGGTCAATCCGGCAGCGCGTGTCATGACATTGACAAATGTAGCGGTCACCGTCGCCATGGCTGATCTCCTGCCGTCGGGAGGGCGCGAGCCGGGCCACCGGGAAGGTCGCCAGAGCGACCGCGGCCCGTTGATGGCGCTTGCAGGGGGGATGCTGTCCGGGCGGTGCGTGCAGACGGCGAAAGGGGATATTGGTTCGCCGGCAAACATCTGGCTTGGAAATGCAACATCGGTCTGACTTTCAATCAATCATTCCGCAGCGGAGTGCGGATCACCTATTTGTGTAATTGGTGTACTGACCGGTACTGATTATGTCAATGTCAATCTGGGTCCCGGTCGATAAGGGAGCAAGAGGTCTAAATTAAGTTATTTAAAAACATGTGGATGCCAGTCACTCCCCGGGGGTGAGAGTGAAATTGCCGCGTACAGATCGGTACACCTTTTCAGGCTTTCATGACCCGAATTGCGGGGGTGGTGAAAATTATACTTCTGGTTGTGACGTCGCAAAGCGTCTAGATTGCCATGCTGCTGCGGATGGACTGTGCCCGTCGGCGGGAAAGGCGCGGGGCCGGCCGTCTATTTGACGCCCAGACCCATCTGCATCAGGGTTTTGCGTACCGGCTCCATGGAATAGAGCGCGTTGAGCCCAAAGGCGCGCAGATCACGCAGCGGGCGCGGCGCCAGCATGGAGGTGCGGTTGAGCAGATCGATGCCCTTGACGCGCAGCTGGATGTCGTGGTGGCGGGCCTTGTGATAGGCCTCCAGCATGGCGGCATCGCCCAATCCCTCGGGCCGTGCCTCGGCCAGCTCCAGCAGGCAGCGCAGATCGCTGAGCGACATGTTCAGCCCCTGCGCGCCGATCGGGGGCACCACATGGGCCGCCTCTGCCATCAGGGCTAGCCGTTCGCCACTCAGCCGCTCGGCGGATTGGCTGATGATCGGCCAGATGGTGCGGCGCGAGGCCAGGGTCAGATCGCCGAACAGCCCGCAGCTGCGCCGGGTCATTTCAGCCTCAAAGGCGGGCACATCCATCTGCAACAGTTCCGTCGCCCGTGGGCCGCGTTCCATCCAGACCACCGCCGAAGAGGGCATCCCCTGGTAATCGGGCAGCGGCACCAGGGTGAAGGGACCGCCCGAGCGGTGGATCTCGGTCGAGACGTTCTCATGTGGCAGCGGATGGGTGACGGCAAAGGCCAGCGCCTTTTGCCCATAGCGAATGGTCTTGACCGGAATGCCCGCGGCCTCGCGCATGGGAGAGCTGCGACCATCGCAGGCAATCACCAGCCGGGTGCGCTCCTGGCTGCCATCGGTCAGGGTGACGCGCGCCTCGTTCAGGCGGGTGAACAGATGGGTGGTGCCGACGCCGGGACGGAAATCCACATTGGGCAGATCCGAAAGGGCGGCGAGCAACTCGCGCCGCAACAGCCAGTTGGGCAGGTTCCAGCCAAAGGGCCGGTCGGAAATATCGGCGGCGTTGAAATCCTTGACCACACGGGGTTCTGGTTGTTCTCCACCGGCATCGACAATGCGCATCACCTGCAGCGGAGCGGCGTGATCCGCAAGCCGCGCCCACAACCCGGTGCGCTCCAGCAGATCGCGGGCAGGCTGCAGGATGGCCGTGGTGCGCAGGTCCGATCCATCCACATCCCGTTCGGTGATGGGCGGGGCCGGATCGACACAGATGACCCGGAACCCGGCGGATCCAAAGGCGGCGGCTGCGGTCAGCCCGGCGATACCGCCGCCGGAAATCAGGATGTCGCTGGTGGTTTGGGTCATGGCTGCCGCCTTTCATCGTCGCTTGCTCCTGAGATATGCCTCAGGATGCGGGAATGACAAGCGGCATATGGTCCCTATCCGCGGCTGATCAGCACCAGCAGCAGGAACATCACCGGAACTAGGCACAGCGCGGGGATATAGAGCCCTGGAATGCCGAACAGAACCACCGAGCAGCCCCAGAGGCTGACGAAGGTTCCAAGCGCATAGTAGATGTTGTCCTTGCCACCATAGGCGACCTCTTTGGCGATGCGACCCAACAGCGGGATCGCAAACAGCAGGCGTTGCCAGAGGGACAGGCGTTCGGGGAGGGTGTAGGCAGTCATATCGCGTTTCCTTGATGTGTTTCTGCCGGTGATTTAGGTAAGAAGTGATGACTTTTGCAGGCGCGTTTTCGTCGCAGGTGGCCGCGCCGTCCAACCTACGGTTCCAATGATCCGCCTGATCTACAAAAGCCGCGCCAGAAAGGCGGACAGATCGTCGGTGTGATGATGAATGTGGTCCTGATCATGGGGATCGGGCGCCACATGGACCGTGCGCATCCCCATGGCATGCGGGGCCGCAAGGTTGCGCGGGTCATCCTCGAACATGGCTGCAATTTCGGGGTTGATATCGGCCTCTGCAAACACCGTATCAAAGGCCTGCCGTTCGGGTTTTGGTCTGTAGCCTGCGTGCTCGACCCCATAGATGCCATCGAACAGCCCGGACAGACCGCGCGCTTCCAGCACCCGCTCGGCATAGGGGGCGCTGCCATTCGTGTAGACGATCCGCTTGCCTGGCAGATCCCGGATCCTGGCGGCGAGTTCGGCGTCGGGCTCCAGCGGGGCAAAGGAGATGTCGTGAACCGCAACCAGATAGGGATCGGGATCGACGCCATGCTCTTGCATCAACCCGGCCAGGGTGGTGCCATGTTCGCGCCAGTAGTGTTTGCGCAGCCGGTCGGCTTCGGCCTGATCGACGCCAAGCGCATCCATGACGTAATGCGTCATCTTGACCTCGATCTGATCGAACAGCCGGGCCGAAGGCGGGTAAAGCGTGTTGTCCAGGTCAAAGACCCAATGGCGGACATGGGAAAACTGAGCTTTGGGCATGCCCTTGGATTACGTCCCTGCCGCCGGGTTTGCAATGCCGATCGCGGGAGCAGTCGCTGCGCCCTCGGGTGCGTGATTTCGTTGCAATTCGCGCAAGAGGCTTGATCGGTGGGGTCCGGGCTGTAGAAAAGAGCGGATGCACCATAGTGGAAAGATCATGAGCCAGACGCGCAGCAGCCAGAACGATGCCTATTCGCTGATCCTAGAAGCCATCGATAGCGGCATCTTCAAGCCCGGTGACCGCTTGGTGGAAAGCGACCTGGCCGAACGCTTTGGTGTGTCGCGCACCCCCATCCGCGAGGCGTTGCAGCGGCTAGAGACGCAATCGCTGCTGGAACGGGACGGCAGGTCGCTGATCATCGCCTCCCTGGATCACAACCAGATGGCAGAGCTTTACGTGGTACGGCGGGAACTGGAGGGCCTGGCAGCGGGGCTTGCGGCCCAGCATGCCACCGAAGAGGAAATCCGCGTTCTTCAGGAAATGGTGCGGTCGGATGATGAACTCGTCGATGCCCCGTCCGAACTGGCAAGAGCGAACCGGCGTTTTCACGAGCAGATCCACCTGGCCTCGCACAACCGCTATCTGGTGCAGCAGCTGGATCTGGTGCATCGAACGATGGCGTTGATGGCGACGACGTCCCTGGCTGCAGAGGGGCGGGGTAAGATTGCCCAGTCCGAGCACAAGGGCATCGTGGATGCGATCAGCAGGCGCGATGCCGACGCCGCCTCCAAGGCGTTGAAGGATCACATCTCGGTCGCCTTCATGACCCGGCTGAAACAGGACGCAGGCGCCCGCAGCAAGAGCTGATCCAATTAGCCCCGCCTGACGGCGGTCAGGTTGGTTCGCGCCGATTTCGAGCACTTCTGGTGTCGGTTGCCGATGACCGGGTGCGGGAGGTAGGCCCGGTGGGGATAGGGTCCGGTGCATGGATGCCGTGATCGGTCTTCTCCCAGAAGAAGGGACGCGCCACCAGTTCATAAAGCGCCTTATAGGCGGCAATCGCTCCCATCGGATAGTAGAGCAGAAGGGAGGGCGCCCATAGCGCAAGCCATCGCCGCCCTGTGATAAAGGCCGCAACCACGGCGGTGACCTGGTTCAGGAGCTCAAAGAACACCAGGCTGGCCGCCGCCAACGACAGCCACAGGCCCGGCACGTTGCCTTCGCTGGGGTGGGGCAGGCCGAGGGCTACAAGCCAGAAACTCCACAGAAACGGGGCAAGCAGAAACTGCCCGACGGAACAGAGAAAGAAGATCTGGAAGCCGCAGAATTGCCGCCAGCCCAGATCGCGGAGCAATTGAACGGGCGACCGCATGTGGACGAGATAGGTCACCATGAAGCCTTTGAGCCACCGTGAGCGCTGCTTGATCCAGGGCCAGGGCCGCGCATTTGCCTCCTCATAGGTGGTGGAGGCCAGCATTTGCGTTCGATACCCCGCCCGGCACAGGCGCACGCCCAGGTCCGCATCCTCGGTGACGTTATGCGCATCCCAGCCCCCGATCTGCTCCAGGATTTCGCGGCGCACGAACATGGTTGTCCCGCCCAGCGGCACAACCAATCCCATGCGGGCGATGCCCTGCAGGATAATGCGGAACCAGCTGGCGTATTCCAGGGTGAAGCAGCGTGAGATCCAGGTGGCGCGCGGGTTGTAGTAATCCAGCACCCCCTGCAGGCAGGCGACATCAGGCGTGGCCGTGGCAAAGCCATCTGCCACCCGATAGAGTTGATCGGGCACCGGGGCGTCCTCGGCATCCCAGACCCCGATGATGTCGCCCCGGCAGTGGTTCAGCGCATAGTTCAAGGCGCGCGGTTTGGTCTTCAGATCGCCGTATTCGGGGACCTTCACCGTCTTGATCCACTTGGGCAGCTCTGCCGCCTGTACCGCAGCCCAGGTCACGCTGTCGTCTTCTTCCAGAACCAGGAAGACTTCCAGAAGATGGTGCGGATAGCGCAGCTTCCTGAGACGCCGCAGCAGGTCGCAGCTGATTTCGGCCTCCTTGTAAAGCGGCACCAGGACCGAAATCGGCGGCAGATCCTTGTCTGTCCGCTGTTTCCGGCGGGGCAGAACGGGCTCAGGTTGCGGTCGCAGGGAACCTGCAATGCCCACCAGGCGAAAGCCCGTGAACAAGAGAAGGAGCACCAGGCTCAGGACGCAAAAGGCGGTAAATACCGTGAGCGGGAAAACCAGTGTCAGGCTGAATAGCAGCCCTGCAATGATCGCAAGACCTGTATGCCGGTCGGTCTTGGACAGGAAGCGGCTGCTCAGGGCGAAGGGCACGCTGATACTGGCGTGCCGCGCCATCCCGTTTTGCAGATGCCTGTCCAAGAGCTCGAGAATCTGACCTTCTCTGGCGTGCACTGGAATGACGGTGCCGAACTGGCTTCGCAGGGAGCCCTGGATCACCTGCGCTTTGCTGAGGTCCGCCATGGCGACGACAACCGCATCTCCCAGTTTCGCCAGGGGCAGCACGGCGTTTCGCAGCCAGAACCCCGGCGGCATCCGGTCTAGGAAACTCTTGTCTATCGTGGTCTGGTCGAGGTCGACATAGCGGAACCGGCCGTGATCCCCGGTCGTGGGTCTGGCCTCGCGGAGGGCAGGGCCGCCAGAAACACGGTTGCCGGGCGGCTGCGCCGCCGGGCCCTGTGGAAGGGTCTTGCCATGTCGGCGCAGGGTCAGTGCGCGCAGCGCCGTGTCTGGCTGCGCATGACTGCTCTTCGCCCGCAGAAGTGAAACCGGGTCCGCGGCACCCTGCGGCGGACGGGCTAGGAATATGTCCTGATGCGTGCGCCCGCTGGGCCGTTGCGCGGCGCCTTTGCGGGCCAAAAGAGGCCGAAAGGACGGCATGACGGGGGGGCGAAATCCCCGCGTGTACTTACCCATGTTGAAACAATCCTAGGTGGCAACTTGGGTAAGCGTTTCCCGTCAAAGGTTAACAGAAAGTTAACCGCTGGCGGGAGGGCGTTGTTGAAGATGTGTTTTTACGCTTCTTTTCGTGCGGCCATGGCGTCCGCAAAACGTTCGAAAAGGTAAAAGCTGTCCTGCGGTCCCGGGCTGGCCTCGGGGTGGTGCTGCACCGAATAGATCGGGCGGCCCTTGACGGCGATTCCACAGTTGGAGCCGTCAAACAGCGAGACGTGAGTCTCCTCCACGCCCTCGGGCAGGGACTGGGCATCCACCGCGAACCCGTGGTTCATCGAGGTGATCTCCACCTTGCCGGTGGCATGTTCCTTGACGGGGTGGTTGGCGCCATGGTGGCCGTGGTTCATCTTTACGGTCTTGCCGCCAAGCGCCAGTGCCAGCATCTGGTGGCCAAGGCAGATCCCGAACATCGGCAGATCGGTGGTGTCCAGGATCGTCTTGATCATCGGCACGGCATATGCGCCGGTGGCGGCCGGGTCGCCCGGACCGTTGGAGAGGAACACGCCATCGGG
Source organism: Phaeobacter sp. PT47_59 (assembly GCF_028890025.1). NCBI lineage: Bacteria > Pseudomonadati > Pseudomonadota > Alphaproteobacteria > Rhodobacterales > Roseobacteraceae > Phaeobacter > Phaeobacter sp. PT47_59. The sequence continues at coordinate 43,183 of NZ_JARCJL010000011.1, forward strand.
ATTATGGGCCAGCACCTCTTCGGCCGTGGCGGTCGCGGGCAGCACGGTCACATCGCAGCCAGCGCTGGCTAGGCAGCGCAGGATGTTGCGCTTGGCACCATAATCGACGGCGACCACTTTGTGCTTGGGGGCCTCCTGACGGCTGTAACCATCGGGCCAGGCCCACCGCATCTCATCCCAGCGGTAGCTTTGCGCGCAGGTGACGTCCTTGGCCAGGTCCAGACCTTCAAGGCCGGACCATTCGCGCGCCGAGGCGACCAGCGCCTCCACGTCGAAATTGCCGTCCGGGTCATGGGCCAGTGCGGCGTGGGGCGCACCCTGCTGGCGGATCGCGCGGGTCAGGCGGCGGGTGTCGATACCGCCGATGGCGATGCGGCCGGTGCGGGTGAGCCAGGCTTTCAGCTCTTCGGTCGCGCGCCAGTTGGAGGCCAGCGTCGGATCCCATTTCACCACCATGCCGGCCGCGACGGGATCGCCGGTCTCGTCATCCTCGGGGGTGACACCGGTATTGCCGATATGGGGGAAGGTGAAGGTCACGATCTGCCCCGCATAGGAAGGATCGGTCATGATCTCCTGATAGCCGGTCATCGCGGTGTTGAAACACAGCTCTGCCACGCATCGTCCGGTGGCGCCGAACCCAATTCCGTAAAAGACGGTTCCATCGGCAAGCGCCAGGCATGCGGTTGGCTTGGACGGTGCGGTATCGGCCATGACACGACTCTCCATGAGGTGAAATTCAAGGGCTTGTAGGGGCAGGGGCATGGCGGGTCAAGGGCGGCCTTCATGCCTGCGGCAATGCAGGCCGATCGGGCGGTTTTGAGCCCGCGCTTGAAATGCGCAATCCAATTGGTTAAAGCTCCGAATTCCGATGCCATGGGGATGGGTAGATACCAAATGGATACGCGTACACGGGTCAATCAAGCCTTGAAACAGGCGATGAAGGATAAGGCCGCCGCCCGGCTGGCCACGCTTCGTCTGATCAACGCCGCCATCAAGGACCGGGAAATCGCCGCACGCGGCGAGGGCGAGGATGCCAGCATCGATGATGCCGATATCCTTGGAATCCTCGGCAAGATGACCAAGCAGCGCAACGAAAGTGCGCGCGCCTACGAGGAAGGCGGCCGTCTTGATCTGGCAGAACGCGAATTGGCGGAGATCGCCATCATCGAAGAATTCCTGCCCAAGCAGCTGGACGAGGAAGAGATCCGCCAGGCTGTCAAATCCGCCGTCGGCGAGGTCGGCGCCGACTCGATCCGCGATATGGGCAAGGTGATGGGGGTTCTGAAAGCCAAATACACAGGCCAGATGGATTTCGGCCGTGTCGGTCCCATGGTCAAGGACGAGCTGTGCTCCGAGGGGGGCTGCTGAGCCCCCTGTCAGTTTCAAGCCGTTTTCGACGAACGACTAAAAGGCCCGCCAGGTTGCGGGCTTTTTCGTGTCCGGCTTACGGATCTGCGGGTGGAACCAGCGCGCTGGCCCGGCGCAGGAACTCCTCGCGCACATGGGCCGCAAAAGGGTTCGCCTCTGCAATGGCCGAGAAGACGCCCGGCGGATCGCCCTGAACCATCTGGGCGGCTTCTACCAGGAGATCGAAACTGGCGGTTGTCATGCGGGCGGGCAAGGGCCCCATGTCGGCAAGGGTGCGGGCGATCAGATGGGTCAACCCCTGCACCGTCGCCGCCTCGCGGTCATGATCTTCTGGCGAGGTCAGGATGACGTGCAGCCCCAGGCTGCGGCGCAGGAAGGCGGCCAGGGCCAGATGGGACCGCCCGCGAATGTTGCACAGGGCGATCTTGTGCCCGGCAATGCCACGGGCCGCGCTCTGCGGGCCGAACAGCGGATGGGTGCCGACCAGCTCCACATGGTCCGGCAGTTCGCGGCGCATGATCCGGCAGGGCTCCAGCTTGACCGAGCCGACATCCGCAACGATTGCACCGGGAGAAAGATACGGCCGGATCTCCTGGCAGAGGGCGTGCATGGCCTGCACCGGCACCGCGAGGATCACCAGCGGGCAGCGCGCGGCCTCTGCCAGGCTGCCACGGCGCAGGGGCGGTGCCAGGTCGGGGCCGCCGCTCAGGGCCGGATCACAGACGATCAGTGGCACATGGCTGGCCAGATGCCGGGCGATCAGTCGGCCAAAGGCGCCAAAGCCAAAGAGACCGACGGAAGGAATATGCGAAGGTGGGGTCATGGGAACTCCGGCTTGCCACGATGCCGGAGGGGTGTCTGTTCTGGTTTTGACCGCCGGATCGCGGCGGTTGAACATCAGGAAAGGGAAATGCGACCGCCGTTATGGAAACGGGCGGTAATAAACGGTGCTGAAAAGAGGCGTCGTTTTACACATGGCATCGGCTTAGCCCGTGTGACAGGCAAAGTCAAAACCGGGTTTCATGCCGGGGTCACGGGCGCAGCGCCCTTTGCAGATCGTCAAACAGGGCCTTGCGCTCATCCTCGGACAGGAAGGCGCCGATCTCCACCTCGCGCCCACCGCCGCGCAGGGTGACGTAGTTCGGGACGGGGCCTTCATGGGGATGCAGCTGCACGGTGGTCCAATAGCGGTTGCAGTGCCAGCTTTGGTGACCGCCACGGGGGCCTGTGCGCTCCAGCCGGGCCTCTTCGGGGCCGATGGTCAGCACCTCCAGGATCTGACGGTCGCGGCGGCTGCGGTCCAGCGCCCATTTCATGCCGAACAGGGCCACCAGCAGGAAGGGCAAGATCCCCCAAAGTACAAAGGAGCCAAGCAGGGGAAACAGCGGGATCACGATCAGCACCGCGGTGACGGCGAGAAACTTCACATATCCTTCGGGCGGCAGCGACTGGTGCGGCCACAGATGCAGCTCACGCGGGGCGGTGCTGTCCGGGGAAGCGGTGTCTGACGTCCAGTTGTAGGGCATGGGGGTGTGATCGGTGGCTTCGGACTATGCCTTGAACTATGGGGTGGAGGCGGGCGTTTTCAAGGCGCGCTTTGTCGCAAAGAAAAGGCCCCGCAGCGGTGCAACGGGGCCGATCCGATTTGAATGTTGAACCCCAAACGGGCAATCAGAACAGGAAGTCGTCAGCTCCCAGATCCGCTAGGTCCACGCCGCGAAGGATCAGCGTATTGCCGCTCAGGTCGTCGATCAGAACGCTGTTGCCACGCTGGCTCAGGTGTCCGCCGGTTGTCAGGTCGCCAAAATCACTGATGCCTGCGATGGCAGACAGGTCGATCTGGTCGGCGTCGTCGCTGGCATCAAAATCGCGGATCACGGCGTTGCCGCCTTCAAAGACGAAGAGGTCGGCGTCATCGCCACCAAACACGGTGTCCGCACCTGCAATGGTCAGCTCATCCGAGCCGCTGCCGCCGCGCATCCAGTCTGCGCCCGTGTCGCCGGACAGCGTGTCATCGCCAAAGCCGCCGCGCAGGCTGTCGGCTCCGAACCCGCCAGAGAGCGCGTCATTGCCGTGGCCGCCGCGCAACCGGTCATCGCCCTTGTCGCCGGACAGGATGTCATTCCCCTCGCCGCCGCGGATCAGGTCATCGCCGCCACGCCCGCTCAACTGGTCGTCGCCTGCGCGCCCCCGGATCAGATCATCGCCAAAGCCGCCCGCGAGCGTATCGTCATCCTCGGTTCCGACAATCTCGGCTCCCAGCGCCAGATCGAACAGGGCGGTGGTGCCCGAGATCTCATAGGACACCGCGATCTGCGGACGACCGGTTTCGCTGTCGGCGGCCTCGATGAAGGTGATCACCTCAGGCGAGACATTGCCGTCGCCTTGACCTTCGATGTAATCGAGGAACCGGGCTTCGGCGGGATCGGTGATATCGTAGATCATGATGCCGCTGTCGCGTTCCAGCCCGATGAAGGCCAGGGTGCGCCCGTCGATTTCGCCAACGGTGATGGCTTCCGGTTCGGGGCCCTTGTTGTCCGAACGGTTCTCATCGATCACATCGTCCTCATCGGAGGGGTAGTCATCGTTGTTAAAGGCGTTGGCCGGGCGCAGCTGCGAGATCAGGGTTTCGAACTCATTGCCGCTGTCGAAGACCACATTGCCCTCTGCATCGAAGATGGTGAAGGAACGCGACCCGTAGGAGTGCAGCACGTCGATATCGCCGTCGCCATCGGTGTCGCCATCGATGATCGAGACATTCAGACGCTCCAGCCCGTCGGTGTCCACGGAGGCGTCGATCGAAACCCCATCCACCTCGCCATCAAGGATATCGCCGACGCGCGCCGCTTCACCGCCCTCGTCGAAATCGCCGCGGTCGTCGCCTTCATTGGCGGTCAGGAAATAGGTCTGGCCGCCGATTTCCGCCGTGGCAATCGCATCGGGCATGCGCAGGCCCTGGACGGTCCAGGTCTGGATGTTGATGGCGTTGTCCTCGTCAGATGCATCCAGGCCAAACCCGTCGACGGAATGGTCCGAGGTGCCGAGTGGCAGGATTTCACTCCAGGACATGGTCTCCAGGTTGAAGACGGCAACCGCGTTGGCTTCCTGAAGGGTCACGTAGAGGTTCCCGTCCGCGCCCTGGGCTATGTATTCGGGTTCGAAGTCGGTGGAGGGCAGGGTATCGGGGAAGATCCGCACACCTGCGTCACGCAAATCGTCAACCTGGGAATCAAAGGCCTCAAAACCGAAGGTTTCGACGTCACCGGTGGCGACATTGATGATCGAGATCGAGCCCGCCGGATCGCCATCTTCGGTCCGTTCGCCTTCGTTGGCGACAAAGATATAGGCGCCATCATCCGAGAAGGTGACCATGTCAGGAAGGTTGCCCGCCTCATGGACCGTGGGGGCCGCGTCGAGATCGTCCAGATCATAGAGAACGACAAAGCCGTTTTCGTCCGCGTCGTCATTTTCGATCGCAACGGCAATGCCCGCATCGGACACGCTGACGGAATTCATGCCGCCGTAGCCGGTGATCTCGGTGAGGTCGAGGGATCGGACCAGGGCATTGTCCACAAGATCGAAGATGTCGATGCGGTCCTGTTCGCCATTGGTCACATAAAGGCGGTCGCCGTGATGCGAAACAACTTCGGAGCCGCCTTCGCCAATGCCGCTGTCAAAGCGGGTCACCAGTTGGGCGTTGATGTTGGGATAGGTTGCGGTGGTCATGAATTCCCCTTTCGGCAACACGAAATCAGTCCGGTTGCCCGCGACCTGGCGGCGCGGGCGAGATGCCAGCGGGGTAGGGGGTGAATGTAAAACCCAAAAGACAGTTTCGCTACGGTTTCATGGCAGGCGGTGGCGGCATGAAACCAATAGGAAAGGCCCCGGAGAGGTATCTCCGGGGCCTTTTTGATCGTGATGGCGAACCACCTTTTAGTGAGAGTGGGATTTGTCCCAGTCTTCCTGCTTGGGCAGGATTTCAAAGGTGTGCTCGGGCGGCGGAGAGGGCAGGGTCCACTCCAGCGTATCCGCATATTCGTTCCAGTAGTTGTTCTGGGTGACACGTGCGCCGCGCAGCAGCGAGTAGATCACCACACCGAAGAAGAACACGAAGGATGCGAAGGAAATGAACGCGCCATAGGACGAGATCTTGTTCCAGTAGGCAAAGCCTTCGGGATAGTCGATGTAACGGCGCGGCATACCCTGACGACCCAGGAAGTGCTGGGGGAAGAAGGTGATGTTTGCACCGATGAAGAACAGCCAGAAGTGAATCTGTGCGCCCAGTTCGGAGTACTGACGACCGGTCATCTTGCCGAAGTAGAAGTAGATACCGGCGAAGATCGCGAAGACGGCGCCCAGGCTCATCACATAGTGGAAGTGAGCAACCACATAGTAGGTGTCGTGATAGGCACGGTCCACGGCCGCCTGGGACAGAACCACACCGGTCACACCACCGACGGTGAACAGGAACAGGAAGCCGAAGGCGAACATCATCGGCGCCTTGAACTCGATCGAGCCGCCCCACATGGTGGCGATCCACGAGAAGACCTTAACGCCGGTCGGAACCGCGATCACCATGGTGGCCAGCATGAAGTAGGCCTGCTGGTTCAGCGACATGCCGACGGTGTACATGTGGTGCGCCCAGACGACGAAGCCCAGAACACCGATCGCGATGATGGCCCAGACCATCGGCAGGTAGCCGAAGACCGGCTTGCGCGCGAAGGTGGCGATCACGTGAGAGATGATGCCGAAACCGGGCAGGATCACGATGTAGACTTCCGGGTGGCCGAAGAACCACAGGATGTGCTGATACAGGATCGGGTCACCACCGCCTGCGGGATCGAAGAAGGTGAAGCCGAAGTTGCGGTCCATCAGCAGCATGGTGATGGCGCCCGCCAGAACCGGCAGGGACAGCAGGATCAGCCAGGAGGTGACGAAGATCGACCAGGAGAACAGCGGCACCTTGAACAGGGTCATGCCGGGGGCACGCATGTTCAGGAAGGTGGTGATCATGTTGATCGCACCCAGGATCGACGAGGCACCCGAGACGTGGACGGCGAAGATCGCCAGGTCCATCGAGAAGCCGCCCTCATTGGTGGACAGCGGCGGGTAGAGAACCCAGCCCACGCCCGAGCCCATCTGGTCGTTGCCGCCCGGTGCCAGCACCGAGGCAACCGCCAGCGAGGTACCGGCCACATAGAGCCAGAAGCTGAGGTTGTTCATCCGCGGGAACGCCATGTCCGGCGCGCCGATCTGCAGCGGCATGAAGTAGTTGCCGAAACCGCCGAACAGTGCCGGAATCACCACGAAGAACATCATCAGGATGCCGTGGGCGGTGATCATCACGTTCCAGAGGTGACCGTTCGGGGTACATTCACCCGGAACAGATGCCGCCATCGAGCTCAGGAACCCGCTGATGAAGCCTTTGTCCAGGTGCTCCATGCACATGTACTGAACGCCGGGGTCCATCAGCTCCATCCGCATGAATACGGTGAACGCGACGGAAATGAAACCTGCAAGCGCCGAAACGATCAGGTAGAGAATGCCGATATCCTTATGGTTCGTGCTCATGAACCAGCGGGTAAAGAACCCCCGCTCGTCCTCATGGCCGTGACCATGAATGGCTGCGTCTGCCATTTAAGGTGCCTCCTGTTGCATAACGAAAGGCCACAGGAAACGTGTCCGGGCGGCCTAAGACTCATCAGTGGTTTTAGATTGCCCTGCGGGGGCCTTCAATGGCGGAGTTTGATCTGGATCAAGAATAATTGTCGCGGGGGGTGACATTTCACGGCTCTCTTCCTAAGGCCTGCCTTCCCGAGGGCTTTGGTGGTGCTTGACCTTGGCCCGGACGCCAAGCACAACCGGATAGGAGCCAAACACGGAGACGCCCCCATGCCCGCCTACGATCCGGAAAACATCTTTGCCAAAATCCTGCGCGGTGAGATCCCCTCGATGCCGGTCTATGAAGACGCCGAGACGCTGGCCTTCATGGATATCATGCCGCGCGCGGATGGCCATTTGCTGGTGATCCCGAAAACCCCCTGCCGCAATGTGCTGGATGCCAGCCCGGCGCAGCTTGCCGCGGTGATGGCGACCGTCCAGAAGATGGGCCATGCGGTGATGGCCGCCTTTGGCGCCGACGGTGTGACGATCCAGCAGTTCAACGAGGCGGCCGGCGGCCAGGAAGTCTTCCATCTGCATTTCCATGTTCTGCCCCGCAAGGAGGGGGATCGCCTGCGTCCGCCGGGCAAGATGGGGGATATGGAGGTCCTTCAAGGCCACGCCGCGCAGATCCGCGATGCAATTCCAGGCTGAGTCGGAATTGTTGCTAAAGTAAAACGCTGCCCGTAGCGATCTTTGAATTTAGTTGAATTTTGAGACTAAATTTGTAAATCATTCACGCAGCCTTGTTGCGACCGCTGGCGACCATTGCAGCCTTGGATTGTGCGCTGCCGCATCCGGTCACGGCGACTGTTGGGCTTGCCGGGGGCAATGGGCGCCATTTCTGCGCCCGTGCCGTTTCGGGTTTTATTGGGTCGGTGTCGGCAGGTCCCTTCGCGTGGCCGCCGCCGTGACCGGTCTTGGGGATTGTGGAAAGGTATTGGCATTTCGATGCCTGTGTCGTGATGGGGATGGGTCATGGGATTTGAAGGGTGTCCGAATACGGCGTCTCGCTCGTATGTGCCCTCCAAGGAGCAGATCATCGATGCAATCTATGAAACCGTTGTAAGCCCGCAGCTTTTCGACCGATTCTCGCAAAGCGAAACCCGCCTTAAAGCCACGCCCGGCACTGGCTGCCCGGCACTGGTGAAATCGGGGATGGCAAAACCGGCGGCGGTTGCACCTGAGTTCGCATCCCATTTCGCCCGTGCCAATGAGCTTCTGCGCGATCAATGGATCCGGAAAAACCGCCCGGATCCGGCCTATATCTATGCAGACGGTGGCGGGACCTGGGTGGTCGCCACCTGCGATGGGCGCGCGTTGCGCTGTTCGCGCCGCGCGCGACAGCAGATCGGTTTCCTGCCGCATGACGTCTTGCAGGCATTCGAGGTGGAAACCCTGCCGGAACGCAGGGCATGGGCGGAGTTCTCCAGTCGCCTCGCCGCGGGAGAGCTTTCTCATGATGACTTTCTTGTTCTGAAAACTGCGCGTCCTGATCTCTGCCTCCTGTGTCGGCCTGTCAGCGCCGGAGCAATCACCTCGGAGCCGGCTGTGGCGATGATCGAGGCATTGGAAGCCCCCTTGATCCCGCAGACCCTGGAGTTCCTGCGCAATGGATTCGGATTGGACGGGGGGCAGATCAAGGTTCTTGCTGATCTCCTGCGGGGGGGGGGCGCTTGCGGATTTGCCAAGGGATACCCTGGCGCAGGTCATCGCCAAGGCAGGCGCGCCGGGAGGGGCAGAGCTGGTTCGGCTTGCGGCCTTCCTGCTGAAGGAACACGCCTCGGATCTGGCGATCGCCGACGGCAGCAAACTGCCCCCGTCGGGCTCCCTGTCCTGCTGCGATGGCGGGCGGATGCAATATATCCGTCTCGGTGCAGACACCGGCCAACCGGTGATTTTCATTCACGGGCTGCTGGATTGCGTGGCGGGCATCCTGCGGCTGCAGCCGCAACTCCGGCAATTGGGGTTCAAGGTATATGTTCCGCTGCGAAACGGATATGGCGCCTCCGGTCCGGTGCCGCCGCGGCGTCGGCATCTTGAGGCGTTCTGCGAACAGTTCGACGCCCTGCTGCAGCAGGAAAACCTGCAGCGGCCGATCCTCCTGGCGCATCGGGGCGGGATGGTCTTTGCCCAGGCGGTTGCCGTGCGCTGGCGGGATCGTATCGCCGGGATTGTCGCGGTGTCTGCGTCCGGCCCTCTGAAAACAATCAGGGACTTTGCCACCCTGCGGGGCTACCAGAAGGTCTTTGCCATTTGTTCGGTCTGTGCGCGTCCGCTCTTGCCGTTGTTGATGCGGGGCTGGTCGCGCAGCGTCCGCAAGGCAGGGGTCGAGGTGTTGATCTCAAGGCAGTCCACTCCGGGCAGTCTTGAGGCCGAGCGGGTTGCAAACATGAACCTCGCGCCGCTGCTGCGTCACAGCCATGATTTTGCGATGCAACAGGGAGGCGCTGGCTTCATTGCCGATATCGACCTGGTCCTGCGCGACTGGCGACCGCTGGTGACGGGGCGGGCAGGGGGCGGTCCTCTGGTCTATCTCTACGGCAGCCAGGATCCCGCCGTTCAATCCGGGGCACGGGGCGGCGCCACCCATAGCGGGCAAGATGTCCAATACCGTCTATGCGAAGGCGCCGACGGAACCCTGCTCTATACAAGGCCTGAACTGATCCTGGCGGCGCTCAGCGACATTGCGCAGAGCCGAAGAGGCACCAAGGCTCAGGCGTCCTCGGGGGCGGCCAACGGGCCAAAGACCTGATCAAAGCTGCGCCGCAGTGCCAGGTCCACATCCGCCATCGTGACCGGCAGCCCCATATCGACAAGGCTGGTGACGCCATAGTCGGTGATGCCGCAGGGCACGATGCCGCCGAAGTGCTCCAGATCCGGTTCCACGTTGATCGAGATGCCGTGGAAGCTGACCCATTTGCGCAAGCGGATACCGATGGCAGCGATCTTGTCCTCGGCGAGGCCGCCGCTGGCGGTCCGGGGTTTCTCCGGGCGCTCGATCCAGACGCCGACCCGGCCGCAGCGGATGTGGCCGGTCAGGTTGAACTCGGCCAGGGCGCGGATCACCCAGTCCTCCAGCTGTTGCACGAAGCGGCGCACATCATGGCCGCGCTTTCCCACATCCAGCATCACATAGACCACGCGTTGACCGGGGCCGTGGTAGGTGTATTGGCCGCCCCGTTTGGAGGGGTAGACCGGAAACCGGTCAGGATCGGTCAGGTCTTCGGGCTTTGCCGAGGTGCCGGCCGTATATAGCGGCGGATGCTCCAGCAGCCAGATGCATTCTTCGGCCGTGCCCGCCGCGATCGAGGCCGCACGGGTTTCCATGAACGCCGTGGCGGTGTCGTAGTCCACCAGACCGTCCGAGGTGATCCATTCAACCATTGCATCCAAGCCTTTGTCTAAGTTTGCGAAAATGCAGTTCCAATACAGCGGTGAATTTTCTGCCTTGAAACGCCGGATCCGGGTTACCCTACCTGCAATGATTCTTTTTTTGTTTCAATAGAGGACCCGTTTCAATGGTACGAAATACGATTAAGCCCGCCCTGGTGGCCTCCCTGTTCCTAACCAGTGCCGCCGGCCCGAGTGCCGCAGACAACCTGGGCGCCGCCCTGCTGGGCGGAATCGTCGGTGGTGCGATCATCAATGAGGTGAACAGGAACAAGAAGCGCAGCACCGGTTCGGGGTATTCTGTTGCCCGCAGCCAGAATCGCGAGACGCAGGCGGCGCTGAATTACTTCGGTTTTCCTGCCGGCACACCGGATGGTGTCATGGGGCGCAAGTCCCGTGCGGCGATTGCGAACTATCAGGTCCACATGGGCTTTCCGGCAACCGGGCAGCTGACCACATATGAGCGGGACTTCCTGGTGTCCTCCTACAATCGTGCGCAGGTGGGCGGGCCGCAGGTCATCAAGGCCATGCAGGGCCCCAACGGCGTGCGGGGGCTGTTGCACACTTGGCGTGACGAAGCTGCCGGCGTGCGCAGTGCGGGCAGCGGCGGCTATCCGGGGCTGCCGATCGAGGTCAGCGACGCGGTGGATGAAATCGCCGCCTCTGCCGAGCCGAGTGCAGAGCAGCTGTTGCAGCGCTCGGGCTTCATGCAACTGGCCGATCTCAACGGGGACGGCAAGAACGACTATGTGATCGACACCTCGGTGTCGGGCAGCTCCTTCTGGTGTGGCGCCTCCCATTGTTCGGTGATGGTCTTTGCCTCCACCCCGCAGGGCTATCAGCGCAACGATTTCATGGCCCGCGGCGTGACACCGGCCAGCTTCTCCTGCCATCAGGGCGTTTGCAGACATAATGAACCGGTTCAGGCCGCGGCGACCGCCCCGACCCCCGTTGCCCCCGTGACCCCGGTGGCGCCTCCGGCCGGAGCGCAGCAGGGCGGGACCGTCATGGCCTCGGCAGGTGGGCAGATCGCGGCGGCGATCCCGACCTTCAGCGCGCCGCAACCGGCTGCGCCCACGGCTTCGCTTGCCAGCCATTGCAGCAAGGTCAGCCTGCTCACCAACTCGAATGGTGGCTATATGACGGTGTCCACCATGACCGACCCGGAGCTGGCCCTGGGAGAGCAATTCTGCATTGCGCGCTCCTATGCCATGAATGCCGGGGAGGCCGTGGTGGCGACACTGGCCAATGTGACCCCGGCGCAGGTCGATGGCCAATGCGACGGATTCGGCCCCGCAATTCAGCCCTTCCTGGGGCGTCTTGGCACGGATAGCAGTCAGGCGGTGCTGGCGGATGTGCAGAAGTTCGTGCTTCAGACAAATATGTCGCTGGACCAACTGGCCAATACGGCGACCGTCTGCATGTTCTCGGGCTACCGTCGCGACAAGCTGGATATTGCAATGGGATCGGCCCTGATCATGGCCGCCATCGGCAAGCGGCCCTACGCAGAGCTGATCGGGCACCACCTGTCCCAGGGCTTTGGGGCGCCCAAGACCGTTTCTGCCGCGCAGGACTGGTACGCAGTGGCGATTTCAGCCTTGGAGAACGGTGCCGAAGCGGCCTTTTCGCCCGGCCAGCCGGAACGTGCGGCCCTGATCAAGGCAGCCTCCGCGCAACTGGGGGCAGCGGGCGCGGCGCAGCCGGTTCCGGCCTCGGGGACGGCATTGTCCCTGCCCAGCTTTTCGACGGATTGATGGCGAAAAACAGCGGTATTCCCCGGGTTTGACCGGGCTGGCTATGCCGCTGTTTTGACGCTGTCCGCCGTGTGACGAATTTCCGAAGAGGCAAGGCTCGAAAATGGGCATTTTGCCTCTTCACATCCATTCGCGGCTCGTCTATACGCCCCTACACCAAGCCTAGACAGTGCGGTCGTGGCGGAATTGGTAGACGCGCAGCGTTGAGGTCGCTGTGGGGTAACTCCCGTGGAAGTTCGAGTCTTCTCGACCGCACCATCATCTTGCCTTTGGCAATCCCCCCCCCGAAAGCCCCCGAAATACCACGACTTATTCGTAGATCAGGCCTTTTCGCAGGCCGGTGATCGGCAGTTCTGCCATCCCCCTGTAGGGCTATGCCCGGCGCGACAGGGTGGTGGAGTGTAACCGGTGGCGCCCGTCTTCGTGCCCCATTGCCGGTCCGCCAAAGGACACGGAGATCGGGTCCGGGATCTGACACAGGCAGACCGCCTTGTTCCTGCGGAGTGCCCGCTGAGTGGGCATGTCGGCGCTCTGCTTGTGCCTTTACCAAATCTTATCCGGACAGGGTGAATATGGCGAAGAGTGGCATTTTCTTCAAATAAGGGAAAAACAAGAATTGCTTGAAAATCAGATGTCTGAGGCCTCGCAGCAGGGCAGCCTCGAAGATGTGCAAGATGCAGGAACACTTCTGGAGCTGGCAAAAACCGCACCCTTGACCGATGGCGGGCTGCGCACAGCGCAGATTCTGACGCAGGCGCTTGCAATTGATCCTCACAATCACGAAGCACAGGTGTTGCAGGACCGGTTGCATCAGATGTTTGTCCCGCGTTGGCATTTCCCGATGCTGGCGGACACGGCGCGCAATCAGGCCTATGCCAAGGCGATCGCAGCGAAAGTGAAGCCCGGCGATGTGGTGCTGGATATCGGCTGCGGGGCGGGTTTGACGGCGATGCTGGCGGCGCGGGCCGGGGCCAAACACGTCTATACCTGCGAGCAGCAACCGATGATCGCCGAGGCCGCGACCCGGGTGATCGCGGACAATGGACTCAGTGACCGGATCACGGTGATCCCGAAATGGTCGCATGATGTGGTGGTGGGCGTGGATATTCCCGAACCGGCGGATGTGGTGATTTCCGAAATCGTCGATACGGTTCTCCTGGGCGAGGGCGCGCTGGCGACGCTCACCCATGCCATGGCCGCACTGGCCAAGCCGGACGCCCGCGCCGTGCCCGAGCGCGGAACGCTGATGGCGCAACTGGTGGAAAGCGACAAGCTGGTTGATCTCTGGCGCCCGCAACAGGCCGAGGGCTTTGACCTGAGCGCGTTTCACCACTTCGCGCGGATCGCGCAGATCACCCCCAACGATTTTGCCGCCTGCGGGATGAAACCGCTGGGGCCAACGACAGAGCTGTTCCAGTTTGACTTCACCCGGCCGAACCTCAACCCGGCGCGGGCCACCGAAGATCTGTTCTGTACCGCTGCCGGTACCGTTCACGCGGTCTTTGTCAGCTTTGAGATGGAGCTGGCCGCAGGCATTCGGGTGACCAATGACCTGACGTCGGAGGGGCATTGGGGGCGCACGGCCTTCTTGCTGGACAGTCCGATGATCGCCAGGGCTGGCGACTTCATGCGGGTAACTGCCCAGCATGACTCCTCGCAGCTGAGCCTTTCGGTGCATGATCTGCCGTCCTCACAGGAGGATGCCGATCTGGCTGCCGTCTGGATGGAGCGTGCGCAGCAGGCCCGCGCGCACCTGCAGGGCAACGGGCATCCGGCGGCAATCGCACAACCCGCCTGGCGCGGTGCCGACGCGGTCGGCCTGTAAGGCCCCCCTTGCTTGCAGCCCGGGCGCGCGAACCGGTACCGGGCTGCAGGCTACACAAAGGCGTGATCTCTCGCCTGGGTGAGTGAGGCGATGTATTTTTGCAACACACCTTAAGCGAGACTGTAACTCGGCCTTAACGGCAGATTCGAAATCCGACAAAAGAACTCGGATACCGCGAACCACAAGACAATGCCTGAGCCAACGATGGGTAGCCGGGGCTAACACCCGGAGACCCAAATGCACGTTTCTCGCCTCGCCCTGCTTGCAGGGCTCACCTCTGTTGCAGCCCTGTCGGCAGCCCATGCTCAGAACATTGATGCCGTCGATCTCGGCACGCTGATCCTTGAATCGGAAAGCGACGAAACCCTGGTGCAAAACGGATATGTCGCCGAAAGCGGTCGTCAGACGACCCGCGTTGATACGGCGATCCGCGATATCCCGCAGGCGATCAGCACGGTCGGTCAGGACCAGATCGAGGATCAGCAGCCTCGTACCCTGTTGGAGGCCTTGAGCTACACATCCGGCGCCAGCGTCAACAATTTCGGTTATGACAGCCGCTACGATGCGATCTACCTGCGCGGTTTTGCATCTTATTACAATGGCTTGTTCCGGGACGATCTGCGTCAGGTAAACGGGCCCTCGGCATGGTATCAGAACCACCCCTACAGTTTCGAGGCAGTGTCGCTGCTCAAGGGGCCGTCCTCCTCCCTGTATGGCGTCAGCGGCGCAGGCGGTATTGTCAACGTGGTCTCCAAGCGTCCCAAGGACGAGGCCTTCAACGAGCTGCAGCTGACATTTGGCACCGACAACCACAAGGAACTGGCGTTTGACTTCACCGGCCCGGTGGGAGATGGGCGCCTCAGCTATCGCCTGACCGGGGTGGCGCGGGACGCCGATACGCCGCTGCCCGGCTATAGCAATGATCTGAGCATGATCGCACCGTCGCTGACCTACCAGCTGACCGACCGGACAAAGGTCACCGTTCTTGGTGAATACGCCTCTGCCACGCGCGGCGGCACCGCGTCCTATTTCAACTCATCCTATGGGGTGGCCTCGGAAACCTACGTTGGCGATCCGGAGTATAACGACTTTGTCAACGACCAGTGGCGCATCGGGTACGAGGTCGAGCATGAACTCACCGGCGCCATCACCCTGCGGCACAATCTGCGATATTCAAAGGTGGATGCCGATCTTGAATTCAGCGGCATCTATGCCTCGGGTGCAGGCTTTGGCCGCTACTGGGGGCACTATCTTGAGGACGCCGAGAACCTGATGATGGATGCCACGCTGGAGGCGAATTTCGCCACTGGCACCGTCGACCATACTCTGGTTGCAGGCGTCGATTTCGGCAAATCCTCCTATGATGCCTTCTATGGGGGTGTTGGCTATGTCTCTGCAGCGGCTGTGGATGCGGCGGCGCAGCCCTATTCCGGCGGGCAGGAGATCGACCAATATGGCGTGTTCCTGCATGATCAGCTGACCAGCGGACGCTGGACCACCTTCCTGAGCGGCCGCTACGATTGGGTCGACATCACCACCTTTGACGCCGCACGGCTGGGCAGCGATACATCGCATGACAGCTTCTCCGGCCGGATCGGCCTGAGCTATGCGGTCAATGCCGACCTGTCGGTCTATGGCAACCTCTCCAGCAGCTTCGTGCCGACCACGGGGCTTGTCTATGACGATCCGACCAACCCGGCCAGCAGCCGCGCGGCGGATCCCACCGTGGCCTTCCAGAAGGAAATTGGCCTCAAGTACCAGTTACCTGGCACCGAAAGCCTGATCACCGCATCGCTGTTTGATATTCGGCAAAAGGACGGCGTGGTGTTCCAGACGGTGGATCCGGCGGTCTTTGGGGGGCTCTATCAGGTGCAGGTTCCCTACGATCTGCGCTCGCGCGGGGTCGAGGTCGAGGGCCAGTTCAACTTTGCCAACGACCTGCGGCTGACGAGCTCATATACCTATGTCGATATGGAGATCGAACGCGGGGCAGCGGGCACCATTGGCAAGCAGCTGTCGTCAACGCCCGAGCATACGGCGGCGATCTGGGGCTTTTACGAACCCCAATCCGGCCCGCTCAAGGGCTGGGGCTTCGGTGCCGGTGTGCGCTATGTCGGAAAAAGCTGGGGGGACGATCAGAACACCTTCCGAAACGACGCACAAACCTACACAGATCTGGCCGTCTCCTATGACCTGGGGCAGGTCGGCTTTGACGGCCTGAGCCTGCAGATGAATGTAAGGAACGCCTTTGACAACACTGACCAGACCTGCAGCGCGGGCTACTGCTACCGCTCCGACGGTCGTACGGGCACCTTCAACATCTCCTATCGCTTCTGAGTGATACGGCCTTTGTCCTCAACTTCGCCAAGAGGTTGAGGTCACATCCCCCAGGGCAGCATTGTCCTGGGGGTCTTCGTTCGGGGACTGGCCCATGGGAGCCAAGCCCGGAGTGAACCAGGGCCCATCGATATCCGGCCACCGGATTTGCTCCTTGAAGCGATTGGTGGATGGCGACACGTTTCGCTGTGATCTGGACGCGCGGTGGCGACTATCTTGCCAACAGGTACTCCGCCACTGCTTGATAGGCGGGCAGCGATGTCGGATCGATAAAGCCGTTCTGTGCCTTGGGGAAGGACGCCAGTCGCACCAGCACCATTTCGGCAGTCGGATCGACATATATCGTCTGACCATGGACCCCTCGGGCCGCATAGGCACCGTGGTCATTGTGAAGAACCCACCATTGGCTCGTGTAGCTGCCCGCTCCAAAGGTGGGGAAACCATCGCCGAACTTGGATCGGTCTCCTCCGGCGCTGATCCTCTCGACAACTTCGGCCGGGAACAGACGTTGCCCATTCAGTTCGCCTTCGTTCAGCATCAGTTGCCCCAAACGCGCAAGATCGCGAAGGCCTGCGGTGATGCCTCCCCCCGCGAACGGCACTCCCTTGCCGTCGACAGTTTGGTATGCATCCTGTTCCGCCCCCATGCGGCGCCACAGGCGATCGGA
The DNA here is from genome assembly GCF_028890025.1 of Phaeobacter sp. PT47_59. NCBI lineage: Bacteria > Pseudomonadati > Pseudomonadota > Alphaproteobacteria > Rhodobacterales > Roseobacteraceae > Phaeobacter > Phaeobacter sp. PT47_59. The sequence goes on from NZ_JARCJL010000011.1 coordinate 60,188, forward strand.
GGCAAGCTCGGTCACCGACTTCCCCGACACACGGCTGATGATCCACCCGAGCATGTCTGAATTGATGGTCTTGTAGTGGAACGCCTCGCCGTGGATACCCTCTGGCTTGACCTGCTGAAGATACTCCCAATACCCGTTCGGGCCCTGGTAGTCGGCAGGCTTGGGCAGGGGGCTGGCGGCGGCGGAATAGAGCCAGATATCGGCGTTGGGATCAGAGTAGTTCTCGGAGTATTTCACGCCCGTGGTCATGTCCATGACCTGCCGAACGGTGGCCGTCGCAAAGGCGCTATCGCCGATTTCGGGAATGATGTCGCGCACCAAAGCGGTGTCGTCGAGCGTTCCTTCGACCACCATGATCTCTGCCAAGAGGCCCGTGAAAGACTTGGTCATCGACATGATCGCATGCTTGCCGTCCTCCTTGAGACAGCCGAAGTAGCGTTCGTAAACGACCTTGCCCCTGTGTAGAATCAACATGCCGTCAGTGTAGTTGGCATAAAGCGACTCTTCCCAGGTCATCTTGGCGTCGCTGTTTTGTGGAGTGAAGGTAATCGCGTCAATCTGCTCCCTGAGCTCGGCGAAACTGGACGGGGACGGATAGTCCAGGGGGGCAGGTGCCCCGATGCCGCGGCTAATCTCTTCGGTGGGCAGAAATTCCCGCAAATGGCAAACCGACCAGCGCAGCCGCGGGAAACTGAAATAGACGCTATCAGGCTGGGTGATCACTTTCTCGGCGGGCGGTGGGAAGCCTTGCATCCACCCCATCACATTTGGGTCTGTCTCCTGTGCTGAAAGCGGCGCGGATTGTGCCTGCGCGCCTGTTGCCATTCCAAGGACGATGGCTCCCCGTGTAACCGCTGCCAAGAGTTTAGAAATTGACGACGACATTGATAAAACCTCCTGTCCATGGGCCTGCGCTGGCGCCGATGACCTTGTCGATCCCTGCGCCGGGGAATGACACCGATACCCCTGCTGTTAAAAACGTGTTGCGGTTGATGATGCGGCTGTATTCGACAAACAGGTCATCGGCGAGGTGACTGTCAGTGACACCGGACACAACGTTTCCGTTTACATCCACTCGCGTGGCTTGCCCAAACTGGATGGGGCTATTCAACTCATTTGCCCGAATATGCGCATATCGAAACGTCCAGGTATCCTGCTGCCTCGGCTTGACCTGAAACGTTACTGTGACAGCATTCACGTTCGAATTGATAAAGGTTGATGCGGACTTCGATCCCGTTGCCCAGGCGCTTGGGCTGCCTTGATAGTAGAGCGGATCGAACCGCTCGAGTTTTGTCGTGTTCGGATCGTCGCCAGAAAAGCTCTGGTAGCCCAAGGTAAGGGACGGTGACCATGGCAGGTTTTTAAAACTATATCCGGCCGTTACGCGTCCTGCCCAGGCGTTCAGGTCTATCCTTTCGTTCCATTGGTATGCGACGTCACCGGTGAAATTCCAGTTTTCAAAACCGCCGGTGAATGGATTCGTTTTCCCGTAGAAGCCGAGGGTTCGGGTTCCCTCGCGAGCACCGGGTGTCACGCTCGGTGGCCCTATGCCACCCGGGGCGGCCTGCGGGTATGGGGAGTTGGAGCGCAGCACATCAACATATGTCGCGCCGATAAAGCCGCCCGCCGGATCATCGTAGCGCAGGTCGAAACCCGCCAGTGCGTTGTCCCCATCTGTCGACGGAAGTTCGTTCGGATCGAGAAAGAACAGTATCCCGGTCATGCGGCCATTGGAGAGCCGTCCGATTGCGGCCCTTTCCCAGGCCTTGCGTGGACCGAACTTCAGCGCCCCCCGTTCAAATCCGCTCGTCGCGCCATTTGCGATCAACATCCCCGTGCCAAGGGTCAGCTCACGTGCTCCAAGAGACAGATCATAGCTTCCCCCCGTCCCGAAGCTTCCTCGAAAGGCGAGGTATGCTTCCTCAAGTGTCGTGGCACCGATGTTGCCCCTGTCAAAGGCATCGGTTCCCCAAGTGTAAGACGCCACCGCCGACAGCTTGCCGTAGAAAACCGCGCCACTGTCGGTTTGGTACGCGAAGCTGAGACCGGGCTTGATGTAGCCTTCAAGCCAGTCAGTGTCGGGGTTGAAGCCACTGCCCGGAGCGGTGGTCGCAGCGAGATCCCAAAACAGGTTGTTTTCGGCGACTGCGTTGAGACCGAATTGCATGTGCCCGCGCGCCTTGAGAGTTCCGTTATCGTAGAGCAGCAGTGGATCACGTTCTTCCGCTGATGCCGCCATCGCAACGCAGAAAGTGGCAGCAGTGATGCAAACCTTGCAATAGGATCTCATAAGCCCCCCCCCTTGAGAAGAAATCCCCTAGTCAAACGATAGTGCGGAATACGTCCATGGCCAGCATTTATGATCGACCCTCGAATGCTTCGTGAAACGCCTCTGCCACGGTCGGTATCGAGATCAGTTTAGGTCTCAAACATTCAAAACCGCTATCGCTGCACGTTCAGAGATTGAACAGGATGTCCATTGACTTCGAATCCGCAACGCAAGGAGGGAAGGTTCGGCATCGGATGCTGCTCGAACCAAGAACTGTGTGTCCGCCTTGGGCTGGGGAGTGGCCTTCTGCTGACCGATTGGGTCTCGCATTTCAACGATCTCAAAATTGGTGATTTGGCCGTGCCTGAAAACACTGTCGATCAGAACACATGCCATGGACGCAGGGGGGGATCATGCTGTCCCGGGTCTGGAAACTCCTTTGGGAAACCGAATCCGGGGTATGTGATACGCTTGGGGGACACATTGGGGGGACAGAGAATACTCAGATTTATTCGATCGTTGTTTTCATTGGGAAATCGGTCGATAGTTGGTGCGGGCGGTGGGCATTGAGCCGTCATTCTGAGTAGTTCCCAGATATTCCGCAGAAGTATCAATATCGCGTAATTTCAATGGATTAACGGCGCTGTGTTGTTCCGTCTTGTTCCGCTACGCTCCTATGTGTACAAGATATAGAGATGGGGCTGTAAGTGGGGCTGATAAATCATGGATGCTCAGGGCCAATGAGAGAAACCAACAAGCTCAGCGCAGCCAAGGTCAAGGCCGCTGAAGCTGGCAAGCATGGTGATGGCGGCAATCTCTGGCTTCACAAGCGCAGCCCGGAGCGTGGCAAGTGGCTGCTTTTTGTAACCGTGCATGGCCGTCGCCGGGAAATGGGGCTGGGCAGCTACCCTGAAGTTTCCCTCAAAGAGGCCCGCGAGGAAGCCGCCAAATGGCGCACCGTAGCCCGGCAGGGGCTGGACCCCATCAAGGAACGCCAGAAGGAGCGCAGGCAGGCAGAGCGCAACATGCACCTGCTGCGAGACATTGCCGCTGATGCTTTCGAGGCACGCAAGGCCGAACTGAAAGGCGACGGCAAGGCGGGCCGCTGGTTCTCCCCATTGGAAATTCACATCCTGCCCCGCCTGGGCGCTGTGCCCGTAGCCGACATTGACCAGATCGACATTCGGGACACGCTGGCACCCATCTGGCATGACAAAGCCGAAACGGCCCGCAAAGCGATGAGCCGACTGGGGATCTGCCTTAAACATGCCGCCGCGCTGGGGTTGGATGTGGATTTGCAGGCGGTCGAAAAGGCCCATGCTTTGCTGGGCAAGCAGCGCCACAAAACAAAGCACATTCCCGCGCTGCCATGGGCCGAGGTGCCCGCCTTCTATGATAGCTTGGACGAAGGCACCGTAACACACAACGCCCTGCGCCTGCTTATCCTAACGGCGGTTCGGTCCAGGCCTCTGCGCTTCATGCATGTTGACCAGATCGACGGTGACGTTTGGACCATCCCGGCAGAGACCGTGAAGGGCCGCAGGAATGCAACGTCAGAATTTCGCGTCCCTCTCAGCCAGGAGGCGCTGGCAGTCATCGAGGCGGCGAAGGAGCATCAGCGCGACGGCTTTCTTTTCCCCAGCGTGCGCAAGGGCGTCATCAGTGATGCCACCATGGCCCGGCTGATGGAGCGCAGGCAGATGGAAGCCCGCCCGCACGGGTTCCGGTCCAGCTTTCGCGATTGGGTGGCTGAAACCACCAGCACGCCCTTTGAAGTTTCAGAAACCGCGCTGGGCCACGTTGTCGGGGGCAGCGTTGAGCGTGCCTACCGCCGCACGGACCACCTGGAACAGCGCCGGGTTCTCATGGCGCGATGGGCGGATTTCGTGACCAAGAAACAGGCCGATATTGTGAGGATTGGGTGATGGAAATCTATGTAAGAGCGGAAGTCCCGGAATTCTGCTACATACATGAGGCCACCCACTGGATTGCCTTTGCAATACCGCCAGTGGGATTCGATAGCTTTGACACCCAAGAGAGCATCAGCGCACATTTGGACCACATGTGCGCGCCGCAAGAGCCTCACTTCTTTGCAATTGCGCCAGTGGTAGGCCAATTTGTCGATGGCGCGCCATCGCGCGAATTTTCGGAAAAGCTGAATGCGTGCCTCGGGAGGGCAGAAGCGGAAATTCTTGATGGCATGCAACGGCTGGAAGATATTCACAGGAAGTATGTAGTTCCCGCCAAAGACGAACTAGGCGCAGAACACTGGGAGCGCGAGGATAGGCGTCACCGACAAGAGGTTGCCGAATATCAAGCTGAACTAGAAGCCGCTCGTGCTATTTCTCCCACTATAGACGCCCTAAACCACCTAGTGGAAATTGCACGCTCTAAACTATTCGCCGCCCTTGCAGAGGGGGCAATCACATCAAGGGGTATCAACCCTAGGCTTGAAGGCGACATCATCACTGGTGAATTCGAAAGCATCCCGCACACGGCTTGGAGGATGAGTGACGTAGACTGGGACAACGCCAACCTTGGCGAACTGGCGGATGATGATGAACTGAGGGGCAGAATGGAAGCCTGGGTAGGCGTGCAGGTTCCCTTCAAAGAGCTTGTGACCCTGTTTCCTTCTCCCAACATCGAAATACAAGCTGCATCCGTGAAGAACTACGGCGGCTGTTTGGTTTCCGATGGGGATGCCGCACTTGAGGCCACCCCGCCGACCTCCAAAGGCGCTGCAAGAAGATCCGCAAAGGCCGGGAACGCCATTCGAACGGCTGTTAGGAACGAGTTCCAGCGCCGATTGAAAGGCGGCCACAGGCCGCAAAACCGCGAAAGCCTAGTTCAGGACTGCATAGGCTGGGTTTCGAAAACCTTCGAGGAAGAGATTTCTCGCTCAACAGCGCAGAGATACCTTGAGCCGTTAAACGCCCAAATTGAATCTGCTCTTGCCCAGAAGTAACCGCCCAACAGCCGGGGTGTAAATGGGCAAAGAAATGGGCTGCTTTCGCCTTTCGATGGGCTAGCATGTATTTGAAATAAAGGGGAGTATCTCTGAACGTTCCTGCATCGACCCACAGATGCAGGAGCAAGCCACGATGGTAGAGAAGCATTACCGCCGCCCCGAAGTTGAAGAAATCACCGGCCTGAGCCGCACCACGATTTACGCGATGATGAGCAAGGGGGAGTTTCCACGCCCCGTGCGCCTGACCCGCAAGGCCGTGGCATGGCCGGAAAGCGCAATCACCGAATGGCTGAGCAGCCGCGAGGCCGCATAAGAAACCCGCCCCCGAAGGCATCGGGGAGCGGGCTGTATGTATTTGGCTCTGAGGCTTGGAGGCCCGGACAGCATACGCCCTTTGCCCCACAACAGCAAAGGCAATCACATGAGCAGCAATCACTGGCACAGCAACCCCAGTCAGGTTTTCTGGGTGTGCAAGAACCTAGTGGCAGGTCGGACCCTGACCCATAAAACCGAAATTCGCGAAGTGAACGGCTGGCGACTGGCCGCCGTCATCCACAAGCTGCGGGCGGATTATCATTGGCCCATCGAGGACCAATACCGGGGCAAGGACAATATCAAACACTATTGGCTGCGCCCCGGCACAGATCCGCAGAAACTCCGTTACCCGCCCAGCGCCGCGCACCTCCTGGATGAGGACGCGGCATGACAAGCGCCCGCATCAACCGCCCCGTCCCGCGCGAAACGCAGATCCGGCGCTTGCAAACCCGGTTTGGTTTGAGCCGCGCACGCGCCGCCTTGTACGCAGAGCTTCACTTTGGAGGGTGTATCCATGTCAAAGGCTAAACTCACGCCCTGCGGCGGCCTGTGGATTGTCTGGGCGCAGCGGCAGGCGCCGGACACCCAGCGCGTTTGGCTGCACCTGGGCACCTGCAAGAGCCTGCGGATTGCGGGCCGGGTGGCAGAGGCGATAGCGCAGCAGGAGGTCGCCCCATGAGCCGCAAACCGTACAAGAGACACAAGCGGGGCGCTGGCCGCCATGTGCAGCTTCACGAATGGTTACAGGCTTCCCCCGCATGGGGGAGCCTCAAACCCGGCCCCCGCGCCCTCTACATCGAACTGAAGCGGCGATTTAATGGCTCCAATAATGGCGCAATCATTCTCAGCTACCGGGACGCCGCCAAGGCATTGAGCGCGCACCGCAACACCGTAGGCGGCTGGTTTGATGCCCTGGAAGAGCGCGGCTTCATCCATGCCACGCGTGGGCATTGCCTTGGCCCTTCCGGTATCGGAGAGGCCGCGCACTGGGCGCTTGATGAATTGCCGACCCAAGACGGGAAACCGGCCCGAAAGGCTTTCATGCGCTGGCATGAAACGGAGAACCCCCGCACAAAAACAGTGCATCGGCGTCACAGTAAGGCTGACGGGGAGGACGAAACCACGCTGCCTGCCAAGTCTCCCGTCCTGAAAATTGTGTCGGGCTGAACGGGATTGCGAAATGCCGCGTCACAGAAAGTAGGACATATCTACATCTAGCCATGAGGCAGGAACAAAGCGAATGACAGGAGATGAACTGAAACAGCACCGCTTGCGCAGCGGCTTGTCGCGCCCCGCCTTGGCGGCTTTGGCCGGGCTGCATCCGTCGTCGGTCAAATACTGGGAACGGAAAGGGGAGACTCGCATTTGCGGCCACGCGCCTGCGCGGCTGCTCCTGGCAATGGGGTTAGAGGTGCCCAAACGGCCCCAAATCTTTAAAAGGCCGGGAATGAGATGGGACCATTTTGCGACCACTACACGCGCGCGGGGTGGGGTCTTAGGCTCCGCTGGCGCCCAAACCTTTTCTAAGCAATGCGGAGCACGTACCCGCAAGGGCACGGCTTGCCGCTCCAGGCCCATCCCTGGCAAGAGGCGCTGCCGGTTTCATGGGGGGCTTTCCTCCGGCCCGAAGACGCAGGCGGGACGAAACAGAATCGCGGAGGCGCAGAGGAAGCGCTGGGCGCTCTGTCGTGGCAAGCGATTTGTCGCTTCGGACGCACCTGCAGATTTGGGGCGCCAGGCAAAAGCGACCTCAAATGAATGAGTTAACCCGCCTATGGGTGGCAAGAAAGTTGCGAGGATACCGGGATGCCTGGACCAGATCCAAACGCCGTATGGCTAGAACGGCACGAACGCAGGGTTACTGCAACCTTTGAGGCCTATTTCTGGACTGGGAACGCCGGACACCGGCAAGCACGCGCCATAGCCATTCTGAGGCGATGGCAACGGCGGGACTGGTTTTGCCGCTGGTGCGGCGACGACCTGCCAGACTGGCGCAGAGCCGACGCCCGGTATTGCTGTGCGAGCTGCCGCAAGAAATCAGCTCGCGCGCGCAGAGCCGCTAGGACGATTCAGGATTAGGCCTAATCCATCACAGGGGCAGGCTGAAACCCTGTAGGCGGGGCAACAGTAGACCCGCGCCCCTGCTTCACTTTCACAGGCACCGATTTACAAACCGGGGTGGGGGAGCGTTTCTGCTTTGCTGCCCGGTTCTGGGAAGCTCTGTGAGCGCGGGCACGGCCATTACTTCTGAGCGGCGGAGTTTTGAATGCTCATCACTCAATCCCGTTGAGCTTAGGGTAATCTTAGGGCAGCCCTTTCCCTCCGCGCGTGATGACCCCGAGAAAACCTTCTGCGGCTTGATTTCCGTTGATTGTTTTTCAAGTTTGCTGGAGGGTGCAGGGCCTGTCCATAGGTCGCGCCAACCTTAACAAACCTCAATGCCCCGCTCGCCACTGTGCCGCCGTCCGGTTTCAACATTTTTCAACAGGAAGCCGACCATAACCGCCAGAAACGCGGTGCCGATGTCAGCATTTGCCAACGTCCTGCTCCGGCCTCAATGTCAGGTTTTATCAGGTTCTCCGGCAAGCAATAGTTAGCCTTGTGTGTGCAATATCCTGTCAGCAAACCGGGGGGTATCCCAAGCGCTGAAAGACGCCTCGCCCAGCGCGGGGCTTTCTCTTTCATGGGGCGGTAGGAAACCGGAGGCGGGCCACCCCGGGAAGTAACGGAATGCCAAGGTATCGAAAATCGGAAGTGGGGCGTTTAGTGGGGCTGAAAGCTGCTGATTGCCCTTAAGCATATGATTTTAATGAATTTTATTTTTAAAATTGGTGCGGGCGGTGGGACTCGAACCCACACGGGCATAGGCCCTTCAGATTTTAAGTCTGATATGTCTACCATTCCATCACGCCCGCATCCGGCGTTGTCGCGCAGCCGCATTTCCGTCAAACTGGAAGTTGCGGCGGGTTGCAACACATTGAGTGGTAGAAAGAATTTCGCGCAGACACAAGGGCATTGGCGGGCAAAGAGCAGCCAATCAGCGGCTCTTTGTTGAGGTAAAAGGGATTGGTGCCAGAGGTAAACCGCCTGCGCTCGCTCAAAGGGGGGTGCTAACGCGCGGGTCGCCGCAGGATGTAGATGTCCATGATCCAGCCATGAGCGGCACGGGCCTTGGCGCGGGTCTCGATGATCTGCCCGGCGATTTCCTCCAGTTCACCCGACATGGAGATTTCATTCTCCATGCCGACATAGGCGGACCACCAGATGTGTACGCCCTTGGGGTCGATGCTCTGGAAGCTGCAGTCTCCGTCCAGCATGATCACCAGCGTATCGGCGCTGTCCGGCCAGCCTGTGGCGCGCAGTTGTCGTCCGGTGGTGATGCTGACCGGGGCGCCGATCTGGTTCAGCGGAATGCCATGGGCCGCGGTCAGCGCCTGGATCGAGGTGATGCCTGGAATGATACGCAGGGCAACCTGGGTGCGGGCTTGCAATCGGCCCGCGATGCGCATGGTGCTGTCGTAAAGCGAGGGATCGCCCCAGACCAGGAAGCCGGCCTTTCCGCCCCGTGGCAGCTGGCTGCGAATACTCTCTTCCCAGACCCGGGCTATGGCATCGTGCCAGTCCTCCACACCCTGCCGATAATCCGGATTCTGCGCGTCGCGACGGGGCAGATCGAATTCGGCAAGGCGTGGTCCCGGTTGGCGGATCATCTGATCGCAGATCGCATGGCGCAGCGCGGCCAGATCGTCCTTTCCCGCCCCCTTGTTGGGGATCAGGATCAGGTCCAGCCCATTCAGCGCCTCAATCGCCTCGATGGTCAGGTGCTTGGGATTGCCGGTGCCGATGCCGACAAGGGTCAGATCAATCATTCTGGGACCTCGGAAGATGTGATCGCCGCGCCGAAGGGGAGGCAGGCGGTTGTCATCGGGATAGATCCTCATCCGCAAGCGGCCCGTAGAGGATCAGAACGGGGGCCTTCGTGTCCATCTTGCGCAGGGCTTCGGGCAGTTCACCCAAGGTATGACAGGCCAGGTATTGCTCGGGCGTGGAGACGCCAAGCGCCACCAATGCATGGGTGTCCGGCGGCAGCCCGGCCTCCAGCAGGCGTTCGGCCAGGGCGGCGAAGGTGCGTTTGCCCATATAGACCACCGTGGTCGCTTCGGGGTCGGCGAGGGCAGCCATGTTCAGGTCTTCGGGCAGGCCGCCTGTCACGTCATGGCCGGTGATGAACTGCAGGCGCCGCGCGGTCAGGCGCCGGGTCAGGGGGATGCTGGCAGCGGCTGCCGCAGCCGAGGCAGCGGTCACGCCGGGCACGATCTCAAAGCCGATACCGGCCTGCCGCAGGGCGGTGATCTCCTCCTCCAGCCGTCCAAAGATGCCGCAATCTCCGGATTTCAGCCGCACCACATGGGCACCGGTGGAGGCATAGTCCACCAGAAGCTGGCTCACATGGTCCTGCCGCGGGGAGGGGCGCCCGGCGCGCTTGCCGACGCCCACCAGATCGGCGTCCTTGCGGGCATGGGTCAGGATCGGCCCCGAGGAGAGATCGTCGAACAACACCGCATCCGCCGCCTGCAAGCGGTTCACCGCCTTGACGGTCAGCAGCTCGGGGTCGCCGGGGCCGGAGGAGACGAAACTGACAAATCCGCTCATGGCTGTTCTCCGGTGATCAGGTGGAAGAAGGTGCCGGTCACATGACCGCGCACCGATCCGGTTTCCGCCACCGCATTGCCATCGGCATCCATCACATTGGCCAGCGGCGCGTCGGGATCCTCTAAGATGGTGGAGTAGTGGAACTCGTGCCCGCGCAGGGCGGTTCCGGTCGCAAACCCCGGCATCGGCGCCTGAAGAATGGCGCGGCGATAGCCGAGGTGGAACTTGCGCGTCTCATAAGACGTCACCAGCCCCAGCAGCCCCGCCATCTGGTGACGGGTGCCGTCCTTGTCGATCAGCGCCTCACCCAGGGCCATGTAGCCGCCGCACTCCCCATGCACGGGGCGGGTCTCGGCGTGTTTGCGCAGGGCCGCACGGAAGGTCTCAGCCGCGGCCAGTGTGCCGCCGTGCAGCTCGGGGTAGCCACCCGGCAGCCAGACCAGATCGGCATCCGCCGCAGGGGCTTCATCGGCGAGCGGCGAAAACGGCAGGATCTCGGCCCCCGCCCTGCGCCAGCCTTCCAGAAGATGCGGATAGGCAAAGGAGAACGCCGCATCCCGTGCGAGCGCAATGCGCTGGGTCGGCGGTTTCGGCAGGTTCGCCGGGGCGGGCGCAGCCCCCGCGTGGGCGGCGGATTTGATCGCCTCAAGATCGACGTTTTCGCGCAGGAAGGCGGCATAGCCTGCAATCGCGGCTTCCAGATCAGGGTGTTCCACCGCCTGAATGAGACCCAGATGGCGCTCGGGCAGGATCAGGTCGCCACGCCGAGGCAGGCAGCCGAGAACCGGTATCCCTGCGCGCTCCATCCCCAGCCGGGTGAGCCTTTCGTGGCGCGGGCTGGCAACGCGGTTCAGGATCACACCGGCAAAGGGCAGATCGGGATCGTAGGCGCGAAACCCCAGCGCGGTGGCCGCTGCCGATTGCGCCTGACCGCCCACATCGACAACCAGCACCACCGGCCAGCCCATGCGTTTTGCGGTTTCGGCGGAGGAGCCAAAGCCGCTTTGCCCGCCTGTCGCCACACCATCGTAAAGCCCCATGGACCCTTCACCGATGCAGATCTGCGCATCGCTTGCCTGCCCGGCCACGGCATCCAAAAGGCCGCCGTCCATCGCCCATGTATCGAGGTTGAAAGAGGCGCGCCCGGCGGCGGCCCGATGAAAGGCGGGATCGATGTAGTCCGGGCCGCTCTTGAAGGGTTGCACCGCAAGGCCATCCTCGGCCAATGCGCGCAACAGACCCAGCATCACAGTGGTCTTGCCGGTGCCAGAGGCGGGCGCCGAAATCATCAATCCCGGCGGATAGGATCCGGTCTGGCCTGTTTCAGTCATCGCCTTCGCTCCATCCGGCCCATTGGCTGTCGGCACTTTGGGGGCGGTAACGCCGATCATAATCCTGCGCATAGAGGCAGCTTTCGTCAAAATCCTCGGCGCCAAGGGCGTGCCCCACAAGGATCAGTGCGGTGCGCCCGCGCGCGCCATCGGTGGCGTCGATCAATGTGCCAAGGGTCGCCTTGATGATCTTCTGATCCGGCCATGACGCGCGCCAAACCACGGCCACCGGGCAATCAGCACCATAGGCAGGGGTCAGCCGGGCCACCACGTCGTCGAGCACATGCACCGACAGGTGAATGGCCAGGGTTGCCCCGGTACGGGCGAAATTCTCCAGCGTTTCCCCCTCGGGCATCGAAGACGCCCGCCCCGAGGTGCGCGTCAGCACCAGCGATTGCGCAACCCCCGGCAGGGTCAGCTCGGCGCCAAGGGCGGCGGCGCTGGCGGCAAAGGCGGGCACGCCCGGAGTCACATCATAGGGAATGCCCATATCGCGCAGGCGGCGCAGCTGCTCCCCCATGGCGGACCAGACCGACAGGTCGCCGGAATGGAGCCGCGCCACATCGTGACCGGCCGCATGGGCGGCTTTGATCTCGGCCATGATCTCGTCCAGCGACAGGGAGGCGGTGTTGACGATCCTGGCGCCCTCCGGGCAGTGCTGCAGCAGCGCCTCGGGCACCAGCGAGCCGGCATAGAGGCAGACGGGACAGGCGGCGATCAGGTCGCGCCCGCGCAGGGTAATGAGATCGGCGGCACCGGGGCCTGCGCCAATGAAGTGAACGGTCATGGGGTCAGTCTTTCAGCTATGGCCGCAGTGGCGATCCCATCTGCGGTGACAACACGGGGGGCCAATAGGCGCGCGGTAGCACTTTCGCTGCCGTGGCATGCGCCCTGAAGGGCGGCGGCTTCGGCCAGCGATCCGGTGCCAAAACGGTCCTGGATGCGGGGGGAGTGGGTGAGGGTCGGAGTGCCGTGCAGGGCCACTTCGGGCAGGGCGATCACGGGCAGGTTCATCTCGGCAGCCAGGGTGCGCAGGGCAGGCGCATTGGCCTTGGCGGTGATCGAGGCGAGCGCATCGGGGCGCTGGCCGGTCAATGCCAGCGCAGCGCGCAGGTTTGCGACGGTGGCCTCTTGGCGAAATCCGAAGCCGACCACCTTCATCGCGTCACGCTCCACTGGATGACCGGGCGGGCGCGCTCCCAGCCGCGCATGGACCCAAGCGGCGCGGCCTCGGCGATTTCGGACTTCAGAAGATGGCCGCCGCGTGTGGCATGGGCTTGCATCAACAGCGCCTCGGTTTCCAGCGTCACGCCATTGGCGACGATGCGCGTGCCCTTCGGCAGCAAGGCCCAGAGGTGATCCAGCAACGCTTGCGAGCCACCACCGCCAATGAAGACGCAATCGGGCAGGTCACACCCATCCAGCACATCCGGCGCGCGGCCCGGAACCGGTTTCAACCGATGCTCGATCCCGAAACACTCGGCATTGGCGCGGATATTGGCGATCCGGTCCGCGCGGGGCTCAAAGGTGAGGGCGCGGGTGCCGGGCGCGGCAAGGCACCATTCGACAGAGACGGAGCCGGAGCCGCCGCCGATGTCCCAGAGCAGCTCCCCCGCACGCGGGGCCAGAGCCGACAGGGTCAGGGCGCGGATGGGGCGTTTGGTGATCTGCCCGTCGCTGTGGAACAGATCGTCGGGCAAGCCGCTGGCGCGGGGCAGGCCCTTGGTGCCTGCAACCGTCAGCGCAGCAACCACCGGAGCCGAGATGTCACTCAGATCAAAGGCCTCGGCGCGATGACTGCGGATGCGCTGCCGGGGGCCGCCCAGGGCCTCCATCACCGTGATCTCTGATGCGCCGAACCCCTGGCCTGTGAGCCATTCGGCCAGGGCAGCCGGGGCCGCGCCATCGCGCAGGGTGCAGATGATGCGGGCGTCTTTGGACAGAACCGGTGTGAGCCTTTCGAAGGGCGCCGCATGCAGGCCAAGGCAAAGCGTCTCTTCCAGCTTCCAGCCAAGGATATTGGCGGCAAGGGCAAAGCACGAAGGCGCGGGGTGAGAGACCCATTCACCGGGGCGCAGATGCGCCACCAGCGATCCGCCCGCGCCATGCCAGAAAGGATCGCCCGAGGCGAGAACCACCACGCGCCGCCCGCGCGCCGCCAGCACAGGTTCAACCGAAAACGGCACCGGCCAGGGCGCTCCGCGTGCCCGCGCCTGAACCAGTTCCAGATGGCGGGGACCGCCAAAGATCACCTCCGCCTCTGCCAAGGCTTTCCGGCTTGCATCCCTCAGCCCGGCCGGGCCATCTTCCCCAAGGCCGACAAGCGTCAGCCAGGGGATCATTTGGGGATCAGACATGATGCGCATCCTGCTGCTGGGCGGCACAACCGAAGCCTCGCGGCTTGCCATGGCTCTTGCCGAGGCTGACCTCGAGGCGGTGTTTTCCTACGCGGGGCGCACGGCGCGGCCCATTGCCCAGCCACTGCCCCTGCGCGTTGGCGGCTTCGGCGGGGCGGAGGGCCTGGCGGGCTATCTTCAATCCGAGGGGATCACCCATGTGATCGATGCAACCCATCCCTTTGCCGCGCAGATGAGCGCCAATGCGGTCTACGCCTGTGATCTGGCCGGGGTGGATCTCTGTGCGCTGGAACGCCCCGCTTGGCAGGCGCAGGCGGGCGATGACTGGCGCCATGTGGACAGCCTGGCCGAGGCCGCCGCGGCGCTGCCGGATGCAGGCGCGCGGGTGTTCCTGGCGATCGGCAAGCAGAACCTGGCGGCCTTTGCCGGGAAACCCGAAAACCACTATTTGCTGCGGCTGGTGGACCCGCCCGAGGCTGCGCTGCCCCTGCCGGATACAAGCGTGGAGATCGCGCGCGGACCTTTTGATGCGGCGGGCGACAGGGCGCTGATGCAGGCCCATGGCATCACCCATGTGGTGTCCAAGAACGCCGGCGGCAGCGGTGCGGCCGCCAAGGTGGAGGCGGCCCGCGACCTTGGCCTGCCGGTGATCATGATCGCACGCCCCGAGGTGCCGCAGCGCCGGGTGCTGGCCACGGTGGCCGAGGTCATGAGCTGGCTTCGGGGCGGTGCTCATCACGAGGTGGCCCCTGCTGCGGAACGGGGCGTGTAGACAAACCGCCCGATGGCGCGTGTGTCGCGATTGCCGACGATCACCATGGTGCGCATATCTGCCATCTCGGGCGTTGCCTCCTTCAGGGCCACGGTGGTGATCTCCTGCGTCGGCTTGGTCACGTCGCGGGCAAAGCTGATCAGCGTGTCGCCGCCGCAGGCCTCGCGCAGGATGTCCAGCGCGCGGGCGAACTGATGCGGGCGCGATTTGGAGCGCGGATTGTAGAACGCCATGGCAAAGCCCGCTTCGCCTGCCGCGCGCAGGCGGGTTTCGATCAGCGACCAGGGTTTGAGGTTGTCGGAAAGGTTGATCGCCGCGAAATCATGCCCAAGGGGCGCGCCGATCTGGGCCGCGGCGGCCAGCATGGCGGTGATGCCGGGCAGGACGCGGATATCCAGATCCAGGTAATCCTTGGGTCCCGCCTCCAGCGCCTCGAACACGGCCGAGGCCATGGCAAAGACGCCGGGATCGCCCGAGGAGACCACAACAACGCGCCGCCCCGCAGCGGCCATCTCCAGCGCATGGGAGGCGCGGTCCAATTCGACCCGGTTATCGGAAGCATGAAGGGTGAGGCCCTCGCGCGGTGCGATGCGTTTCACGTACGGGATGTAGCCGACGATATCTGTCGCGCCGTTGATGGCGTCCCGCACTTCCTGCGTGACCAGAGCCTCGTCACCGGGGCCAAGGCCTGCAATCACCACCCATCCGGTCTTCGCTTGATCGGTCATGGGCGGCGCCCCTGTCCGTGCACCAGAACGATGGAGAAATAGGGAACATCACCGGTCACATCCGTCAGCTTCTGCACGCTTTGGCCGACCATGGTGCCGCGTTCCACCAGCCAGGCGGCGTCGAGCTTGCCCGCCGCTGCCAGCGCGCGGCGCAGTTTCGGCAGGTTGCGACCTATCTTCATCACCACCAGCGCATCGGTTCCGCGGGCGCGTTCCGTCAGCTCTTCTTCGCTGAGGGTGGCCATGGCGACGGTCAGCACGTCATCACCCCAGGTGATCGGCTGATCGGTGGCGGTCCAACAGCCGGACATGCCGGTGATGCCGGGAATGATCTCCACCTCGGCGCGGGTCTGAAGGCGGCTGTGCAGGTGCATGAAAGAGCCGTATAGGAAGGGGTCGCCCTCGCAGAGCACGACCACGTCATCGCTGCGGGTGATCTCTTCCAGCCGGTCGGCCCAGTCATCGTAGAAAGCGGAGAGGATGCGGTTGTATTCGGGGTCGGAGAAATGGATTTCAGTCGTGACCGGATATTCCATCGCGTGTTCCTGCACACCATCGGGCAGCAGGTCATCGACGATGGCGCGAGCCTGGCCCCTGCGGCCAGCCTTGCGGAAATAGGCGATGTGGCGGGCGCCTGAGATGGCCCGGAGCGATTTCACGCTCATCAGATCGGGATCGCCGGGGCCCAGCCCTGCGCAGATAACCTTGCCCATGATCACTCTTTCCAGCTGGCAAGCGCGTTGACCGCGGCCACGGTGATGGCAGAGCCGCCAAGCCGCCCCCGCACGATCATCGATGGCACCGGCAGGTCCTGCATCAGCGCCTCCTTCGATTCCATGGCCCCGACAAACCCCACCGGGCAGCCGATGATGGCGGCAGGGCGGGGGCAGGCGGGATCCTTCAGCATGTTGAGAAGGTGAAACAGCGCGGTCGGGGCATTGCCGATGGCGACCAGCGCGCCGTCAAGGCTCGGCCGCCACAGTTCCAGCGCGGCGGCGGAGCGGGTGTTGCCCATCTCCCTGGCCATGTCCGGCACCTTGGGGTCGCGCAGGGTGCAGATCACCGCGTTGTTTGCGGGCAGGCGCGGGCGGGTGATGCCCTCGCTGACCATATAGGCATCACAGAGGATCGGTGCCCCTGCTGCCAGCGCCGCACGGGCGGTTTCGGCCATGCCGGGGGAAAAGCGGATATGCTCTTCGAGGCCGACCATACCGGCGGCGTGGATCATGCGCACTGCGACGCTTTCCTCATCGCGGGTGAACCGGTCGAGATCGGCCTCGGCGCGGATGGTGGCAAAGCTTTCGGCATAGATCTTGGCGCCGTCGGTTTCGTAAGCGTGGAGCATGTCAGTTGCCCTCTGTCAGACGTTCGGGAGCGGTGCGCAGGCTGCGGGCGCTCAGTGGGGGTTCTAGCGGTTGATCCGCGGCGGTGCCGTTGCGGATCAGGGTGAATGCGTCACGGCCGGTTGCGGTGAGGGTGAGGGGCGCAGGGCCGGGATGGGCGCAGCCCTTGGCACAACCCGAGACATGGAGGTGTGCGCCTTCCGGCACATGCGGCGCCAGATCGCGGGCCAGATCGCGGGTGGCGGAGAGCGCCTGCAGGCACCCGGGCGCGCCGGTGCAGGCAGAGACCCGCAGGCGCGGATCCGTGGCCTCCAGGATCAGGCCGGGCAGGGGCGCCATCTGAGAGGCGCCTTCCACCAGCAGCATACGCCAGGGGGTGAGGCGCAGGGCGCCCTGGTCGGCCAGCTGTTTCAAGCTGGATGCCGAGATCTGACCGAACTCAAAGGCGACCATATATCCTCGGGACGTTGCTCCGGGGGCTGGGTGAGGCCCGGTGCCCAGGGGGCTTTCCCGGTAGCCCTGTGGCAGTGCTGTGCCCTTGGCCAGATGCGCCTTCATGCGCCCGCGCCCATTCGGGGCGCCGCCCGTCTCCAGGAACCAGTGCGCCAGTTTCAGGGCTTCGGTTGCGGCTGTCTCCTGGCACACCGGCAGGCCGGATGCGGCACCATCCGGGCGCAGGAACAGTCCGGACGGCCCTCGTTCGATGCGGATGTCGGCGGCAGCGTCACGCAGGACCGGAGTGGGGCCGCAGTCCACGGCGAAGCCGAATTTTCCGGGCAGTTTCAGATCTGTTGCCCGGGTCAGTGCCTTTTCCAGATCACGGGCAATGCGCGCGCTGCTGTCGCCCCCGCTCCAGAAGGGCGTGAGCATGATATTGCGCCGCGACTCTGCCGCCTCGTCCCGGTCCAGCAGCTTCAGATCGCGCAGGCCGTCAAGCAGGGCCGCGTGGCCTTCCTCCCGGATGCCGCGCATCTGCAGATTGGCGCGGGTCGACAGATCCAAGAGCCCGTTGCCGTGGCTTTCGGAGAGGTCGGCCACGCCGCGTGCCTGTTCGGGGCTGAGGCGTCCCATGGGGGCACGCAGGCGGACCACCAACCCATCGCCCGACATCATCGGGCGCAGGGCACCGGGGCACCACCCGTATGTTTTGGGCGCACCGCTCATGTCACGCCACTCTCCAGCGCGGCGAGGATCGAGTTGCGGCGGGTGAGCCAGAGGCCGGTCTCTGCCAGGGCGCGGAAGCGGTCCTGCAGGGCGACAAGGGCCGCCGGGTTTTCGCGCCGCAGAAACTCCACGAGATCTTCACGGCCCAGAGTGGCCTCGAAGTAGAGGTCAAACAGATGCGGAGGAACCGCCTGTGCCAGATGGGCAAAGGCGGCCATGTGATCCAGCGTTGCGGCAATCTCGGCACCGCCGCGAAAGCCATGGCGCATCATCGACGTGGCCCAATCCGGGTTGGCGGCGCGGGCACGGGTGACGCGGGCGATTTCCTCACCAAGCGAGCGCGCCTTGGGCGCATCGGGGCGGGTGGCGTCCAGATGATAGAGGGCAGGCGCCGTCTGGCCGAGCCTTGCCATGGCGGCGGCAAAGCCCGCCTCATGCGCGGCGTAATCTGATGCGATCAGAAGATCGGTTTCCGGCAGATCCTGAAGATGCACAAAACTGTCGGCGCCCTTCAGGCGGTGTTCAAGGGCCTCGCGGGCCTCGGCAATCTCGCCCTTGGCGTCGATGGCATGGGAGGAGGCATTGAGCCAAGCCTCGCCTGCCGCCATGCGGGCATCTTGCGAATAGTCATCCAGATGCGCGCCCATGGAGAGGCCATATTGGCCGGGCTTGGGTCCGAAGACGCGCGGGGTAGCGGCCAGGTAGGGGTTGTCGGCGGCAGTCTCCTCCCGCTTGGCCAGGGCGGCGGCAGCGGCTTCGAACATCTGTGCAAGGCCGGGAAACACGTCGCGGAACAGGCCCGAGACGCGTAAGGTCACATCGATGCGCGGGCGGTTCAGCAGTGAGAGCGGCAGCACCTCAAACCCCGAGATCCGGTCCGATCCTTCGTCCCATTTCGGCGCCAATCCCGCCAGGTGCAGTGCCATGGCGAATTCCTCGCCCGCGGTGCGCATGGTGGCCGACCCCCAGAGATCGATCACCAGCCCCTTTGGCCAGTCGCCGTGGTCCTGAAGATGGCGGCGCAGCAGCTCTTCCGCCAGCTTGACCCCTTGCGCATGCGCCGCCCGCGAGGGCACCGCCCGTGGATCGGTGGTAAAGAGGTTGCGCCCCGTGGGGATCACGTCCGAGCGCCCGCGAAACGGAGAGCCAGAGGGACCGGGCGCCACCAGCCGCCCCGAGAGCGCGCCCATCACCCCGGCAATTTCCTGCGGGCCGCATTGGCCGGTGCCAAAGACATGCAGGCCCTCGCCGTACTGGCTTTCCTTGATGTCACAGACGAAGGCGTCGATGCGGGTAATCGCCTCGGCAGCGGAACAATCGGGCGTGAGGCCAAGGTCGGCCTCGACGCCGGTGCCTTGCGCCTCGGCGCGGATATCCTCGATCAGCCGGTCGCGGCGGGCGGGATCGAGCCCGTCGGCGGTGGAGTATTCATCAAGCAGGCTTTCGAGCCGCGCCATGCCTGCGGGCAGGGTGGTCTCAGCCAGCGGCGGAGGCAGGTGGCCGATGGTCACGCCGCTGATGCGCCGCTTGGCCTGTGCTGCCTCACCGGGGTCGTTGACGATGAAGGGGTAGATCACTGGAAGGGCACCGGTCAGGGCCTCGGGCCAGCAGGTACCCGAAAGCGCAACCGCCTTGCCGGGCAGCCATTCCAGCGTGCCATGGGCGCCGATATGGACCAGGGCATCCGCCTGCTGCTGAAGCCAGAGATAGAAGGCCACATAAGCATGGCGCGGCGTGCGGTCCAGATCGTGGTAGTCATCGACGCGGGTCCTGACCTCGCCCCGTTCGGGCTGCAGGGCGACGATCGCCTTGCCTGCGGTGAGGGCCTTGAAATGGAAGGCATTGCCGCTGAAATCCGGATCCTCCTCGGGGGCGCCCCAGGCGGACAAAAGATCGTCTTGCAGCTCTTCGGGAAGCGCCCGCAGCGCAGCCTGGTAGTCTTCCAGCGGCAGGGAAAGCCGCTCTACCCCGAGGCGGGCACCAAGGTTTCGTTGGGGCGTCACATCGTAGCCCTGATCGGCCAGCGCGCCCAGCAGTGTCTCGCACGAGGCCAGCGCATCAAGGCCGACGGCATGGGCGATATTGTAGTCGCGGCCCGGATAGGTGGAGAGCACCAGCGCCAGCCGTTTGTCCTGATCCGGCAAGCGTGAAAGGCGCAGCCAGCCGTCGACCCGATCCACGGCGGCGCGGATGCGATCGGGATCGGCGCGATGGGCAAAGCGGGAATACTGGAGGTCAGGATCCTTCTTGGCCGGGGCCTTGAAGCTGATGACACCGGCCATGACGCGGCCATCCACCTCGGGCAAGACCACATGCATCGCAAGGTCGGCAGGCGAGAGACCGCGGGCGGCCTCGGCCCAGTCCTTGCGCCGGGCGGTGGACAGCGCCACCTGGAACACCGGGCAGCCCGTCACGCTGAGCGGCGAGGGGCGGCCATCGGACCCTTGCGCCGAAAAGGCGGTGGCGTTGAGGATGGCAGCAGGAGAGAGGCGGGGGAGTGCCTCACGCAGCCAATCCGCTGCCGCTGCGGTCTTGAGGCTGGTGGCAAAGGCGCCGTAAGCGGCATAGCCGCGCTTGCGCAGCTCGGTGAGCAGCGCATCGACTGGCGCAGTGTCTGCGGCCGTCAGGTAGGAGCGGTAGAAGCTGACAAGGACCAATGGTTTGTCGTCTTGCGGCAGCTCTGCGATCACCCCGCGCGCGGGGTCGTAATATCCATATTCCGGTGTGGTCTTGAGACCGGGAACTGGAGCCGCATAAAGCCCCGCCGCCAGCGCGAGCTGCGCCAGGGCGGCCTGGGCGGCGACGGCGCCACCGGCATCACATAGCGCCTGCAACCGCCGCAGCGTGGAAACCGGCAGGGTCGACAGCTCGTCCAGGCGCGGATCTTCGCGCCCATCGGCGGGCAGGATGGCAAGCGCGATGCCCTTGCGCCGGGCCAGATCCTGCAGGGTGGCTAGACCGTAGGACCAGTAGCTTTCGCCACCGATGAGGCGCACCAGAATGCCCTTGGCGCCTTGCAGCGTTTTCTCGGTGTAGGTGTCCACCGAAAGGGGGTGTTTCAGCGCCACCAGATTGGCCAGGCGGCAGGAGGGCAGTTTGCCCTTGGCCCGGTGCCAGCCTGCGGCAAAGGCGCCAAGGTCGCTGTCGGAAAAAGACAGGACGATCAGATCCGCCGGATCCTGCCCGACATCAAAGGGTGTATCGGTTTCCTCCAGCCCGTGGCTTTCGCGAAAGACGACATGCATGGGTCAGCTCCGTGCCAAAGCACTAGGGGGCGCGACCGGCCTCGGGGGGGCGTCATGCGCCCTCCCGGGGGGGAGGTCGGGCGTGTCCCGGCCTGTCAGCCGGGACATGTCCCTGTGAATGCCGGAGCTCTCTCGCATAGTGGTCAGGCTCCGAGATCTGCATGGATGCCCGCGACGTCGATAGCGTCGTGTTCGGCGATGACCACCAGCTGGGTCTTGCGCGGCTGGGCGCCCCAGGGCTGATCGTATTGGGCGCGCAGGCGTTCGCCCACGGCCTGCACCAGCATGCGCATCGGCTTTCCCTCTACCGCGACATAGCCCTTCACGCGCAGGATCTTTCGGCTGCGGGCCATGTTGACGATGCGATCCTGCAGGTCCTGGGGATCGGAGACTTCACCCAGTTCAACCACGATGGAGTGAAAATCGTCATGTTCGTGGTCATGGTGCCCGTCGTGGTGGCTGGGGCGGGCATCAAGATCATCCTCGGCGGCGGCGCCGAGCCCCAGAATGACGCGGGGATCGATCACCCCTTCGCTCATCGGCAGGATCGGCAGGCTGCGGGGGGCTTCGGCCTCGATCACGGCGCGGGCCTTGGCCAGGCCGACTTCTCCGGCCAGATCCGCCTTGGAGAGCAGCACGATATCGGCACAGGCAATCTGATCCTCGAAGACCTCCGACAGGGGCGTTTCGTGATCGAGGCTGTCGTCCGCCTCGCGCTGGGCCTGCACCGCGGCCAGATCCGGGGCGAACAGGCCTGCGGCGACGGCCTCGGCATCCGCGAGGGCAATCACCCCGTCCACGGTGATGCGGGAGCGGATCGCGGGCCAGTCAAAGGCCTTGAGCAGAGGTTTCGGCAGCGCGAGACCGGAGGTTTCGATGAGGATATGCTCGGGCGTTTCCGGCAGGGCCATCAGCGCCTCGATGGTGGGGATGAAATCATCGGCCACGGTGCAGCAGATGCAGCCGTTGGCCAGTTCCACGATGTTGTTTTCGGGACAGTTTTCATCGGCGCAGGATTTCAGGATCTCGCCATCCACCCCGGCGGTGCCGAATTCATTGACCAGCACCGCCAGACGCTTGCCCTGCGGGTTCTGCATCAGGTGGCGGATCAGCGTGGTCTTGCCTGCGCCCAGAAAGCCGGTGATCACGGTGACGGGAATTTTGCTCAGATCGCTCATCGGTTACTCCTGCGAGGGGCTGTCGTCCGGCAGGGGCGCCGGGGGAATGCGGGCAATGGATTGTTTGCGAAAGACCTGCGGGCGCTCACGCCAGGGCACCAGGCCATCCTCGGTCGCGGCATAGGCGGCAGCGCCTTCAAGGATTTCGGCAAGATGCTGATCGGGGTCCAGATCGCCGTAGATGTAGCTCCAGCGGGTCGCGCCGCCGCTCAGGATCATCGCGCAGCCGCGCTTGCAGGCCGACAGGCATTCGACGCCGCGCACCGAAACACCCTGGGGCAGGTCGGTGCCGCTCAGGGCCTGCAGCAACAGGGCGCCGGGGCGGGGGGCTTCCGGATCGACGCCGTCGCGCCTGCAGGTGGTGCAGACGGTCAAGAGCACCGGTGCCTGTGCCGGGGAGGGGCAGTCTGAAGTATCCTTGGCCATGGTCCGGCGGCTCCTTCGCGGTCCGTTCGACAGACGGGGAAGGGCCAGAAGGGAGCCGCACTGCTGCATCGGCTCTCAACCGGTCGCGGAAACACCCCGTCCGCCCGTTGATCAAATTCGTTGGCAGGTCTCCCGGCTTGCGGATCTCAAGGCCGACACAGATGTGCGGGGCCTTTTCGGTGCTCCGGCCTTCCCGGTTTTACCCAGTGGCATGGAGACCTCTCCGGTCACGGTCGCGGGGGCGGCTGTGCTTGGGCCAGATGGCCGTGTCACATTCCCTCTTCGCCTGCTTGCGCAGGAACCAACAAAATCCCCTTGCGCTATTGGGGGCTTCCTTGTCAAGACATGGGGCCACAGAGCAGGAGGGCACCCGGTGAGCCAAAAGTCCGATAACGGCATTTCCGAAGAGGAAGCGGCACGGCACGCGTCAAAGATGGCCAAGATCAAGGCGGCCCGCGACCGCATGATGGCCACCAAGGAGGGCGAAAAGGGGCTGATCATCGTCCATACCGGCCCCGGAAAAGGCAAATCCAGCTCGGGATTCGGCATGATCATGCGGTGCATCGCCCATCAGATGCCCTGCGCCGTGGTGCAGTTCATCAAGGGGGGCTGGCAGACCGGCGAGCGCACATTGATCGAAGAGCATTTCGGTGATCTCTGCCAGTTCTACGCCATGGGTGAGGGCTTTACCTGGGAAACCCAGGACAAGGCGCGTGATATCGCCGCCGCCCGCGCAGGCTGGGACAAGGCCAAGGAGATGATCCTGGATGAGCGCAATACCATGGTGCTGCTGGATGAGATTAACATCGCGCTGCGCTATGAGTATCTGGACCTCGACGAGGTGCTGACATTCCTGGTCGAGCAGAAGCCGCCGATGACCCATGTGGTGCTGACCGGGCGCAACGCCAAGGATGCGCTGATAGAGATCGCCGATCTGGTCACCGAGATGGGCCAGGTCAAGCACCCCTTCCGCGCCGGGATCAAGGCGCAGAAGGGGGTGGAGTTCTGACAGAAGTAAGCTGTTTCAATAGCTTGGTCGCCGCGGCCCCGGATGCCTATGCAAGAGCGGTTCTGTCCCCGCGCGCCGGATCTGCCGCCTGTGCGGGGTCTGTCTGCGGCGCGGTTTTCTCTTTGATGTAGGCGTCCACTGCGGCGCGCTGGGACTCGCCCAGGCGCAGGCCCAGTTTGGTGCGGCGCCAGAGGAAATCCTCGCCGCTTCGGGTCCATTCGTTGGCGATGGACCAGTCCAACTCCCGCGCGGTGATGGTGGCGCCGAAATCCTGCCCCAGGGCGGCGGCCGTCTTGGCATTGCCGAGGATCAGCCGCGCCTCGGTGCCATAGGCACGGATCAGGCGGCGCGCCCAATATGCGGTCAGGAAGGGGTAATCCGCTTTCAGCTGGTCCTGCAGTTTCACAACATCGCCAACCGGGAAATCGCCGCCCGGCAGCGGGATCCCCGCCGTCCAGTTGTGGCCCACGCCGGGCAGGGCTTCACCGATCTTTTTCAGCGCGGATTCGGCCAGTTTGCGATAGGTGGTGATCTTGCCGCCAAAGACGTTCAGCAGCGGTGCAGCGCCCTTTTCCAGCGTCAGCACATATTCCCGCGTGGCCGCCGTCGCCGAGCTGGCGCCATCATCATAAAGGGGGCGCACGCCGGAATAGGTCCAGACGATATCCGCGCGCTGCAGCGGTTTTTCGAAGTACTGCGAGGCAAAGTCGATCAGGTAGTCCTGTTCCTCGGGGGTGCAGCTGGGCGCGGTGCAGGGATCGGGGTGATCGGCGTCGGTGGTGCCGATCAGGGTGAAATCCTCTTCATAGGGGATGGCAAAGATGATCCGCCCGTCGGTGCCCTGGAAGAAGTAGCAGCGATTGTGCTCATAAAGCTTTGGCACCACGATATGGCTGCCGCGCACCAGGCGCACCCCTTCGCGGCTGTTCTGTCCCAGTTTCTGTTTCAGCACATCGGCAACCCAGGGCCCTGCCGCATTGACCAGCATCTTGGCGCGCCGGATGAAGACCTCGCCGGTGGTGTGGTTCTTCAGATGGATGACCCAGTGATCTTCGGCGCGTTCGGCCACCAGAACCTCGGTGCGGGTCATGATCTCGGCGCCGCGCGTCAGGGCATCACGGGCGTTCAGCACCACCAGACGGGTGTCCTCCACCCAGCAATCGGAATATTCAAAAGCGGTTTTGAACTTGTCCTTCAGCGGCAGGCCCGCCGCGTCGCGGGTCAGGTCCAGCTTGGCCGTACCCGGCAGGATGCCGCGCTTGCCCAAGGAATCATAGAGAAACAGGCCCAGCCGGATCAGCCAGGCCGGGCGGCGGCCCTTCATCCAGGGCATCGCCAGGGTCAGCAGCCGCGAAGTGGGGGTTTCGCTGTCAAAGCGCATATCCCTGTGAAACGGCAGGACAAAGCGCATCGGCCAGGAGATATGCGGCATCGCCTTCAACAGGACTTCGCGTTCGATCAGGGCTTCGCGCACCAGGCGAAACTCGAAATACTCAAGATAGCGCAAGCCCCCGTGAAACAGCTTGGTCGAGGCCGAGGAGGTGGCCGAGGCCAGGTCGTTCATTTCCGCAAGGCTGACCGTGAGCCCGCGACCGGCCGCATCGCGCGCGATGCCGCAGCCGTTGATGCCGCCGCCGATGATGAACAGGTCGGTGATCTTGTCATCAGTCATTTTCGTCGCTTTCGTTTTCGGTTTCGCTTTGGCCGGCGATCAGGATGCGGGTTCCCGCCATGCGCGCGGCCTCGGCAAAGGCATCGGGGACCGGGGCGTCGGTGATGACGAGGTCCAGATCCGCCACATCGCAGATCCGCACCGGGGCAGAGCGCTGGAACTTGCCGTGATCGCAGACCAAGACGCGGGTGCGGGCATTTTTCAGGATTGCGCGGGCCACGGAGACCTCGCGGGCGTCGTGGTCGAGGATGGCACCGTCCTCGTCCATGGCCGAGGCGCCGATCACCGCGAAATCCACCTTGTAGCGGGAGATGAATTCCACCGCGTCTTCGCCCACGATGGCGCCATCGCTTTGCCGCACCGCCCCGCCGACCAGGATCAACTCCCGGCTTTCGCCGCCCATCATCATGTTTATAATATTGATATTGTTGGATATAACCGTAAGGCCGCGATGGCCGGACAGGGCGCGCGCCACCTGTTCTGTGGAGGTGCCGATATTCAGCGTTACCGAGCAGTTTTCCGGGATTACCTCTGCGGCGATGGCGGCCATGGCCTGCTTTCCCTCGGCATTGAGCTTGCGCCGGTCACCATAGGCACGGTTGGCGGCGGCGCTGATCCGAACCGCGCCGCCGTGGATGCGGGACAGCGCTCCGCGGGTCGAAAGATCCCGCAGATCCGCGCGCACGGTCTGCGCCGAGACGCCAAAGCGCCGGGCAAGGTCATCGACCTCGACGCGATCTTGTTCGTTCAACAGGTCGACAATTTCACTTTGGCGCGTTGTGGCATCCATGGGCTTTCCTTTCATGGGTGCCACTTAGTGATTCACTTTCGAAATGTCATCACTTTATTTTCGAAAAACTTCGTTTTGATGATTGCTATGCGTTTTTCCCATTTTGCCGACGCAAGGGGAAGGCGCCGCCCCAAAGGTGTTTTGGAGCGGCGCGGCAAGGATTGGCGTGATCGGAGTGTGGCCGTGTCAGTTGAGCCGGATCAGGTGATTGTCCCAGCGCAGGGCGGCGCTGCGCAACGGTCTGAGCTGGCCCTGGACAAGCTCGACAACCTTTCCGGTGCCGGAACTGGCAATCAGGCCCGCGCGTGATTGCGCCAAGCCACAGACATCCGCCAGCCCGTATTCGCCGTTCATCTCGCCGCTTTCGCAGTCGAACACCTGCATCACGCTGCCCCGTGGCGAGGTCACCGCCACCTGGCGCCCGTCCGGGGTAAAGGCGATCGAGCCGCCATAGCCGTTGAGATTGCGCAGGCGCGGATCATCTTCGGCCATCAGGCGGGGGGGGGTGCCCGGGCGATGCAGGCCGACGATGGGCACATCCGCGCCCAGATCCCCCTGCCACTGCATGGCAAACCCCACCGTGCCATCCGCCCGAATGGCCAGGTGACGGATCGAATTCTTGTGCAGCTCCGGTTCCAGTTCGACCTGCTCGGTGATCTCTCCGTCGAAATCCAGATAGCTGAGGTTGGGGCGCATGGTGGGAATGTTCAGCTTGGCCCTTCCGCTGTCGGGGTGGGTCTCGATGCCGCCATTGGCCACCACCAGCCCGCTGCCATCTGCCTTGAGCAGCATGTCATGCGGCCCGGTGCCGCCAGAGGCAAAACTGCCGATGCGCCGATAGTTATCGGTGGCGTCCCAAATGCCGATGATGCCCCGCCCGGCCTCATAGTCGTTTTCGGTGGTCATCAGCAGGCTGCCATCGGCGGTAAACACCCCGTGCCCATAGAAATGATGACCTGCCGGAGGTTCCAGCCGCGACAGCTGTTCACCGGTGCGGCAGTCGATCACATCGGCAAAGCGACCGGGACGGCGGGCAAAGCCGACCGCTTCGGGGCGGTGGGGATGGGCTGTCGCCGCATGGCCGCGGGCGGGCAGCGGGCGGGTGAACAGGATCTCTCCGTCCTCGGCGAGGCCTGCCAGAAGGTGGCGTCCATCGGCAGTTTTCCCGGCCGAAAGATAGGCTGGTGAGCCAAGATCGGCCCAACTGGCCGCAGGTGCCATGCCCGCCGCCAGAAGTCCTGCCAGAAATCCACGTCGTGAAGGCATTGCGGGTACTCCTGTGCTTAGTCGCCGTCGAGCGAATTGAAGCCCGCCTCGACACCCAGCGCCGGGCCAAGCTCCAGCCCGACGGTTTCGCGCAGGTTGCGGATGCTTTGCTGCAGGGCCTCGATACGCAGTCTGGGCCCCGGTTGCGTCACCCCGGCAAAGACCGGATCCTCCAGCCGGTCGGCCTGGGCGCGGACCTTGGTGAAGCTCGTCGCAAGCTGCGCCTGCAGCTCCGGATCCTCCTGGGCCAGGATCAGCGTCAATTCCTCCAGCGCCTGCAGGGACAGCTGGACATGGCGCAGGGACCGGCCCGAGCGATAGGCCTCGGCGCGTTTGGGGCGGGGTTTGTCAAAGCTGCCCAGCGGGCGGCCCAGGCGCATGTCGATTAGGATCTCCAGGCCGGTGTTCACGGCCTTGAAAAGCTCCTGTTTGACTTCGATCTCGCTGCGGTAGCGATCCTGGGGGCTGCGCATCTTGTCGGCATAGTCAGCGATCCAACCCTCCTGGATGGCGCGGCTGGTTGCGGCGATGTCTTGGGCGATGGCGCGGGTCAGCTGGCAGCGGAACGCGGCGCTTTCGGTTTGCTGCATGTCCGCGTCGAACAGAAGAAACTCCAGCGCGTAAAAGCCGCGCGCCGCGATCGAGACGGTGGAATAGGCATCGGGGTCGGCCACAATCGGGTCGTTTGCGCGGATCAGGGCATAAAGCGCCTTGGGGGTCTTGCCACGGCTGTCGGGCCAGAAGGCCAGGGCAAAGGCACGGTTGTCCGTCTCGCTGGGGCCGAAGCGCAGGTGGCTGACGCGGACCCAGGCATCAAAGGCGGCGCCATAGGCCGCGCGCAGCGGTTCCGAGTTCGGATCGCAGTCTTGCGCTGCGCTTTCGCTCAACTGCTCCGATGTGTCCACCAGGGCGCCATATCCGGGCAGGATATGCTGATCGATCGCCTGTGCGACCACGTCGGCGCGCAAGATCGAGGGCGGCAGCAGCAGAGCAGCAGACAGGGCCGCAACGAGCAGGCGGGCCACGGGCATCCGAGGCAGGGAGATCTGGGGCAGGGGGGGACGCATCATAGGCTCTCCAGGAAACGCAAAAGATCGGCCCGGGCATCGGGCGCTAGGGATATCACGCGGTCGCGTGCGGCTTCGGCCTCGCCACCATGCCAGAGGATCGCCTCCAGCAGGGTGCGGGCACGCCCATCGTGCAGGAAGGTGGCGCGGGCAGAGACCTGCTGCGTCAGCCCGATCCCCCAGAGTGGCGGCGTGCGCCATTCCCGCCCTGTGGCGCGCGCCTCGGGGCTGTGATCGGCCAGACCATCGCCCATGTCATGCAGCAGCAGATCGCTATAGGGCCAGATCAGCTGGAAACTGTGCTCGGGGCGGTCGTTCAGGCGATGGGTGACGAATTTCGGTCTGTGACAGCTGGCGCAACCGCTGTCGTGGAAGATCCACTTTCCGCGCAGCACCTGTGGATCCTCAGGCGCGCGGCGGGCAGGCACGGCCAGGTTGCGGGCATAGAAGGTGACCAGATCCATGTTCGGCTGGTCGATCTCGCTGCCGCGCGCATCGCCATCTCCGTGCGGAGCGCTGCGGCAGTCGTGTTGCTGGTCGGTGCAGTCGCCCCAGGCCGCGGGAAAAAGCGGCGTCGAAATCCCGATATCGCCGGAAAAGGCGGCGGCGGATTGTTCGTGCACCGTGGCCATGCCGGCTTTGAGACCAAAGCGCCCCAACATGATCTGCTGAAACTCCCGCGACCAGACCAGATTGGCGCGGCCGGAAATACCGTCGCCGTCCGCGTCCTCGGGGTCGGCAGCGGCGAGGATATCGGCCGTGGGGATGGCCTCCAACAGGCCCAGGCCGATCATCGATGGCGCCAGCCGTGGCGACAGTCTTGCCTGAGGGTGCAGCGGGCCATAGCCCAATTGCGTGGCCTGATAGCTGGGCTTGCGCAGGGTCACGGTGTCACCGCCGTTCAGCGTGACCGGGATCTCCTCGTATTGGATGGCCAGCCGGTATTCCGGAGCGATGCCGGGGGCAGAGAAATCCTGCAACTGGCGGCCATAGGTGGGATCGGGAGCGGTGCCGATATAGTCCCGGATCGCCTGCAGTTCGGAGGGGACCGGCCCCGGCACCGAGATGCGCAGGAACATGGCGGCAGAGCGATATTCCGGTCCCTCTGGCACATGGCCGCGCCCGTCCTTGATATGGCAGCGTTGGCAGGACCGGGCATTATAGAGCGGGCCGAGCCCGTCCGAGGCGCGGGTGGAGGCCGGAGAGAACACCCAGATCTTCTTGAACAGACCATTGCCGAGTTTGAACTCGAGCTCCTGCTCGAAAGAGAGGTTGGCGGAGTGTTGGGAAAAGGCCTCGTCATCGCCGCGGGCGCGCACGGTTGCGGCCCCGGCAGGGCGGTCTTCGTAGGGTTCTGCTGCGGTGAAATCCCTTGGCGGTGCAATGGCCTCCCGGATACGGGCGGTTTCGGCGTCGGTACGGGGGATCACGTCCAGATGCGGATCGCCCAGGGAAAGCGGATCAAGGTCCATCGCCCCGGCAGGGGCGGCGATGCTGGCTGCGAACAGGATCGCAGCCAGACAGAGGTTATTCGTCCGCCTCTTCCATCTTGGTGGCGTTGAGTTGTGCATAGTTTTCGGCGCCGATGCGGTCGTGGAGTTCCAGCTGGGTTTCGAGGAAATCGATATGACCTTCTTCATCGGCCATCAATGCCTCAAACAGCTTCATGGTGACATAGTCGCCCGCCTTATCGCAGGCTTCGCGGGCTTCCTTGTAAAGCGCGCGGGCGCTGATTTCCGCCGCCAGATCGCATTCCAGGGTTTCCTTGGGCGTCTGGCCGATGCGCAGCGGGTCGAGCTTTTGCAGGTTGGGATGACCGCCCAGGAACAGGATCCGCTCGATCAGCTTGTCCGCGTGTTCCATCTCTTCGATGCTTTCTTCGCGGCTTTTCTTGGCCATGCTGCCAAGACCCCAGTCGTCTTGCATCCGGTAATGCAGCCAATACTGGCTGACTGCGGTCAGTTCATGGCGCAAGGCCTTGTTGAGATATTCGATGACTGTTGGGTCGCCCTTCATGGCTTTTCTCCTGTCTATGTGGCGTGCGTAGATTCTGCAGCTGCGCAGGCACATTCACCTTAGCATTGCCACGCATGGTGTCGAGGAAGAGTGGCATGCAGCCGCCGCAGTCGGCGGCTTTTCCAAGGGCGTGATAGATCTTGCCAGGCGTGATGATGGTCTGTGGATCGCTGGTGCGCATCCAGTCAATGGCGGCATGAATGTCGTGATCGGTGATCTGGGTGCAGTGGCAGACAATCATGCGCGCAGTCCATGCAGGGGGCAGACAGAGAGGCCGGTCAGAGCGGCTTCGGTGGTGGGTGTAAATATCCGACAAAAACAGTCATCAAGCAAGTCAAAATGCTGAGTGTTTCTATCGGAATTTGCGTCGATCACCGGATTTTGAGCGTTCAGCCAGAGGTTTCCGCCATAAAAAAGGGCCGCAGAACCTGCGGCCCAGTTCGGTCTATCTGGATGTCTCCATTCAAAACCGAGGGAAATTCATGGGCTTGTCAGCCACCCAGTCAGCCACCCAGGGGGATGACCACGCTCAGACCCAGAATGGTGTCTTCCACGCCGGTGTCTTCGACCCGGGCCAGGGCGCCGGAAAGGGCGACGCCGCTTTGGAACTCATAGTCCACGCCGATGGAGACCAGATCGGTTTCGCCAGCGGTTTCCAGATCGCGCTGGGCCAGGGTGCCGGAGAAGCTCCAGGGGCCGGTGCCATAGGCGGCATTCAGGGTGACGAAGGTCGCGTCATCGACGCCACCGCCGAAGTTCGAGAACGAGGCGACCTCTGCAAAGACGTCGACACCGCCTGCGAAGGAATGGCCGATACCAGCCACGATGCCCTGCTCGTCATCCACGTCGCCAACGCTGGCGCTGAGGTGGCGCGCACCGATGTGGAAACGGGTCTCGCCGACGTTGTAGGCCCATTGGATTGCGAAGTTGTCCAGCTCGCCGGTGTTGCCGGCGCCGCCAGCGGAGGCACGATTGCGACCGCGGTCCTCGCCCCAGGAGCGGCTGAGGCCGGTGTCATCTGCATAGAACAGGCCAAAGGACAGGGTGCCTGCGCCCTCCAGTTCCACATCGGCCAGGACACCGATCTGTTCCGCCAGCTCATAGTCTTCGGCCAGGCTGCTGCCGAAGAAGCCCGCAGCATCGTCCCAGGCGGTGCCGAAGACCGGGTGCAGTTTACCAATGGTGACGGTGGTCGCCTCGCCGATGCCAAAGCTGAAGCCGATCTCTTCGACATAAAGACCGATGTCTTCGAAGGTACGGTCTGCAACCGGATCGATCACGCTTTCGGCGGTCAGGGTCGAGAAGAACTCAACGCCGTTGCCGAAGGAATAGGTGCCGGTGGCGGTGACAACCAGGTAGGTGTCGCGGATTTCGTTGGCCGCCACATCCGAGGAGACGACCTGTTCATTGCCAAGTTCGATTTCGCCTTCCCAGGAGAATTCGGCATGTGCAGCGGTTGCGCATAGAAGGGCGGGTACGCCCAGGACAGGCGCGAGGGAGGAGTTGATTTTCATAGGTTTTCTTTCTTCAGAACAGCCTGACCGCCAAGGGCGGACAGGCCAGACCACAGGCTTGTGATGTTATGTTATTACGTCACTGTGACTTATTCGAAGACAGCCGAGGGATTGTCAAGGCTGTCGGATCCTTCGAATGCGATGCTGCTCAGTTTCAGGGCTGTAACAGCGCGCTCGATCGAGCGGGTCTGGTCGATCAGCCCGTTGACGCCGCCCATGACCAGCACTTCGCCCGCGGCATTTCCCTGCTCCAGCATCTGGTCATAGGAGAAGCCTGCTTCGGCTGCGGTCTTGATGCGGCCAAGGGCCAGCATGGTGGTGGACAGCTTGCCGCGCAGCTCGGTGTCAAGTTCCGCATCAGCGGCTGCCACCAGATCGGAGAGGGACGGACCGGAGACCAGTTCACCGTTCACGCGCACATATTCGCCAAGGTAGACGTTCTGAACGCCCAAGCCGTCATAGTAATGGCTGTTGTGGGTGTTGTCGGAGAAGCAATCGTGCTCTTCCTCCGGATCGTTCAGCATCAGGCCCAGGCGCATCCGCTCACCGGCCTGTTCGCCGTAGGACAGCGATCCCATGCCGGTCAGCATGGCGACGATGCCTGCGCCTTCATCGGCCATCAGAGTTCCGCGTGCCTCACCGCCTTCGGCCCATTGCGCGCTCATCCATTCCAGGTCGGAGACCAGGAGGTCGGTTGCGGCCTTCAAATAGGCGCCGCGACGGTCGCAGTTGCCGCCGGTGCAGGCGTCGCCCGCGGCGTAGTCGGTCCAGGGACGGTTGCCTGCGCCGTGATCGGTGCCGTTCAGATCCTGACCCCACAGCAGGAATTCGATGGCGTGATAGCCGGTTGCCACATTGGCTTCGATGCCGTCCGCCTCGTGCAGGGTCTCTTCCAGCAGCGCGGGTGTGATGTCGCTGGTGTCGATGGTCTTGCCGGAAAGTTCGAACGAAGGATTGGCGATGACGTTCAGCGCGGCCAGGGCGTTTTCATCCGACGGGCCACCATAGGAGGCGTCCACATAATCGATCAGGCCTTCATCCAGCGGCCAGGCATTCACCTTGCCTTCCCAGTCATCGACGATGGCATTGCCGAACCGGAACACCTCGGACTGCTGATAAGGCACGCGGGCGGCCAGCCAGGCGGCGCGGGCGGCCTGCAGCGCTTCGGCCGAGGGGGAGGCAATCAGGGCCTCGACGGCGCTTTGCAGCTCTTGTGCGGTGGCCAGGCTGTCTTCGTATTTGGCCTGAGCGATATTGGCATAGGTGGTCAGCACGGCGCCCTTTTCGGGTGCTGCGCCCGCGGCCAGGGCTGCGGTGCCGCTCAGGATCATGCCCGCCAGGGCGGTTCCGGAGAGAAACAGAGACTTCATCAGGGAGTATCCTTGCTTGGGTTGGTTGTAGGTCTGAATTGAAAACGGGGTAGAGGGTCCGGCACCTGGCAAGTCTGGCAGCACTGTCGCGCCATGCCCTATTTGGTGAGGATCAGCTTCCCGGCGCGGGTGATGCGCAGGCTGTAGATCTGGCCGTTCAGCAGGATGCGGGCCTGGATGCCGCCCCGTGTCAGGTCTTCAGCGTTGTAGGTCGGGAATACTTCGGTCGTGGCGGTGGTCGCCACCGGTTCTGATGCGATCTGGTTCATAAGGGGTGCCCATTTCTGTAATCCGCCCTGTCGAACTCGGCCCGGTCCAGAAGCCATTCCAGGCAAAAGCCGCTCAATGTGCCGGAGCGCGCAAAGATCCCGGGCAGTATCGGGCTCAGGGCATCCTGAAGCTGTGGCTCACTGGAGCGCTGACGGGGGCTGGCTGCGGGGTTCGACATGATGACGCAATGTTGAGTGTCTCGATTCTCTCGGGCTCACCTGAAATCCGTCAGGCTGGCTGGATTGGGCTATACCTGATTTATTTACTCAGCAAAGTCAATCTGACTTTTTTAGTCGGAATAAGGTTTTCCGTAGAGAATTGTCTGCTCGGTCGCGGAGAAACGCCACATTTCGGCGCAATTGTTCATTGGGTCGCAACAGTGATCGAAGGGGCGGCGGAGCGCGTGCAAGGCTCTGCAATCAAAGGCTATTGTAGCACGGGCGCAGCGGACGCAGGCGCGCGGCGGATCAACAGGCGGCAAGGGGCCCGGATATGTTGGCTGGCCATGAAGGCCAAAAACAGAAAAGGCCGCCCAATGGGCGGCCTTTGAACGGTGTGCATGGTTTTTGATCAGTCGCGGGTGCCGGAAAAACGCGTCTGCCAGTCTTCGCGCTGCTCGTCGGTGATCTTGGCAAACAGCACCTCCGGCACGGTGAAGCCATGGCCTGCTGGCAGGGCGGAAAGGGCTGCCGCCACGTCCGAGGGCCAGCTGTCGTCGCTGCTGTTCAGCGCCTCCATCAGCTTGGCGCTGGCCTGTGGGATGAAGGGCGCGCTCAGCACCGCGTAGAAGCGGATCAGGTTCAGACCCAGGCGCACCTGCGCGGCGGCCCGTTCCGGGTCTTCCTTGAAGACCGACCAGGGCGCGGCCGATTGCAGATATTCGTTGCCGGCAACCCAGATCGCGCGCAGCTCCTGCGCCGATTTCCGCACCTCCATCGCCTCCATGTGCTGCTCATAGGCGCGCAGGCGGGTGGTCAGCTCTTCGATCAGGGCCGTTTCCTGTTCGCCGTTGGCGCCGCCCGTGGGCACCTCTTCGCCGAACTTGGAGCGACAGAACTTGGTGATGCGGGATACGAAGTTGCCCAGGACATCGGCCAGATCCTTGTTCACCGATTGCTGGAAATTCTCCCAGGTGAATTCAGAATCGCTGCTTTCGGGCGCATGGCTCAGCAGCCACCAGCGCCAGTAATCGGCGGGCAGGATCTCCAGCGCCTGATCCATGAAGACGCCGCGCCCCTGGCTGGTGGAGAACTGGCCGCCGTCATAGTTCAGGTAGTTGAACGACTTCAGGTGATCGACCAGCTTCCACGGCTCGCCTGATCCCAGAATGGTCGCCGGGAAGGACAGGGTGTGAAAGGGCACGTTGTCCTTGCCCATGAACTGCACGTATTTCACATCCTCGGCGCCCTTGTCGGTGCGCCACCAGCGCTCCCAGTCGGCATCCGCCTTGCCGTTGGCATCGGCCCATTCCTTGGCGCAGGCGATGTATTCGATGGGCGCGTCGAACCAGACGTAGAAGACCTTGCCTTCCATGCCGGGCCAGTCGTCCGCGCCCTTCTTGACCGGGATGCCCCAGTCCAGATCGCGGGTGATGCCGCGATCCTGCAAGCCGTCACCATCGTGCAGCCATTTCTTGGCAATCGAGGTGGTCAGGACGGGCCAGTCGGCCTTGCTGTCGATCCAGGCATCCAGCTGATCCTTCATGGCGGACTGGCACAGGTACAGGTGCTTGGTCTCGCGCACTTCCAGATCGGTCGAGCCGGAGATGGCCGAGCGCGGGTTGATCAGGTCGGTGGGATCCAGCTGCTTGGTGCATTCCTCGCACTGGTCGCCGCGTGCCTTCTCGAAGCCGCAGTTGGGGCAGGTGCCCTCGATATAGCGGTCCGGCAGGAAGCGGCCGTCGGCATTGGAATAGACCTGTTTCTCCACCACTTCTCGGATCAGCCCGGCCTCGGCCAGTTTGCCTGCGAAATGCTGTGTCAGCGCGTGGTTCTGCGGGCTGGAGGAGCGCCCGAAGTGGTCAAAGCTGAGGCAGAATCCCTTGGCGATCCCGGCCTGGACCTCGTGCATCTCGGCGCAGTATTCTGCGACCGGCTTGCCCGCCTTGGCGGCGGCCAGCTCGGCCGGGGTGCCGTGTTC
Organism: Phaeobacter sp. PT47_59; assembly: GCF_028890025.1. Lineage (NCBI taxonomy): Bacteria > Pseudomonadati > Pseudomonadota > Alphaproteobacteria > Rhodobacterales > Roseobacteraceae > Phaeobacter > Phaeobacter sp. PT47_59. The sequence goes on from NZ_JARCJL010000011.1 coordinate 96,050, forward strand.
ATCTGTGGCGCAGAGGAACATCACCTCATTGCCGCGGCCACGCTGATAGCGCGCGTAAAGGTCGGCAGGCAGCTGGCTGCCCACGAGGTTGCCCAGATGTTTGATCCCGTTGATGTAAGGGATCGCCGAGGTAATCAGAATGCGTTCCATACCATCCATCCACATGTCGCTTTGCCTGACCGTCTAACGCATGGCGGGGGCGGCGGGAACCCCGCCCGTGGCTTTCCTTGGAAAACCGGTCTTTCCATCACGGGGCGGAGTTTTCTCTTGTCTATCAATGCTCTCCCGGCCATCTTGCCCTAGGGTTGTACAGGTGCGGGGGTTGAAACGGGCGCAAAGCCTTCCCATATGAATTGTATACTATCGCATACCTATTCGAATCCGAGTTGAGAGGTCCGTATCTAGATGCTGCAATTTCTGCTTGAGGGCGCCTTTGCCCCCTTTACCCTTGCGCTTGCGCTGCTGACCGGCCTGATGGTGCTGGAACTGGTGGCCTTGCTGCTTGGGGGCAGTCTGATCGGCGCTGATGGAGATGCGGATCTGGATGTCGGCGCAGGAGAGGTCGGTGATTTCGATCTTGACCTTGATGGCGCGGATCTTGGCGGGGTTGAGGGCATTGACGCTGCCGACCTGGAGCTGCCGGATGTGGACCTGGATCTGGAGCTTGGCCCGGATACGCCAGTGGACGCAGGTGTTTCGGCACCGGCGGGCTTGGCTGGTTGGCTCGGGCTGGGCCGCATGCCGATGGTGATCTGGCTCGGCGCTGTGCTGCTGGGCTTTGGCCTGTCGGGCATGGGGCTGCAGGTGGCACTGTCCTCTTCCTTCGGCCTGACGGCTCCGGCCTGGGTCGCGGTCCTTCCTGCTGGCGCGTTTGCCTTCTGGTTCGCGCGCATCTTTGGCGCGGGTTTTGCACGGCTCCTGCCCCAGACCGAGACCGAGGTTCTGTCAGAACGCAACCTGGGTCGCCGCCGCGGCGTGGTCACCCAAGGCACCGCCGCCAGGGGCCGCCCGGCCGAAGTGCGCGTCATCGATGGCTACGGCAATGCCCACTACCTGCGCGCCGAACCCCTGACAGAGGGCGAGACCATCGCCCAGGGCACCGAGGTTCTGGTGATCCGGGATCGGCGCAAGGGGAGTTACGTGCTTGTTGCCGTCTCCGAATAAGCTTGACGATAAAATTCTAACTTTTCACCCAAAGGGAGGTTTCTCAATGGAGTTTGAGTTTCTGTTGATTGTTGTAGTTGGTATTCTGGTTTTCTTGGCGCTGTTCGGGCTTGTTCTTGGCCGACTTTACCGGCGCTCCACTCGCGAGATCAGCCTTGTTAAGACAGGGGCTGGCGGCAAACGCGTGATCATGGATGGGGGCACGATCGTGGTGCCGCTGCTGCATGAGGTCAGCCCGGTCAACATGAAGACCCTGCGCCTTGAGGTAAAGCGCGACGGCGAGGCGGCGCTGATCACCCAGGACCGCATGCGCGTCGATGTGGGGGTCGAATTCTATGTCTCGGTCATGGCCACGGCCGAGGGGATCGCCCGCGCGGCCCAGACCCTGGGCAGCCGCACCTTCGATGTGGAGCAGCTGCGCGAGATGATCGAAGGCAAGCTGATCGACGGTCTGCGTGCCGTGGCCGCCCAGATGACCATGGACGGGCTGCATGAGAACCGCGCCGACTTTGTTCAGGAGGTGCAGAATGCGGTCTCCGAGGATCTGTTGAAGAACGGTCTGTCGCTGGAATCCGTCTCTTTGACGGCGCTGGATCAGACCCCGTTTGAGGCGCTGGATGAAAACAACGCCTTTAACGCGGTGGGTATGCGCAGGCTGGCCGAGGTGATCGCGGTTTCAAAGAAGGAACGCGCCCAGATCGATGCGGAGGCGGATGTCGCCGTGCGCCGCGCCGCGATGGAGGCCGAGCGTCAGAAGCTGTTGATCGAACAGGACGAGGAACAGGCCCGGATCGAGCAGAAACAGAAGGTGGAAACCCTGCGCGTGGCACAAGAGGCCGAGATCGCCGCCCGTACCGAGGATAGCGTGCGCGAGACCGAACGCGCCCGGATCGCGCGGGAAGAGGCCATTCGCGCCGCCGATATCGAGCGGGAGCGCAAGATTCGCGAGGCCGAAATCTCGAAAGAGCGCGAGCTGGAAGTGGCCGAACAGGAACGGCAGATCATCATCGCGCAGAAATCCGAAGAGGAAAGCCGCGCCCGTGCCTCGGCCGATCTGGCCCGCGCCGAAGCCACCAAGGCGACCGAAGCGGTGGCAACCGCCCGCCAGGTGGCCGAGGCCGAGCGTCAGAAGCAGATCGTGCTGATCGAAGCCACGCGCGAAGCGGAGCGTCAGGCCACTGGCATTCGACTGGCAGCCCAGGCCGAGAAGGAAGCCGCCGCCGACCGCGCCGAAGCCCGCCGCGAAGAGGCGCAGGCCGAGGCCGACGCGCTCAACATCCGCGCCGAGGCCAAGAAGAATGACATGCTGGCCGAAGCCGAAGGTAAACGCGCCATCGTCGAGGCGGACAATGTCCTTTCGGAGGCACAGATCCGTTTCAAGGTGGATCTGGCCCGGATCGAGGCGATGCCCTCCATCGTCGCCGAAATGGTGAAACCTGCGGAAAAGATCGATTCGATCAAGATCCATCAGGTCGGCGGCATGGGGGCTGGCGCGGGCGGCGCGGGGACTGTTGCGGCCTCTGCGGGCGGCGGAGAAAAGCCCGTCGTCAACCAGGCGCTGGATTCCATCATGGGCATGGCGGTGCAGATGCCCGCGCTCAAGAAACTGGGCGAAGAACTGGGCCTGTCGATGGAGGACGGTGTTGCCGGGATCACCAGCGGTGCCTTGGGGGTCTCTCCTGAAGTCATCGAGGATGCGGGACGGATCGAGCCCCCGGTCCTTGAAGAAGTGGAGGAGGTCGATACCTCCAAGGCATAAGCCGGGGGTGACAGGATGAGGGATGAAAGGGCCGGTTTCCTCCGGCCCTTTTCTTTGGGCTCTAGCGATTCTCGCGCGAGCCTTTGGTCAGGCGCCCGATGGTGAAGGAGGTCCGCGGCGCATAGACGTAATTGGTGCGCTCTTCCGGGGTCGGGCGCGAGCGCATGCGTGACAGGCCGAAAAGGATCAAGGCCAGGTGTCCAAGCGCGATGAAGACGAACAGGGCTTTTGGTCCGAAGCCTTCGATCAGAGTGGAGGCGACATAGGGGGCCGCAATCGCGCCAAGGGCATAAAAGAACATCAAGGCGGCGGCCAGCTCGACCCGTTCTTCCGATGTGGCAAAATCATTGGCATGGGCGGAAGAGACGGAGAAAACCGGAAAGGCGGAGAGGCCGAACAGGCAGGCCATCAGCATGGTGGCTTCGGTGCTGAGGCCAGAGATCATGATGGTCAAGGCGCAGGACAGGATGGCGGCGACCGAGAGCCAGATCAGCACCCAGCGGCGGTCGATTTTGTCCGCAAGCCAGCCCACCGGGTATTGCGCCAGCGCCCCGCCCAGCACGAAAGCGGCAAGGAAAAAGGCGATCTGGTTCAAATGCAGCCCCACTTCGGTGCCGTAGATCGGGCCAACCATGCGGAAAGAGGCGGAGCCGACGGCGGAAACGATGACGCCCACGACCGCCAGCGGCGAACAGCGCCAGGCAAGGCCGGGCCGCAGGCGCGGTGCGGCGGGGGTCGCGGGCTGGCTGTTGCGGGTCAGGGTGAGCGGCAGCAGGGCGGCGCAGCACAGAAGGGCCAAGAGGTTGTAGGAGACATAGGAGGCAGGCGGCAGAACGGCGATCATCAGCTGCGCGGCGAGAGAGGCCGTGAGGTCGGCCAGCCGGTAGCTGCCCATCGCCCGCCCGCGGCTTTCATTGGTGACCTTGGCGTTCATCCAGGCCTCGATCACCGTATAGCAGCCGGCCACCGATAGGCCCGAGGCGATGCGCATGGTGGCCCAGGCCAGGGGGGCCTCGGTCAATGTATGTCCGAGCAATCCCATGGCGCCAAGGGCGGTGCAGACGGCAAAGGCGCGCGAATGTCCCACTGTTCCCATCAATCGGGGTGCCCACCAGCAGCCGATGAAAAAGCCCAGGAAATGCGCCGAGCCAAGAAGGCCGATTTCCTGTTTGTCAAATCCCATCGTGAGGCCCGAGATCGCATCAAGCGGGCCGACACCGCCTGCCGAAAGTTGCAGCAGAATGACGGATAGAAACAGGGCGGCAAAGGATAGGATCAGGCGCATGATGGGGTGACCTTGGCGGCAATGGCGCAGGATGCCTAGCGCTTAGCGCCATTTATGGTCGTATTCAAACCATGAACTGGGTTTCTGTGTCAGAAACCGGGCGCTCCCGCGCGGCGGCGATCCTCTTGCGATGGCCTTCGCCCCTTGGGCCCAGCGCCGGGCTTTGCCCGGCGCTGGGCCCAAGGCTGTCAGGGGGCAGGGGCGCAGCCGCTGCATCCCGCAGGCGCGGGAGCCCTCGCGGCATGTTGTCGGGGGCTGCGCCGACCCTGTGGCGGTCGGCATTCTGTGCCGAACCCTCGACCAAGGGTGCGCGCGGCGCGGGCTGCGTGATCTGCCACTGGCGCGGCGGCTGGGCGCGGGCGCGCAATCGTCCTAGCTGCCAACACCGATGGCCTCCATGATGGGCAGGCTGCATGGACCAGCGGCTTTCGATCCCCTGGGCGCCGCCGTCGCCCGGTGTCAGCAAGAGACCCAGTGGCGGCAACCCGTCCAGGGCCGGGGCAGCACCTGCCGCTGCGGCCAGATGCAGGCGGCGGACCGGGGTGATCGCTGGAGGGGCAGGGAGTTCGGCCACCACAAGCGGCGCGCCGCCGCTGCGCAGGGCCTCTTCCATGACCCATAGGACATCGTCGCCTCGGGACGGGGTAATCCACAGGAACCGGGCCGGATCTGCGAAGTCGCAGATCCCGTCGGGGTTCAGATGGGCGCGCTCCTGCGGGGAGGCGATCCACACCACGGGTCCCTGTGTCACACCAGCGAGCCATAGGGCAAAACTGCACCGCGCCCGCCCGCAGGCTTCATGCGCCCGTCCCCGCAGCAGGGAGATGGATTTCAGCAGGGTCAGGCTGCCCGAGTGCTGCCGTTGGCGGGGCAGGGATAGGGGGTGACCGGCTGCCAGAAGGCGGGAGGAATTGGGATGAATCGACATGAGGCAAGTTAGCATATTCGCTATTTGTTCTCAATGATGCTTGAGTGTTGCTTGGGGTGGGCAGCTGCACCTGACCGGCTCTGCTGCCCAGTCCGAAATGCAAATTAGCTGTCGCGGGGCACCACGGGGCCGCCCTCTTCGACCCATTTGGTGAAGCCGCCTTCCAGATGCAGGACCGGGGCCAGCCCCATCTCCGTGGCTGCGCGGGCGCTCAGCGCCGACCGCCAGGCGCTGGCGCAGTAGAAGACATAGGTCTTGTCCTGATTGAAGACCGGTTTGTGGTAGGGGCTTTCGGGGTCGATCCAGAACTCCAGCATGCCACGCGGGCAGGAGAAGGCGCCGGGGATCATGCCGGAGCGTTGCAGCTCACGGATGTCGCGCAGGTCCACGAAGACATAGGCCTCGTCCTGGGCCTTTTCCTTGGCCTCTGCCACGGACATGGTGTCAACCACGGCATTGGCTTCGGCGAGCAGGGCTTTGATGCCCTTGGTGATGGTCTGCGGCATGAGGCTCTCCCGGTATCGGTTTTGCGGGAGGCTCTTCTATTTTTGCGGCTTCGGCAAGGCCACGAAGGGGAAGATGGCGCAGGGCTGGTCGGTTGCAGCAAAAAGCCCCGGCTGTCCAAGGAAGGCCGGGGCGGAAGACCGATGGATCAGGGGCGCTAGGTGCGCCTTGCGGGCGGGTTCACCATTTCACCGGAGAAAGTGCACCGCCGCCTTGCATCCAGGCATCCAGTCCACCCTCCAGGTGGCGCACTTCGGGCAGGCCCATGTCGAGTGCTGCCTTGGCCGCCAGGGCAGAACGCCAACCGTTGTCGCAATAGAAGACGAACAGTTTTTCGCTGCCGAAGACCTCCTTGTAATAGGGGCTCTCGGGGTCGATCCAGAATTCCAGCATGCCGCGCGGGCAGGAGAATGCGCCGGGGATGACACCAGTCCGGTAAAGCTCACGAATGTCGCGCAGATCGACGAATTGCGTGTGGCTCTGGCTCAGAAGCGCCTGCGCTTCCTCGATATCGACATGTTGAACCACGGCATTGGATTCGGCGACAAGAACCTTGAAACTCTTTTTGGTAGTGAATGTCATAACGGGCTCCTTCCGTGCTGATGTTGCAGTTGTCGGGGTCCTTAAACGTGTCCTTTCTGTGACTTCGGTCTTGGACTTGGATCTGTGTTCGCGTCATCATCATGGCGGCACGCATGGCGATGCGTAAAGGACACCTTGGCATAGGGTTGCACTCCTTTGGGTCAGGAGTAGGTTCTTTCGGGAAATGACAAACAGGGATTGCGCGATATGAAAATGAACCCTTTGGGCCGTACCGGTATGATGGTCTCCGAATTGTGTCTGGGTACCATGACCTTTGGCACCCAGACCAGTGAGGCCGATGCCCATGCCCAGATCGACATGGCGCTGGCGGCAGGCGTCAATTTTGTCGATACCGCCGAAATGTACCCGGTAAACCCGGTCAGCAAGGAGACGGTGGGCGACAGCGAGGCGATCATCGGCAACTGGAACGAAAAGACCGGGCGGCGCAGCGACTACATCCTGGCCACCAAACATTCAGGCGAGGGGCTGGCGGCGGTGCGTGACGGGGAGGCGATCTCGTCAAAGACCATCGCGCCGACGATTGAAGGCTCACTGAAGCGTCTCAAGACCGACTACATCGACCTTTACCAGTTCCACTGGCCCAACCGCGGCAGCTACATGTTCCGCAAGAACTGGACCTATGACCCTTCCGGGCAGAACCGGGAAGAGACCCTAGCCAATATGGAGGACTGCCTGGAGGCGCTGCAGGCCCAGGTGGACAAGGGCAATATCCGCGCTTTTGGCCTTAGCAACGAAAGCGCCTGGGGCACTGCGCAATGGCTGCGGCTTTCCGAGGAAAAGGGCCATCCGCGGGTGGCCTCGATCCAGAACGAGTATTCGCTCCTGTGCCGGATGTATGACACGGATCTGGCCGAACTCAGCGTGAACGAGAATGTGGGGCTGATGGCGTTTTCGCCCCTGGCGACGGGCTTGCTCACCGGCAAGTATCAGAACGGCGCAGTGCCTGAGGGATCGCGCAAGACGCTGAACCCGGACCTGGGCGGGCGCCATTCGCCGCGCGTCTATACGGCTGTGGATGCCTACCTTGCGATCGCGCGCAAACACGGGCTGGATCCGGTGCACATGGCGCTGGCCTGGTGCCGCACGCGCCCCTTCATGGCCTCTGCCATTTTCGGGGCGACCACCGTGCCGCAGCTGGAACATGCGTTGCGCTCGGTTGAGGTCACGCTGACCCCGGACATCCTGGAAGAGATCGACGCAGCCCACCGGGCGCATCCGATGCCTTACTGACGTGCCGGAACCAGCAGGCGAGTGCTCCCGCGCCCGCAGGTGCATCGGCTGATGCCGATACCCCTTGGCGGCCTTGGGCCAGGCTCGGCGCCCAGGCGCCGAGCCTGGCCCAAGGGGCCGATGTCGCATGACACATGTGACAAGGCTGCGCGGGAGCGCGACGGCTCATGGCTGGAGCTACATTTCGCCGGGCGATACATCCGTCACGCTTGACGGAGCGGATCTGCCTCAATGCGCGATTGGACGGTGGCTTTCACTGCCAGTGCCTTGTGCAGAATAGCTGGCCGACTGCGCGTCATTGCGCGCCATGCGCAGATCGCGGGCAGAGGTGCCATGGGCCAGCCGGAACGCGCGGGCAAAGCTTGACTGCGAGGTGAAGCCCGTTGCCATGGCCACATCCATCAGCGGCAGATCCGTATCTGTCACCAGGCGGCGCGCTTCGGCCAGACGCAACTGCAGGTAGTGATCCTGTGGCGTCGTGTTGAGGCGCAAGCGGAACTGTTGCTGCAGGCTGCGCGGGCTGGTGCCAAGGGTTTCGGCGATCCGGGCCAGGGGCATCGGCTCGTCGAGGGCCGCCTCCATCAGGGCATTGGCCTTGGCGGTGATCGCATTGTGCTTGTGCCCGCCCAGGCGGCTTTGCGGACGTGGCGCGCTGCTCGGACCATCATAGAGGAACAGCCCGGCCACGCGGGCGGCAAATCCGGCGCCGTGGCGGGCGCTGATGATATGCAGCATCATCTCGATCGCAGGGGTGGCGCCGCCCGAGGTGAGCCGCCCGTCAGAGACGGTGAAGCGATCGCTGCGGCAATCCACATCGGGAAAACGGGCCGAGAAATTCTCCAGATCCTCCCAATGGGTGGTGGCGGGGTGATCGTCCAGCAGCCCTGCCTCGGCCATCAGCCAGGGGCCACCGTCAATGCCCGCAATGGTGGCGCCGGTGGCCGCGATCCGGCGCAGCCCCGCCAGCAGGCTGGGGGTGGCGTGGCGCGCCAGCTGGAAGCCCGCCACAACGATCAACAGATCGCAGCCCTCAAGGCGCGACAGCGGCGTCGTCGGCACTGTCAGGCCGCTGGTCAGCATCGGCGCCTCGCCGGTTGCGCTGATATAGTCCCAGTCAAAGGCGCAGCGCCCGGCCAGCCGGTTGGCCGCCCGCATCGGATCGACCGCCGCCGCGAAGGAGAGCGTGTTGCATTCGTCCAGCACCACGACCGCGCATTTCAGCGGGCGATGCTCGGGCTGTAGGATGTTTTTCGCGGATTTCATCAAGTGGGATTCGCTTTGCGTCAACTGTTGGCTCACAGGCTGAGGCACAGTAGAGGCCAAGGCAAACAGGAATCTGGGGGGGAGTCTGGGGATAACCCAAGGCAAAACCCTGTACATCGAGGGGAAAACAAAAACATGCCTCTGACCATGAACCGCGACGTCTTCATCACCTGCGCCGTCACCGGATCGGGCGGCACCCAGGACCGCAGTCCGCATGTGCCCCGCTCGCCTGAGCAGATCGCCGAAAGCGCCATCGCGGCGGCCAAGGCGGGCGCTGCCGTGGTGCACTGCCATGTGCGCGATCCCGAAACCGGCGCGCCCAGCCGCGATCTGGGGCTTTACCGAGAAGTCACCGACCGGATCCGCGACAGCGACACCGATGTGGTCCTGAACCTGACTGCAGGCATGGGCGGCGATATCGTCTTCGGCGACGTGGAAAACCCGCTGCCGGTCAAGGAGGCCGGGACCGACATGATCGGCGCCACCGCCCGCATGGCCCATGTGGCCGAGTGCCTGCCCGAGATCTGTACGCTCGACTGTGGCACCATGAACTTTGCCGAGGCCGATTACGTGATGACCAACACCCCCGGCATGCTGCGCGCCATGGGGCAGATGATGACGGACCTGGGCGTGAAGCCCGAGATCGAAGCCTTTGACACCGGCCATCTTTGGTTCGCCAAAGAGCTGGTAAAAGAAGGCATCCTGACCAGCCCCGCACTGGTGCAGCTCTGCATGGGGGTGCCCTGGGGCGCGCCCAATGATCTCAACACCTTCATGGCGATGGTGAACAACGTGCCCGGTGATTGGGACTGGTCGGCCTTCTCGCTCGGGCGCGATCAGATGGCCTATGTGGCGGCCTCGGTCCTGGCGGGCGGCAATGTGCGCGTCGGCCTTGAGGATAACCTCTGGCTGGAAAAAGGCGTTCTGGCCGAAAACTGGCAGCTGGTGGAACGCGCAGGCACCATCATCGAAAATATGGGCGCCCGGGTGATCGGCGCCGCCGAGGTGCGTGAGCAGCTCGGCCTGGTGAAACGCGCACCGGTGGCGAAGTGATCCGCAAAGCCCTGGCCATAGCCGCTCTGATCGGCGCCCCCTTCGCAGTAAATGCGCAGGAAGCCCCCCTCTGGGAGGGCTATTGGGCGCGCAATGCCGCCTGGTGCGCCAAGGCCGGAGAGGTCGGGGAGGGCACCCCCGATTGGTATGGCCGCGATGGGCTGTTCGGATTGGAGTGGAGCTGTGACATCAAGGCGGTCGAGGCAGTGGGCGTGGGCAACAGCTGGTCCTTGCAGTTGCAGTGTCTGGGTGCCGGATATGCGTACAGTGACGCGCAGATATTTCTGGTGACACCGGAGGATCGCCTGCTGGTGATCGGTGAGACCGGTGTCATGGCGAACCTGGTGCGCTGTATGAAATTGGAGAAAACAGAATGAAAACAGCAGCAATCATCGGCGGTGGCGTCATCGGTGGCGGATGGGCCGCGCGGTTCTTGTTGAACGGCTGGAACGTACGGGTCTTTGATCCCGATCCCGAGGCTGAGCGCAAGATTGCCGAGGTTCTGGGTAACGCGCGCCGGTCTCTGCCGGGGCTGGGGAATGTCGCACTGCCCGCCGAAGGCGCGCTGTCTTTCCACCCCACCATTGCCGAGGCGGTGGCGGGCGCATCTTGGGTGCAGGAAAGCGTGCCGGAACGCCTGGATTTGAAGCAGAAGGTCTACGCCGAGCTGCAGGATCACGTGGCGCGCGGCGCGGTGATCGGATCCTCCACCTCGGGCTACAAGCCCTCGCAATTGCAGGACGGTTTCACGAACGCCGCGCAGATCGTTGTCGCGCATCCCTTCAACCCGGTCTACCTGCTGCCGCTGGTCGAGGTGGTCACCACTGAGGCGAACACCCCCGAGGTGATCGACAAGGCCAAGGAGATCATCTCTGGCATCGGCATGTATCCCCTGCATCTGAAAAAGGAAATCGACGCCCATGTGGCGGATCGCTTCCTTGAAGCCGTTTGGCGCGAGGCGCTGTGGCTGGTCAAGGACGGCATCGCCACCACCGAGGAAATCGACAACGCGATCCGCTATGGCTTTGGCATCCGCTGGGCGCAGATGGGCCTGTTCGAGACCTACCGGGTGGCGGGCGGCGAAGCGGGCATGAAGCACTTCCTGGCCCAGTTCGGGCCGTGCCTCACCTGGCCCTGGACCAAGCTGATGGATGTGCCCGAATTCAATGACGAGCTTGTCGATCTGATCGCGGGCCAGTCCGATGCGCAGTCGGGCAAGCACTCCATTCGCGAGCTGGAACGGATCCGCGATGACAACCTGGTCGGCATGATGCGGGCGCTGGGCAATACCAACTGGGGGGCGGGCGCGCTTCAGAACGCCCATGACAAGGCGCGCGAAGGCGCCATGGGTCTTGCCAATACCGTGGCAGAGATCAGCGATCCCTCGCAGCCGGTGCTGACGCTCAATCGTGTCGTGCCGCTGGATTGGACCGACTACAACGGCCATATGACCGAAAGCCGCTACCTGGATGCCTTTGCCCAGTCCACCGACCGGCTGATGGCGATCATCGGCTGCGATGCGGACTATATCGCCTCGGGTGGCAGTTTCTTCACTGCCGAGACGCACATTCGCCATATCGACGAGGTGCACGCAGGCCATCCCATTCAGGTGAAGACCCGCGTCATCATGGCCGAGGGCAAGAAGATGCACCTGTGGCATGAGATGTACGAGGGCGAGCGCCTTTTGGCGACCGGGGAGCATATGTTGTTGCATGTGGACCTGAGCACCCGCCGCTCTGCCCCGCCTGCGCCGCATCTGGCCGAAAACCTTGCCACGCTGGCACGCGCCCATGCGGAACTGCCCGCGCCCGAGGGGCTGGGCCGAGCCATCGGCGCACCGCGTTAGGTCCGGCGCTGTGCGGGTTCTGATCACGGCGGGCGCCTCCGGCATCGGGCGGGCCATGGGTGAAGCCTTTGCCGCTGCGGGCGCCGAGGTCTGGGTCACCGATCTGGATGCCTCGGCGCTGGGGAAGCTGCCGCACACATGGCAGACCCACCTGGCCAATGCGGCGGATGAGGTCCAGATGCACGCGGTCTTTGATGAGATCGCCGCAGCGGGCGGGCTGGATGTGCTTTGCGCCAATGCCGGGATCGCCGGGCCAACCGCACAGGTCGAGGACATCAACCTTGAGGACTGGCGCGCTTGCGTCAGCGTCAATCTGGAGGGCGCCTTTCTGGCGGCGAAATACGCGACGCCCCTGATGAAATCCGCAGGGCGGGGGGCGATCATCCTGACCTCATCTACCGCCGGGATCTATGGCTACCCCAACCGCGCGCCCTATTCGGCGGCGAAATGGGCGGTCATCGGGCTGATGAAGACGCTGGCGATGGAGTTGGGGCCGCACGGGATCCGCGCCAATGCGATCTGTCCCGGCGCCGTCGAGGGGCCGCGCATGGAGGGCGTGCTGGAACGCGAAGCGGCGCTCAAGGGCATGAGCCGCGATGCGGTCTATCAGGGCTATGCCGCGGGCACCTCCATGCGCTCCTGGGTTCGGGCCGAGGATGTGGCCAATATGGCGGTGTTCCTCGGCTCAGATGGGGCGCGGCTGGTGTCAGGCCAGGTGATTGCGGTGGATGGCCACACCGAGAATCCAGACCCCAAGGTCTAAAGCGGATACTCCTTGTAGGCGCGCAGTTTCTCGGGGAACTGGCGGGCGGTCAGGTCGGCCTCGCGTACCAGCCGGTCGAAGTGAGTGGTGAAGGTCTCTACCCGCTCGCGGTCGCGGAAGGCCATGTAGTGGCTGCCTGCATAAAAGACGCACAGGAGCGGGCCGAAGATCGTCAGCGGTGAGGAAAACAACCGTTTGGCATCAAAGAGATAGACCCGGAGTCGCGGATAGAGCTGGGTGCAGATCTGTTCGAAATGGTCCAGCTGCTCCAGGCGGATCTCCAGCGGCAGGCCTTCGTAATAGCCTGTGGCCTGGGCAAAGCTTTCGAGTTCATAGGTGGGCATGGCGATTTCATAGTCGGACTGCGCCTGCCGCATCCAGGCGAGGCGGTCCTCTGATGCGCCGATGGCCTGGTCGGCCGAGCGGCCCAGGTGCGGCGCATATTCCCATTCCAGAAGCGCGCGGGTCTTCAGCATGTCGGGCAGGGCCGCAGGAACATGGCGGATCTTGTAGCCCGCAGCCTCCCGGTGCCAGTCAAAGATCTGCTCATCCACCAGGGCGCGCGGTGCTGCGCTCACCGCCATGCTGGAGGCCAGAAGTTCGGCCGCATTTTCGGGACGTTCCGACAGGCTCAGGAGCCAATCCGCCGAAACTCCCAGCGCCGAGGCACAGGAGCCCACCACATGGGCATTGGGCAACCGCGCGCCTTGGTCGGTCAGAAGCTGCGAAATGGTGGAGCGATCCACGCCGGTCTGGCGGGCAAGGGCGCTTTGGCTGATCCCGCGGCTGCTCATGGCCCGGCTCAGGCGCTCGCGGAACTGTTTGGCGCGCAGGCGCTTGTCGATATCTATCTCCATTGGTGATAAATATCACAGTCGCTGAGATTTGTTAATCATATTCGGAATTCCGCACATCAGAAGGCGCTCGTAATCTGTCCGTGAACGGCTGCCATCCCCATGGGCAGCAACCAAAAAGGGTCAGCATGCCCTTGAAAAGGAGGCGGAATGGAGACGCGCAGGCGGTCGGTCGTAAAGGCCGTGATATGGAACGCAATCGGCTTTTCGGTGATGACGCTGGTCGGTTTCCTCGCCACTGGTTCAGCCAGCGTCGGAGGCGTGATGGCGCTGGTGAATACCGGGCTCGGGTTCGTGACCTATCTGATCTACGAGCGGGTCTGGGCGGGTATTTCCTGGGGGCGGGTGCATGTCTGAGATGCCGAAGGTGCCCGCGGAATGCATGCCGCGCGGGGTGGAATGGGGAACGCTTGCGCTGATCCTGGCCTGCTATGGCGCATGGCTGGCGGGTATTGTCTGGCTGCCGGAGATCGGCATCTGGCTCGCGATCGTGGTGAGCGCGCTGCTGATTGCGCTTCATGCGTCGCTCTGCCACGAGGCGCTGCATGGGCATCCCTTTCGGACCCGGGCCCTGAATGAGGCGCTGATGGCGCTGCCCTTGAACCTGGTGATCCCCTACGGCCGCTTCCGAGATACCCATCTGGCGCACCATCGGGATGAACGGCTGACCGATCCTTTTGACGATCCCGAAAGCAATTACCTGTGTCCCAAGGTCTGGGGCGGGCTGCCCAAATGGCAACAACTGCTGTTGCGGGCAAATAACACGCTGCTGGGGCGGATGCTGCTGGGGCCGCTGATCTCCCAGGTCTGTTTCATGCACGGAGACTGGCGAATGATCCGGGAAGGGGAACGGCAGGTGATCCTCGACTGGCTGCTGCATGTCGCGGGCGTGGTGGTGGTGATCTGGCTGGTCTGGCTGTCTCCTATGCCGCTTTGGGCCTATGCGCTGGCGGTGTACCTCGGCCTTGCTCTGCTCAAAATCCGCACCTTTCTGGAACATCGCGCCCATGAGGATCCCCATGCCCGTACCGTTCTGGTCGAGGATCGCGGCCCGCTGGCGTTTCTGTTCCTGAACAACAACCTGCATATCGTACATCACATGCATCCGGGCGTGCCCTGGCATGCGCTGCCGCGTCTCTATCGCCTTCACGAACCGGCCTACAAAGAGGCGAATGAGGCCTATGTCTATCGCTCCTACTTGCAGGTTTTCTGGCACTATCTATTGCGAACCAAGGATCCGGTGCCGCATCCGCTCTGGCAAAAGAACGGATAAGCGCCCATAAGCGAAGGCATGTTGACCTGGATTCCCGTCTCCATCGCCGCCGCGAGCTTTCAGACCGTGCGCTTCATGCTGCAAAAGGTATTGAGCAGCGTCACCCTGTCACCGGGTGGGGCGACCTTTGCACGCTTTGCCTATTCGGCGCCGATCATCCTGGCGGCGCTGGCGAGCTATCTGGCGGTGACCGGGCAAAGCCTGCCCGAGCTGAGCGCGCGGTTCTGGGGCTTTGCGGCCATCGGTGGCACCGCGCAGATCCTGGCGACCGTCTGCGTCGTGGCGCTGTTCAAGCAGCGCAATTTTGCCGTGGGCATCACCTTCAAGAAGACCGAAGTCATCCAGACCGCCATCGTCGGGCTTGTGGTGCTGGGGGATGGGATCAGCCCCTGGGGCTGGGCCGCGATCCTGATCGGCCTGTCGGCGGTGATGGTGCTGTCGAAAACCCCTGATGTGCAGGGCGCCTGGTGGCAGCACCTGACCAACAAGGCCTCGCTGCTGGGGCTGGGATCGGGCGTTCTCTTTGCCTTTTCCGCCGTCAGCTACCGCGGCGCGTCTTTGCAACTGGCGGATCTGGATCCGATGTTCCGGGCCGGGATCACCCTGGCGGCGGTGGTGTCCTTGCAGACCCTGTTCATGCTGGTCTGGCTGGCTTCACGCGAAAAGGGCGAGATCACCCGCGTCTGGCAGGCGCGCCGGGTCGCGGTCTGGGTGGGGCTGACCAGCATGGCAGGCTCGTTTTGCTGGTTCTGGGCCTTTACCCTGCAAAACGCCGCCTACGTAAAGGCGCTGGGCCAGATCGAACTGGTGCTGTCGCTGCTGGCCTCGGTCCTGTTCTTCCGCGAAAAGATCACCGGGCGCGAGATCCTTGGCATGGGGCTCTTGGGCCTGTCGATCCTGGCGCTGGTGCTGGCGCTCTGACTAGGGCGCCTTAATGGCTGTCCGGCATCGGATAGCCCTTGAGGCGCAGGAACAGGCTGGTTTCATCATCGTTGCGGAAATAGGGCACGCTGCCCGGCGGGCTGGTATCGCGGATGCGGCCGGTGACCTCGGCCAGCACCACCTCGGTGATGAAGGGCAGGTCGAAGGTGCGCACCTCGCTCAGCGGGATCCACTGCAGATGCGACAGCTCGTCCGAGGCCTGCGAGAAATCGTCGAGATCGCCCAGGATCTCATCGGCATCGATCAGGAAGAAACGCGCATCAAACCGGCGCGGCCGACCCGGAGGGGTGAGGGCACGGAACACGAATTGCAGCGCGCGCGCCGAGGGCAGGTGCCCGCTGTCGGCAAAGGCCTGCCAATCATCCGGCACCGCGCCGGACCATTCCCCGGGGGTGCCAAGCAGCAGTCCGGTTTCTTCCCACAATTCGCGGATGGCGGCGGCGGCAAGCGCGTGATGCAGATCCTCGGGCGCCTGTTCGGCCAGCCGGTTGCGGCAGACCTCGGGCAGGGGATCGGCCAGGGGAACGGCGGCATCGGCGGGATCGACCGCACCGCCGGGGAAGACGAACTTGTTGGGCATGAAGGCCGCCTTGGCGCCGCGCTGCCCCATCAGGACCTGCGGGTCTTCGGCCATCCGGTCACGCACGGCGATTACCGTCGCTGCATTGCGGATCGCCGATTTATCCTGGCTGGTGACGCCCTGTACTTCTGCTGTGCTCATCTACCCCTCCCTAAAGGTATTGCGAAGGGATCAGTTCTTGTTGTCGAACCCGTGCATGCGTCGCGCCCATTGATAGGCCACGACGACACCCTTCAGTCTGGGCAGAAGATACAGCGACGAGGCCAGACATCCAATCGAGAAAACCGTAAAGGTGACAAGAGGTTCCGGTCGGTAGGCGAAATAGACCACATGCAGGATCGGTGCCATCAGGTGGCCGACGATCAGAATGGTCAGATAGGCGGGCCCATCGTCGGCGCGATGCCCGGACAGATCCAAGCCGCAGTTGCCGCAGCTGTCGTTCACCTTGAGATAGGAATGCAGAATGTCGCCCTTGCCGCAGTCGGGGCATTTGCGACGCCAGCCCTTCAGCAGTGCGGGCATGGTGGGGCGGTCGGCTTCAATGTCAGCGGCCAGTGCTTCGGGCGTCGGCGCGGCGTGAGACTCGGTCATGGAAAATCCTGTGTTGCGTAGCCATGTTTGCCTGCTTCTTGCCCGAGGAAAAGGGGGCGATACAAGCTCTGCGGCCCGATGCCGCAAGAATTGCGGGGTTTAGCTAATTCACTTTTTTGCGACGGAAAGCCGGGTCCCCTGCGTTTCTTCCATGCATCAAGCAGCACGGGGCTGCTGCGAACAGAAGGAAAGATGATATGAAACACTCGCACTTCATGGCCGCGATCGTTGCTGTTGCCGGTCTTGCCGGGGCATCGGCTGCATTGGCCCAGCCGGGAGCGGGTCATCACGGACCGCGCGTGACCTTCGAAGAGCTGGACGCCGATGGCAATGGCGAGGTGAGCAAGGCCGAAATGGACGCCCACCGCACCGCCCGCTTTGCCGCGACGGATACCGATGGCGATGGCAAGCTGTCGGCAGAAGAGATCATTGCCGAGGGCCACAAACGCGCTGAGAAACGCGCCGCCCAGATGATCGAGCGGCACGACAGCGATGGCGATGGTGCCCTGAGCCAGGAAGAGTTGCCCATGCCAGGCAAGCATGGTGATATGTTCTCACGCTTGGACAGCGATGGCAGCGGCGCCATCTCCAAGGCGGAGTTCGAAGAGATGCGCATGCACAAGCGTGGCAAGCATCACAAGGGCCGCGACTGTGGCCAGAAGCCGGGCCAGGGAATGGAGCAGAACTGATCTCTCAGGCGTGCTGCAGAAAACCGACATACCGCCGGGCGGGGCTTCCAAGGAAGGCCCGCCCAAGGTGAGCGCGCAACCTCAGTCGTTGGAAGACGATGCGCTGCTTGCGCGTTTCGTGGCCGGTGACGGGCGTGCGGCGACCCTCTTGACCGACCGGTTGGGGCCGCGTGCCTTTGGGGTGGCGATGCGTGTTCTCGGCAACCGGGCCGAGGCCGAGGATGTGACCCAGGAGGCGATGTTGCGTCTGTGGCGCATGGCGCCCGACTGGCGCCCGGGCGAGGCGCAGGTCTCGACCTGGCTCTATCGGGTGGTGATGAACCTCTGCATCGATCTGAAGCGGCGTCAGCGTGGCGGGCATCTGGATCTGGATGCGGTGCCCGAGCCGCCCGACCCGGCAAAGGGCGCGCCAGAGCAGTTGCAGGAGGCGGCCCGCCAGGATGCGCTGCAGGCCGCATTGATGCATCTGCCGGAGCGGCAGCGTCAGGCGGTCGTGCTGCGTCACCTGGAAGAGCTGGCAAACCCGGAGATTGCCGCGATCATGGATATCAGCGTCGAGGCGGTTGAAAGCCTGACCGCCCGGGGCAAAAGGGCACTGGCCGGGATCCTGGCCAAGCGACGCGAAGAATTGGGGTATGACGATGGCTGAGACCGAAGACGATCTGAAACGGCTGGACAGCCTGTTCGACGATGCCCGGCAGGCCCGCCCGGCCATGCCCGAGGCTTTGACCGCGCGCATCCTTGCCGATGCGGCCAGCTGCCAGGCAGACCACCGGGCCACGCTTCAGGCCCAAGCAAACGGGACACCACCGGATCGCCTTGCCGACGTAGCCTTTGGCCTGTGGCAGCAGTTCCGGCGCGCGGTTGGCGGCTGGCCTGCGATGGGCGGCATGGTTGCGGCCACGGCGGCGGGGCTTTGGATCGGTCTGGCGCCTCCCAGTTTCCTGCCCGACCCGGTTGCACTGGTTCAGGGCACAAGCGAGTCGACGAACCTGCCATATGAAAACTACGATCTGGCGATGCTGCTGGACGAGGAGACGCAATGACCACCGAAGGACAAAACCCGGATCAGGCGCCGAAAACAGCGCCGGACGGCGATGAGCTGAAAACCCGCAGCGGCATGCGGCCCTGGTTGAAGGCGCTGCTGGCGGTCTCTCTCGCGGCGAACCTGGCGGTTGCGGGCCTGGCTGTCGGGGCCGCGGTGCGCTGGCGCGACGGAGATCATCCGGGACGGCGGCCGCCCTCGGTTGGGGCGATGATCTTTCGCGATCTGGACCGCGACACCCGGCGCGCCCTGCACAATCGTGCCGAAGGGGAACACGGCAGCCACATCGCGCGCCGCCGCGCCGAAGGAGACGCCGTCATCGCGATCCTGATGGGTGATCCGTTCCAGGCAGAGGCCTTGGCCACGTTGCTCAGGCAGCAGGCGGAAAGCCGACATGCCTTCTATATCTCGGTCCAGGAGGCCTGGGTTGCGCAGCTTGAGGCCATGGCAGCGGAGGATCGCAAACGCTATGCGCAGAAGATGCAGGAGCGGTTCAAGAGACATGGCGACGACGGCCCGCCCAGACCGCCCGGTCACTGACCCCTCCGGATTTTGATCCCCGTGGTCACAGAACGCCAGGGCAGATGACGGCTTTGTTCAGCCGTCTTTGCCTGGTTAGATCTTGCCTTTGCAATTGGGGGCGGGGTCAGGCGACCGCGGCGCTGGCCGGGGACATGGTCACCTGATTGCGGCCGGCATTCTTGGCGTCATAGAGCGCCTGGTCGGCCTTGGCGATCAGCTCGGTGACCTTGATGCTCTCGGTCGTGCCGCCGCCAATCACCGCGCCGATGCTGATGGTCACCGAAATCGGCTGATCGATGCCCGGCACATGAAAGGGCTTGCTGTTGATGGCATTGCAGAGCTCGACGGCGGCAAGGCCCGCTTCGAACTCGCTGGCGCCGGGCAGGACGATCATGAATTCCTCGCCACCGACACGCGCCAGCAGATCCACCGGGCGCAGCCGCGCCTGCAAGCGTTTGGCGGCCTCGATCAGAACCGCATCGCCTGCGGGGTGGCCATAGCGGTCGTTGATCTGCTTGAAGTGATCCAGATCGGCCAGCATCAGTGCGAACTTGTCGCCGCTTTCAGAGGCGTTGCGGGCGGTGCGGTCCAGAAAGGGCTTGGCATAGCGCCGGTTGTATAGCCCGGTCATCGGATCCTCGACGGCGGCACGCAACCCGTTGCGCACGCTGTCGCGCAGAAGATCGTGACGGTGCTTGTATTGCAGCTGGGTCTCCAGGCGCAGCGCCAGTTCCTCTACATCGAAACCGGTTTGCAGCACGTCATGGGCGCCACGGTCCAGGGCCTCGGCGGCCACATGGGGATCGGCGGGGTTGGGCACCGCGATGACCACCGATCGGCGGGTGGCGGCACGCGCGCGCAGATCCGCGAGCAGGCGCAGACCGGCGCCTGAAGAGACCTCGTTCAGCTCGATGATGAAGACATCGGCGACAGGTTCGCTCATCAGGGGCTGAACGTCGCCGATCTGATGGGTGCGGATCTCATGCGAGACCGTCTGGCCAAGACGCCGTTTCCAGGCGCGGGCGGTCTGAATATCTTCGGCGACCAGCGCAACGCTCGCCTGGATTCCACGGGCCGAGGTGGCGCGATCGCTCAGCGGCAGGACAAAGCCATGCGAGGCATCCCGCTGCATGTTCAGCTCTTCATTGGCGCTGCGGGCGCGCAGCAAGCTGCGGATCCGGGCCTGGAGAATGACATCTTCCAGCGGCTGCGGCAGCACGTCGTCGATACCGGCAGAGAGGGCTTCGAGACGGCGTGCGGGATTGTCCGAGCGGCTGACCGCGATCACCGGCACATTTGCCAGGGTGTCGTCGCGCATCAGTGCGCGCTTCACATCGGCGGCGCGGCCATCGGGCAGGGCATTCGCGGTCAGAACCAGATCCGGGCGGCAGCTGCGCGCGATATCCAGCACCCCGGCAACGCCGGCCGCCAGCACGACGTCATAATAGGCCGCCGCAAGCTGCACCTTCATCATGATCCGATTGGTGGAGACACCGTCTATGACCAGAATGGTTCCCTGCACACATTGCCCTTTCGATGCACGGGTTTCGATGACTGGTAGTTTTCCCAGTCACTGGTTAATAAACTGTTTCGTATTTTTACTAAATTGGCCGCAAGGTGTCAGGAAGGTGTTCCCATGCAGATTTCCGCCGATGAAGCTGAAACCCTCGCGCTGCGGGCCTTGGCCTGGCTGTCCGGAAATGATGAGCTGTTTCCGGTGTTTATGGGCGCAACGGGTGCGTCTGTCGACGATTTGAAGAGCCGGGCGTCGGATCCGGAGTTTCTGGGGTCGGTGCTCGATTTCTTAATGATGGACGATGCCTGGGTGGTGGGTTTCTGCGATGATGCCGGGCTGAAATATGAATCACCCATGCAGGCCCGGATGGCGCTGCCGGGTGGTGCGCAAATCCACTGGACCTGATAGGGATATCCCCGAACGACTGTAACCCTGGATCATGCACATGCCGGTAGATGCTTTTCTGTTCGACAAGGACGGGACCCTTTTCGATTTTGCCGCCACCTGGAACACCTGGGCGGCGGACATGCTGCTGTCCCTGTCGGCGGGCGACGATGACCTGGCGCGGGCGATGGCCGAAACGCTGCGCTTCGATCTGGAGCAATCCGCCTTTCATCCCGACAGTTTCGTGATCGCCGGAACCAATGCCGAGGTTGCCAGCGCCCTGGCGCCGCATGTGCCCCATATGCCCGAGCCGGAGTTGGAACGCTATCTGGCGCAGAATGCAGCAGAGGCGGCCCTGGCCGAGGCGGTGCCCCTAGCCGCCTTCCTTGATGGTCTGTTGGCGCGGGGCAAGGTGCTGGGGGTGATGACCAATGATGCGGAGCTCTCGGCCGTGAGCCAGCTGCAGCGGGCGGGCGTTCTGGACCGTTTCGCCTTTGTGGCCGGGTTCGATAGTGGTCATGGCGCCAAGCCGGATCCGGAGCCGCTGCTGGCCTTTTGCGATCACTGCGGCGTCCGTCCAGACCGCACCGCCATGGTCGGGGACAGCCTGCACGACCTGCAGGCGGGGGCGGCGGCGGGCATGCAGCGGATCGGTGTGCTGACCGGCATGGCCAGCCGCTGCGATCTGGAGCCACATGCGGATGCGGTGCTGCCGGATATCGGCCATATCCCGGACTGGCTGGATCGCAGGGCCGCCCTGACCCAGGCCTGACCCGGGCCTGACCATCCCCTTCGAAACCGCTGAGCGGCAGCTGCGAATACCGGCTGCTTGCAAATCTGCGCGCGGAACTGTTCAGTTCTGTCCAGAATTTTTGGTCAGCGCCGTGTGGTTGCGAGAAAACGACAGGCCATGTCGTGAATGGAAAGGTGGCCCAAGGGGATATCGGGCCAGTTGAGGGCGCAACACGGGTGAAGGCCGGTGCAACCGGACGGAGGATATCATGGCACGAGCAGCAGCACGCAGACGCGGCGGGGGCAGGGCAGGCGCGGCGGCCCGGCGTGGCGGTGCGGCCCTCAACCAGATGCCCTGGTCCATCCCGGTCAATATCGACAGGCCCACCGAACCGCTTGATCCCGAGGGGGTTGCCGCCATCCACGATGGCGCCATGCGCATTCTCGAAGAGATCGGTATCGTCTTCCTCAACCCCGAGGCCATCGAGATCTTCAAACAGGCGGGCTGCCGGGTCGAGGGTGATCTGGTGCGGATGGACCGCGACTTCGTGATGGAGATGGTCGGCAAGGCCCCGAACAGCTTTGACATCACCCCGCGCAACCTGGACCGCAGGATCCCGGTGGGCGGCAATCATATCCTCTTTGGCAATGTCTCCTCGCCGCCGAACTACTGGGATCTGGAGTTGAACAAAAAGGTCTCGGGCACGCGGGAGCAATGCCAGAACCTGTTGAAACTCACCCAGTATTTCAACTGCATCCATTTCGCGGGCGGCTATCCGGTGGAGCCGGTGGATATCCACGCCTCGGTGCGGCATCTGGATGTGCTCTATGACAAGCTGACCCTGACCGACAAGGTGATGCATGCCTATTCCCTTGGCAAGGAACGGGTCGAGGATGTGATGGAGATGGTGCGTATCGCAGGGGGCCTCAGCCACGCGGAATTCGAGAGCCGCCCGCATATGTACACCAATATCAACTCCACCTCGCCCTTGAAGCACGACTTTCCGATGATCGACGGCTGTCTGCGGCTGGTGCGCAAGGGGCAGGCGGTGGTCATCACCCCCTTTACCCTGGCCGGGGCGATGGCGCCGGTGACCATGGCGGGCGCGGTGGCGCAATCACTGGCAGAGGCGCTTTGTGCCGTGGCGCTGTTTCAATATGTGCGCCCGGGCACGCCCTGCGCGATCGGCACCTTTACCTCGAATGTGGACATGAAATCCGGAGCGCCTGCCTTTGGCACGCCCGAATACATGCGCGCAACCCAGATGACCGGCCAGATGGCGCGTTACTACGGCCTGCCGATGCGCGCCTCGGGTGTCTGCGCGGCCAATGTGCCGGACGGGCAGGCCATGTGGGAGACCTCGAACTCGCTCTGGTCCGCGGTGCAGTCCGGGACCAACATGGTCTACCATGCCGCCGGTTGGCTGGAGGGCGGGCTGATCGCCAGCCCGGAGAAATTCATCATGGATTGCGAGGTCCTGCAGCAGATCCAGCGCTACATGCAGCCGCAGATCTGCGCCACCGGCCCCGAGGATATCGCCCTTGAGGCCATCCGCGAGGTGGGCAACGACGGCCATTTCTTCGGCATCCAGCATACCCAGGATCGCTATACAGACGCCTTCTACCAGCCCTTCCTCAGCGACTGGCGCAACTTTGAAGCCTGGGAGGCCGCCGGAGCCGTCTGGACACCGGAACGCGCCCATCGGATCTACAAGGAGATCCTGGGTGATTTCGAAGCCCCTCCCATGGACCCTGCCATCCGCGAGGAACTGGGCGATTTTGTCGCCCGCCGTAAATCCGAAGGCGGCGCGCCGACGGATTTCTGATCGCTGTTTTGATCCCAATTGCAGGCAGATCGCCCCTTTCGGCCCTGATTCGCAGGCCTTGATACCTGTGACCACGTCAACTGTGCCGTTGGCGGCCAAATAGGCCATTCACGCGGATTCAGTCTAGAATGGCAACGCCCGATGGCAGTGCGTGTCTGGCGTGTGTGCGGCAGGATGCAGCGATGGCTCTGCTCAGACTGAACAGGACAAAATCCTTTCTGTTGCAATGATTTGCCTGCCGGTCCGGCCAAAACCCCTGGTCTGGCCAGTGTTGCGAAATGGAAAGAAATCCCGATCTGTTCCGGGGGTAAATGCTACATTTTCATGGGGTTCAGGCAATTTTGGAGGGGTTGAAGGCTAAAAGTCTCACGGTGGATCTAAGGGAAAATTAGGAAAAATCGCCTATCCCTGCATCGGAATGCGCCTCATCTAAGGACCACTTTGACATGCCTACGTTTCTGTATCGGCTACCTGCCCGAATTTATGCCTTGGCCGGCCTCGCCGTCGTGCTTGCCGCGGTATTGACCTTCATCCTGCTGTCTCGTGCAATCGACAACGCATATGAGATGCGTGAGAAGGAACTCGACAGCCTGACGGACTCCATGGTCAGCGTTCTGGCCAGCCTGGAGGCTCAGGTGCAGGCTGGAACCATTACCCTTGAGGAAGCTCAGGCGCGCGGGATTGCAGCGGTTGAGTTGCCGCGCTTTGGCGCCGCAGGTTACTTCTTTGCCTTCAATCGCGACAACTACATGGTAGCCCACCCGGTGGCCAAGCAGTTGCTTGGCGTGGACCAGTCGGAGTTCGAAGATGTGAATGGCGTCTTTGTTTTCCAGGAGTTCCAGCGCGTGATCAATGAACATGGCAAAGGGGCCGTGATCTACCATTTCAACAAGCCGGATTCGGAAATCCCGGAAGCCAAGATGGGCTATATCAAGCTCTTTGAACCTTGGGGCTGGGTCGTTGGCACCGGTGCCTATGTGGCCGATATCGAAGCGGATATCGCCGCAATGCGCAACTCGGCGCTGATTGCCTTGGTCGTTGGCCTGGCGGCGATGGGCGTGGCCGCCTTCTTCATTGCCCGCAGCGTCATCAATCCGGTTGAAAATCTCAAGGATCGCATGCTGTCGATGGCCGAAGGGGACACCGCATCGGACATTCCGGGCACCGAAAGCCGCAATGAAATCGGCGACATGGCCCGGACCTTGGACGTGTTCCGCAACTCGCTGATCCGTCAGAAGGAGTTGGAAACCGCGCAGAAAGAGCGCGATGCCGCCCAGGCGCAGGTGGTTCACACCCTGACCGATCGCCTGTCGGTACTGGCCAGCGGCGATCTGACGGTGCGCATCGACAGCGCCTTCCCGGAGGATTACGAACAGCTGCGGCTCGACTTCAACAAGACGGTCGAGAACCTCAACGGCACCGTCTCGCAGGTGGTCGAGTCCGCCGCCAGCATCCGCAATGGCGC
>NZ_JARCJL010000012.1:0-117298 GCF_028890025.1 Phaeobacter sp. PT47_59
GCTCCAAGGCGCTCGCCCCAAACTGGCCGACTTTTGCTCCGCCACAATGGCCGAATTTTACTCCGCCGTTGACACCGGGCCTGCGGCGGCAACGCTACGGTGGCGCAGAGACGCCGTTGGATATGCTGGCCCGGCTGATGGACAAGAATGGCGACCCCTTCTTGCCACCGGATCTGGTGCTGACGGGAAAGCGGCTTCGCGAAGATTACGAAGTGGCTCAGGTCGGGCAGCACCTGGCGCAAGGGGCGGCCTATTTCGGCGCCGAAGCCTGCAGCGCTGGTGGCAATCGCGGCTGGTCCAGCCAATCGGCGCGGGAGGCACAGAACCGGGCGATGGGGGCCTTGACGGCCCTGGGTCCGGGACTCAGCGATATTGCGCTCAGGTGTTGCTGCTATCTGGAGGGGCTGGAAGCGGCGGAACGGCAACTGGGCTGGTCGGCGCGCTCGGGGAAGATCGTGTTGCGGATCGCGTTGCAACAGTTGCAGAGCTACTATCAAGCTCAGGACGGGGAAACCGGCGGAGGTCACCGAAGAATTGGCTAAGTGCCTCTTGTTCTTTGATTTTCCGGGTCATGGGTGCTGTCCCCCTGTCCGTGGAACCGCACGGGTGGCATAATTTACCCTTGCAGGTGTGCGCGTTTCGTATAAGCGTCGATTATGAATTTTACCCTGCGACAGCTCACCTATTTCCGCGCTCTGTGCGAGCAGCGCAATTTCGGTCGCGCGGCCGAAGCCTGCCATGTGTCGCAACCGGCCCTGTCGGTGCAAATCCGTGCCCTGGAAGATGCCATGGGTGGCCCCTTGGTGGAACGGCGCGCCCGCGATGTGGTGATGACGCCTCTGGGACGCCAGGTTCTGGGGCAGGCCGAGACCGTTTTGCGGGCGGCCGAGCAGCTTGCCCGGATGGCAAAGGAGCAAAGCACCGGAAGGCGCAGCCTTGCTTTGGGGGTGATACCCACATTGGCGCCCTATCTGTTGCCCGGCATCCTTGCGCAACTGCGGGCAACCGATTTGCAGCTGTCGGTTCAGGTGCGCGAGGCAACGACCGAAGGCTTGCTGACGGGTTTGCAGATCGGTGAATTGGATGTCGCGATTCTGGCCTTGCCCAGCGGCGGCCACGGGCTGATCGAGAAAGAGCTGTTCGTGGATCGGTTCCTGCTGGCCGGCTCCGCCAACCGGCTGGCTCAGATCAATGCGGATGGCGCCGCGATTCGCCCTCAGGATTTGAGATCGGAACAGTTGATGCTGTTGCAGGATGGGCATTGCCTGACCGATCAGGCGCTGGAGGTCTGCGGGATGCAGCGCAACGCTCCGGAAATCAACATGGGGGCCGGGTCCTTGGGAACCTTGTCCCGTTTGGTCGCAGCGGGTTTTGGCCTGACACTGATGCCCGAAGTTGCGCTGCAGGTCGAATGCAGCGCCACCAAGGGGCTGCGGGTTCAGCGCTTTCCGGGACCGGAACCTTTCCGCCGGATCGGCCTGGTGCGCCGCGATACGACAGAGGCCGGGGATTGGTTCGACCAACTGGCCGAAGTGGTGCGCGCGGTCGGGCAGGAGATCGTCGCGCAAACCCGAGAGGGAGAGGTCCAAGAGGGCTGAACCCGGTATGAAAACGGGCACCCGATCGAGTGCCCGTCAAAGTGATCTGATAGCCGTTGCTTAGGCGGCAACTTCCGATTTGGCCGTCTTCAGATAGGAAAGAACGGTTTCGGGTGAGGAGACGCCATAGGGGTCTTCGGCGTGGTTGTCGCACAGGCCGGGCTCTTCGAACCAGGCTTCGATGACGCCGTTGTTCACCACGGCTGCATAACGCCAGCTGCGGGCGCCAAAGCCCAGATTGTCCTTGGCCACCAGCATGCCCATCTTGCGGGTGAATTCACCGGATCCATCGGGAATGACCTGCACGTTTTCCAGCTTTTGCGCTTCGGCCCATTTGTTCATCACGAAGCTGTCGTTGACCGACATGCAGTAGATCGCATCAATGCCTTCCGCCTGAAAATCGCCAAAGCCGTTTTCATAGCCGGGCAGCTGGTAGGTCGAGCAGGTCGGGGTAAAGGCGCCGGGCAGGGAGAACAGCACAACGCGCTTGCTTGCAAAGTAATCGGCAGTGGTCTTGTCTTCCCAGCGGAATGGGTTGGGACCTTCGATCGATTCGTCGCGCACGCGGGTGTGGAAGGTGACGTCGGGGAGTTTGACACCAGCTTTCATCGGGGATCTCCGTTCATAATAATAGGTTATGGCTGCTGACTTATTAAACTATCAAAAGTGCTACAACCGGAAATGCCGCAACGCAGAATTGAGTAACTTGAATTTGAGGAGATGCGGCTAGCATAGCAGCTATGTACCATGTGAGAATGCGACAGGCTGAATTGGCCGTGTCATCCTCATGTGGCTATGCTAAACGAGGACGCAAACAGTTGCCGCAAGGGAAAAGCCCCGTGAGAGACCTGAAAATCCCCGCGCAGCGCCATCCGGAAAAGGCGCACCGCCCCGACAATGCTCAGCCGAAGAAGCCAAGCTGGATTCGCGTCAAGGCGCCCGGTGGCAAGGGCTATGCGGATACCCACAAGATCATGCGGGAAAATGGCCTTGTGACCGTCTGCGAAGAGGCAGGTTGCCCGAATGTGGGGGAATGCTGGAGCCAGGGCCACGCCACCATGATGATCATGGGGGAAGTCTGCACGCGGGCCTGTACCTTCTGCAACATCGCAACCGGCAAACCGCCAGAGGCATTGGATGTGTTCGAACCGGGCCGCGTTGCCCATGCGGTGGAGAAACTGGGGCTGAACCATGTGGTGATCACCTCGGTGGACCGCGACGATATCGAAGATGGCGGGGCCGATCATTTCGCCCAGACCATTCGCGCCGTGCGCCATCGCAGCCCCAACACCACGATCGAGATCCTGACCCCGGATTTCATCAAGTGCGCGCCGGAAGTTCTTGAAACCGTTGTCGAAGCCCGGCCTGATGTGTTCAATCACAACCTTGAAACCGTGCCTGGTCTCTACCCTGAGGTCCGCCCCGGCGCCCGCTATTTCCACTCGTTGCGCCTGCTGCAGCGGGTGAAGGAGTTGGATCCGTCGATGTTCACCAAATCGGGGATCATGGTCGGCCTTGGCGAAGATGCGCAGGCGGTGAAACAGGTGATGGACGACATGCGCGCGGCCGATATCGATTTCCTGACCATTGGCCAATACCTGCAGCCAACACCGAAACACCATGCCGTGGATCGTTTCGTGACCCCGGAAGAGTTCAAGACCTACGAAAAAGCCGCCTATGGCAAGGGCTTCCTGATGGTCTCGGCAACGCCGTTGACGCGGTCCTCCTATCACGCGGGGGATGATTTTGCCCGCCTGCGGGAGGCACGCAACGCCAAGCTGGGCCTTGCATGACGCCGCAGTGCCTGGCGCAGCTAACAAAGCTGCGCCATGACCTTCACCAAATCCCCGAAGTCTCTGGGCAGGAAGAGAAAACAGCCGCATTCGTTGCTGACTATCTTACCGGTTTTTCCCCGGATGACCTGTTGACCGGGCTGGGTGGTCATGGGGTTGCAGCGGTTTTTCAAGGCGCTGCAGCCGGGCCGACTGTCTTGATCCGCTGTGAATTGGACGGGCTGCCGATCGAAGAGCAGTCAAAGGCTCCCTATCGATCCACCCATGCGGGGCGCGGGCATCTTTGTGGCCATGACGGGCATATGGTGATGGTGGCGGGGCTGGCAGAGCATCTTGCACAGCACAGGCCGCAACGGGGGCGGGTGGTGCTGCTGTTCCAACCGGCCGAGGAAACCGGCAAGGGCGCCGCAGCAGTCATTGCAGATCCGCAGTTTGAGCGGATAAAACCCGACTTCTCCTTTGCGCTTCACAACTACCCGGGGCTGGCCGCCGGTCAGCTTGCGCTCTGTGTCGGACCTTCGAATTGCGCGTCGCGCGGCATTCGTATTCGGCTGACTGGCAAGACCTCCCATGCGGCGGCACCGCAGGACGGGCAGTCGCCCGCCGGGGCAATGACCGCGTTGATGCCCGCCTTGGTCGCGCTTGGGGCAGGCGGCGCGATGACGCCGGACTATGCGCTTGTCACCCTGACCCATGCCTGGCTGGGGGAGGCGACCTTTGGTATTGCCCCGGGCGAGGCTGAAATCTGGGTCACCCTGCGCACCGTGACCAATGCGCGGATGGCAGATCTTGTCACCCGGGCAGAGGCGCTGGTCCAAAGCGTCTGCCAGGATGAGGGGCTCGGTTTTTCGATCGCCTATGATGATGTCTTTGACGCCTGCACAAACCATCCAGAGGCGTCGAGCCCTTTGGCCGATGGCGCAAAAACAGCGGGTTATGAGATGGAGTTGTGGCAAGTTCCACAACCCTGGTCCGAGGATTTCGGGCAATTCGGCACCGTGTCGAAAGCCGCCATGTTCTGGCTGGGTGCGGGACAGGACATGCCGCAGCTGCACAACCCGGATTATGATTTCCCCGACAAGATCATCCCGGTGGGCGTTGCGGTCTTCACCGCTGCCATTGACGCGCTGTTGAACGAAACGACGTCGGGAAACGCCTAGTCGTCCAGGAAACGGACCTTGCCAATATGGGGCAGGTTCCGATTGCGTTGCGCAAAATCGATGCCATAGCCCACGACGAATTCGTCCGGGATCTCGAAGCCGATCCAATCGGCGCGGAAATCCACTTCGCGGCGCGAGGGTTTGTCGAGCAGGGCAATGGATTTCAGCCGCGCGGGCTTGCGGCTGGTCAAGAGGTTGATCACATGGTTCAGCGTATGGCCGGTGTCGACGATATCCTCGACCACCAGCACATCCCGCCCTTCAATGGCTCCGCGCAAGTCCTTGAGAATACGGACCTCTCGGCTGCTTTCCATGGCGTCCCCGTAAGAGGAGGCCTCCAGGAAATCCACCTCGATCGGTAGGTCCAGCTCACGCACCAGATCGGCGATGAAGACAAAGCTGCCGCGCAACAGCCCGACCACGACCAGCTTGTCGGTATCGCCGAATTCCTTGTGGATCTCGGCGCAAAGCTCTTCGATGCGCGCGGCAATGGCCTTGGCTGAAATCATCACATCGATGACATATGGACGCTGTGACATGGCTGACCCCTTGAAATTCCCGCGTGTTCATAGGACATGACGCGGCACGATCATAGCAGGAATATTGCCACAGCCATGCCCACCCATTCGGAAAACCGCCAGCTGCCCTATTCGGCGCAGCAGATGTACGATCTGGTCGCGGATGTGGCACAATACCCGAAATTCCTGCCCTGGTGCGCCGCCGCCCGGATCCGCAGCCGTACCTCCCAGGGCGCGGCCGAGGTGATGGAGGCGGATCTGGTGATTTCCTTCAAGGTGTTCCGGGAACGGTTCGGCAGCCGCGTTGTGCTGCATCCGGACGAACACAAGATCGATACCG
Organism: Phaeobacter sp. PT47_59; assembly: GCF_028890025.1. Lineage (NCBI taxonomy): Bacteria > Pseudomonadati > Pseudomonadota > Alphaproteobacteria > Rhodobacterales > Roseobacteraceae > Phaeobacter > Phaeobacter sp. PT47_59. The sequence goes on from NZ_JARCJL010000012.1 coordinate 5,410, forward strand.
AATACCTGGATGGGCCGTTTCGCTACATGAAATCCAACTGGGCGTTTTCGGATCGGGCCGACGGCGGCTGTGATGTGGCATTCTACGTGGATTTCGAGTTCAAGAATGCGGTGCTGCAGGGCATCATCGGCGTGGTGTTCAACGAGGCCATGCAGCGCATCGTGCGGGCCTTCGAAAAGCGCGCAGCAGAGCTATACGGATAATCCGCTCGCACCGCAGGGGATGAAGCCACGGCGGCTTTGTCGCTGTTTTCTCAGTGCTCTTTCATAACAAAAGGCAGGCCCATTTGACCGGACCTGCCTGATATTCTTGATTGCCAGCGGTCAGGTCAGCTGGACAGATCGTAAGCGCGCTCGCCGTGGGCCGAAATATCGAGGCCGTTGGTCTCGCTTTCCGCATCCACCCGTAGGGTGGTGATGGCGGCAACCACTTTGACCAGAACGATGGTCACGACGGTGGTGAAGATGCCAACCACAGCCAGACCACCGAGCTGCGCGGCCCAGGTGCCGGCACCGAAGACAGCGATCATGATGGTGCCGAAGATGCCGCCGACACCGTGCACGGCAAAGACGTCCAGCGTGTCGTCGATCTTCAGCACGTTGCGCACCAGGTTCACCGCTTCCTGACACAGGATACCAGCGATGGCGCCGATGATCAGGGCCTCTACCGGGCCGACAAAGCCGCTGGCCGGGGTGATCGAGGCCAGACCTGCAATGGTGCCGGTGACGATACCCACGACCGAGGCCTTGCCATATTTGATCTTCTCCCACAGCGCCCAGGTGAGCGAGGCGGTCGCGGCAGAGATATGGGTCACGGTCAGCGCCATGGCGGCACCACCATCGGCCGCGAGCTGCGAGCCACCGTTGAAGCCGAACCAGCCGACCCAGAGCATCGCGGCACCGATCACCACGTAACCGGGGTTATGCGGCGGGGTGGTGCGGTTCTTGCGCGGGCCAAGGACAACGGCGATGATGATCGCGGCCAGACCTGCGGTTTCATGCACCACGATACCGCCGGCAAAGTCGCGCACGCCGATCTCGCCAAAGATGCCGCCATCGGCCAGCATGCCACCGCCCCAGATCCAATGCACCACCGGCGCATAGCACAAGAGCATCCACAGTCCGGAGAAGGTCAGCACAAAGCCAAATCCCACACGCTCCACATAGGCGCCGACGATCAGCGCGGGCGTGATGATGGCAAAGGTCATCTGGAAGGCAAAGAACAGCACCTCGGGCAGGGTGCCGGACAGGCTGTCCGCATCAACACCGCTCAGGAACATCTTGTCCAAGCCGCCCCAATAGCCGCTGGTGCCACCGCCAAAGGCGATGGAATAGCCGAATGCGAGCCACAGGACGCTCATCAAACAGGCAATTGCATAGCAATGCATGAAAACGCTGAGCACATTTCGGGCACGAACCAGCCCGCCGTAAAACAATGCGAGACCCGGCAGCGTCATGAAGAGCACCAAAGCCGTCGCCACAATGATCCAAGCTGTATCAGCTCCGTTCATTTTGCGTTCCTTCCATCCAGATTGAGGGGTTGGACGCTGTCAAAACCTATGAGTGATGCAAAAAGAAGCAGTGACAGGCTTGGCTGTGCTGTTTTATGGGGCTTTTTGTGAAGTGATTAAAAAATGTGCATAGTTTTGGGTCCTATGCTTGTTTTCTATTCAGGCTTAGAAATGGCTGCTTTCAGCAGGGTCAGCGCGTGATCGCGGCTGGCCAGGCGCACCTTGTCTCGGCCCAGGGGGCCAAATTCTATCGTCTGAGAAAAGGTGTCCTGGCCCACAAAGGCCAGCGCGAAACAGACGCGGCCCTCGGGCTTGAACTCCGATCCGCCGGGCCCTGCGATACCGGTGACCGAAACTGCCAGGCTCACACCGGCGCGATCCCGCGCGCCTTCTGCCATCTCGACCGCGACCTCCTCCGAGACCGCGCCGACGGCCTCCAGCGTTGCGCTTTGCACGCCCAGCATCTGTTGTTTGGCGGCGTTGGAGTAGGTGACAAAGCCCCGGTCCAGGACCGATGAGGATCCGGGAATGTCGGTCAGCGCCGCCGCCACCATGCCGCCGGTGCAGCTTTCGGCGGTGGCTATGGTGAGGCCCTTTTCTGTGGCCGCTGCAATCAGCGCTGCGACGTCGATGCTCATAGTCCCAGAACCCCATGGGAGAACCCTGCCAGCAGGATGACACCGATGGCGGCCAGAAGGCCTGCAATCACATCGTCCATCATCACGCCGAAGGGGCCCTTCTTGCGGTCGGCCCAGCCAACCGGGCCGGGTTTGAGGATGTCGAACAGCCGGAACAGGACAAAGGCAGAGACCCAGCCGGGCCAAAGCGCGGTGATTTCGATGCCATGCGCCCAGGCCGGATAGGAGATCGCCCAGATGGCCAGCAGCTGCCCGGCCACCTCATCCATCACGAATTCCGACGGGTCGAGATCCTCCTGGCCCCGGGTCATCTCTGCAGCAGCCCAGAACCCGATGAGCGAACACAGGATGGTGACCAGGGCGAGCAGGGGAAAGCCGCCGACCTGATGCAGCCCATAGGCCAGCGGCAGCGCCGCCAAGGATCCCCAGGTGCCGGGGGCAGGGCGCAGATAGCCCACGCCCAGAACGGTTCCGATTGCGGTTGCGATCTTCATGGCTTCACCAATGCAGCAGTTGCCAGCGCAGCGATGCCCTCACCGCGCCCGGTGAAGCCCAGCCGCTCCGATGTGGTGGCCTTCACGGATACCCGGTTTGCATTGATGCCAAGGATTCTTGCGATTTCATCGCGCATCTTTGCAGCATGCGGGGTGATCTTCGGGTATTCGCAGACCAGGGTGCAATCGACGTTGGAGATCTCAAACCCCTTTTCGCGCGCAAGCTCTGCCGCGTGGCGCAAGAAAATCTCGCTCGCAGCGCCTTTCCACTGCGGGTCCGATGGCGGGAAGTGGCGGCCGATATCGCCTTCGGCCAAGGCGCCATAAATGGCATCGGTCAGCGCATGCATGCCCACATCCGCATCCGAGTGCCCCTGCAGGCCCTTGTCATGGGGGACCTTTACCCCGCAGAGCACCACATGATCACCGGGGCCGAAACGGTGTACGTCATATCCATTGCCCAGCCTGATATCCATTCTGTTTCCCTTGGTTCTACCGGCCTGCTGCCCGGTCAATATGGCTTCGGCCCGGGCAAAATCCGCAGGGCCGGTGATCTTGATATTCTCCGCCTCGCCCGGAACGATGGCGACGTCAAGCCCGGCATGGCGCGCCACCTCCACGTCATCGGCGGCCCCGCCGGGATGGGCGCGATGGGCGGCGAGGATGTCATCATAGCGAAAACCCTGCGGGGTTTGCGCCGCATAGAGGCCGGTTCGGTCGCGGGTGCCGGTCACCCGGTGATCTTCGCCCGTCCACAGCGCATCGGTGACGGCAAGGGCCGGGGCCGCTGCCACGGTATCCTCCAGCCGCTGCAGAATCGCCTGGATCAGGGCGGGGCTTACACAGGGGCGCGCGGCATCATGGATCAGGATGCGTGACACGCCGGTGCCCTCCAGCGCCAGCAGTCCGTTCATCACCGAGGTCGCCCGGCTGTCACCGCCCTTTGCAACGAGGATCCCTTGATCCGTGCTGAATTCCTCCCAGGCCTGCGTGTCATCGGGCGATAGGACCAGAACGATGCGATCCACGTCGGCTTGACGAAAAGCCTCCAACGTCCAATCGATCACGCGGCGGCCTTTCAGGGGACGCCATTGTTTTGGCAGCCCGCCTCCGGCACGGGTTCCGCGCCCGGCGGCAACGATAAGGGCGGCAGTGGTCATAAGAAGCTCTCTCCAGCGGTTGATCTTGTGTTTATGGCGTGCCAATTGCCGAGGCAATCTCCCAGGTCACGGTGATTAAAAATTAGGCAGTCGGTCTGGAATCTCGGATCCAAAACGGCCATTTGAATTTCCAATACCCCGACCTTCGGTTAGAAAAGTCACAAATGCACAAGGATTAGGCAGTTGTCCTTCACCCTCGGATCCACCTCTTTGACACCACCGATCGCGCTGGCCCCCATGGCCGGTATCACGGATCGCCCGTTTCGCGATCTGGTGCGATCTTTCGGAGTCGGTCTGATGGTCAGTGAAATGGTCGCCAGCCAGGAGATGGTGCAGGCCAAGCCGGGCGTGCGGGAGCGGGCCGAGCTGAGCGCGGATGTGGAGAACACCTCGGTGCAACTGGCCGGACGCGAGGCGCATTGGATGGCCGAGGCCGCGCGCCAGGTGGCTGATCGCGGGGCGCGGCTGATCGATATCAACATGGGCTGCCCGGCCAAGAAGGTGACCAATGGCTATTCCGGCTCGGCGCTGCTCAAAACCCCGGATCACGCGCTGAAACTGATCGAGGCGGTGGTCGCGGCGGTCGATATTCCGGTGACCCTGAAGACACGGCTGGGCTGGGATGAAAACAGCTTGAATGCCGCCGATGTGGCGCGCCGCGCGCAGGAGGCCGGCGTGCAGATGATCACCATCCACGGGCGCACCCGCTGCCAGTTCTACAAGGGGTCGGCGGATTGGGCGGCGATTGGCGCCATCACTGAGGCCGTTGATATTCCGGTTCTGGCCAATGGCGATATCGTGGATCCAGGCACCGCCCGTCAGGCGCTGCATCAGTCCGGTGCCGATGGCGTGATGATCGGACGCGGGGCGCAGGGGAAACCCTGGCTACTGGCGGAAGTTGCCGATCAGCTGTGGCAGAGCGGGGCTCCGCAAATTCCCGAGGGGCAGGATTTAATCGACATGATTTCAGGGCATTACGACGCAATGCTGAATTTTTACGGAGTGGATCTGGGGCTGCGCGTCGCGCGCAAGCATCTGGGCTGGTACATGGATGAGGCCGGGACCGGCGCATCCCTACGGCGTGCGGTTCTGACAGAGCGTGATCCCCGCCGGGTTTTGTCCTTGCTGCCTGCGGCGCTCAGCAATCAGGATCAGGAGGTTGCAGCATGAACGACGGCAGCGTGATTGAAAATGGCGCGCTTTGGGCTTCGCTGCCGGTTCCGGCCTTCCTGATCGATGGCGACAACCTGATCGCGGATGTCAATTCTGCCGCCGAAGGCTTCCTCAATACCTCCCACAAGGCCCTGATCGGGAGCCCGGTTTGGAACCAGTTGAAATTCGAGGCCCCCATCGCCGATGCCTTTGAACGCAGCCGCGCGGCGGGTACGCCTCTGTTTGTGAATGACATCGATGTGGGCGCGGCCAACCGTGCCCCCCTGCAATGTGGGGTGCAGATCGCGCCCGTGAACGGTCACACGGGCATGATGCTGCTGATGCTGTCGCCACGGGAACTGGCCGGGCGGATGACGCAGAACCATTCCGCCAAATCCGCGGCTCAATCGGCCATCGGCATGGCGGAAATGCTGGCCCATGAGATCAAGAACCCATTGGCCGGCATCACCGGGGCTGCACAGCTTTTGAGCATGAACCTCTCGGCCGAGGATCTGGAACTGACCGATCTCATCGTCAGCGAAAGCCGCCGGATCGTGAAGCTGCTGGAGCAGGTGGAGCAATTCGGCAATCTCTCGACCCCGGATTTCAAGCCGGTGAACCTGCATGACGTGCTGGATCGCGCAAGGCGCTCCGCTCTTTTGGGGTTTGGCGCCAATATGACCATCACCGAGGAATATGATCCCTCCTTGCCGCCAGCCTGGGGCGATTCCGATCAGCTGTTGCAGGTCGTGCTGAACCTATTGAAGAACGCCTCCGAAGCTGCTGGAAAACAGGGCGGAAATATTCGAATTCGCACCTTTTACGAACATTCCTTCCGGCTGCGGCGCAGCGATGGCACCGGCAAGCTGTTGCCGCTGCAGATTGAAATCATCGACGATGGACCGGGGCTGCCAGAGCATATCCGGGACGATATCTTCGATCCCTTTGTGTCGGGCCGGGAAAACGGCACCGGCCTGGGGCTCGCGCTGGTGAGCAAGATCATTTCAGAACACAACGGTTGGATCTCCGTCAGCTCCGTTCCGGGGCGCACGGTTTTCCGGCTGTCTTTGTCGCGCGTGCCGCGCGGCGACCAATCGCAGGAGAGTTGATCCATGGATGGCACAGTTCTGGTTGCCGATGACGACCGCACCATTCGCACGGTTTTGACGCAGGCGCTCACGCGGGCGGGCTGCAAGGTGCATGCCACCTCCTCCCTGACCACGCTGATGCGCTGGGTGGGAGAGGGCAAGGGCGATGTGGTGATCTCGGATGTGATGATGCCCGACGGAAACGGGCTTGAGATGTTGCCCAAGATCGCAGAGGACCGTCCCGGTCTGCCGGTGATCGTCATTTCGGCGCAGAACACCATCATGACGGCGATCAAGGCGGCAGAGGCTGACGCCTATGATTACCTGCCAAAACCCTTTGACCTGCCCGAGCTGATGAAACGCACGGCAAAGGCCTTGTCGGAGAAACGAACCTCGGCAAACACGGCCCGTCCCGAGGCCGAGGAACGCCCCGAAGAGCTGCCCTTGGTGGGACGCACCGAGGTCATGCAGGCGCTCTACCGGTTGATTGCGCGGGTGATGAATACCGATATGCCGCTCTTGGTGACCGGTGAAAGTGGTACCGGCAAGTCCTTGATTGCACGCGCAATTCATGATTTCTCCGACCGGCGTACATTGCCCTTTGTGACGGCAACAGCCGGCGATCTGATCGAACTGGAAGGCCCGTCGCGGCTCTTGGGGCAGGTCAAGGGGGGGACCCTCCTGATTGACGAGTTGCTGGATCTGCCGGACGAGGCGCAGGCCCGGTTGGTGCGGATGATGGATGCAACCGGGGATCACTCGCCGCGGTTCATGGCAACCAGTCAAAAGGACCTGTCGCCGGAAATGGAGAATGGCAGCTTGCGCGCGGATCTCTATTACCGTCTCTGCGGCACCGAACTGCATGTGCCCTCGTTGCGGGAACGGGTGGAGGATATCGCGCTTCTGGCAGAGCATTTCCTGATCCGGGCCGAAAACGAAGGCGCGCCGCACCGGACGCTCAGCGAAGATGCCCGCGAGTTGCTGCGCCACTTCCCCTGGCCGGGGAACGTACGCCAGCTGGAAAATGTGGTGCGCCGCCTGGCGCTGACCGCCCGCAGCGAGGAGATCGGGAAATCCGATGTGGCTGCGGCCCTGGGGCCCCAGACGGGCGCGGAACCGATGGTCAGCGGTGCGGTCAACGAAAAGCTGACCGAATCCGTTGCCCGCCACCTGCAACGCTATTTCGACCTGCACGGGGACATGTTGCCGCCGCCGGGGCTCTACAGTCGTATCCTGCGTGAAGTCGAGACGCCCTTGATCGAGATTGCCCTGGCCGCAACCGGCGGCAATCAGGCAAAATGTGCAGAACTGCTGGGCATCAACCGAAATACCCTGCGCAAGAAGATTACCGATCTGGATATTGAGGTGACACGGCGCCGGAAACTGATGTAATATCGCCACAGGAACGTGGCTGCGCCGCACTTCACTGGGGCGGGCCACGACATGTGGCGGTTGGCCGGTTTGGCCATACATCAGAATGAGGGCAGCCAGTGGCTCATAAGTCACATTCAAGGGGTGGGTTTCAGACACTGGCGGCGCTGGACCGCTGGCGCAAGACCCGCAAGGCCCGCAATATCGGCACCCTTGGCCTGGTGCTGCTGGGCCCGATCCTGGCGCTGGTCACATTCTTGATCTTCGGCCCCTTGGGGCATGGTGCGTCCTCGCTGTCGCTGCGTCTGATCCTGCTGGCGGATATGGTCTATATCATGGCCATCGCGGCGCTGGTGCTCACCCAGATCGTGCGCCTGTTTTCTGCCCGCCGCGCCAAATCCGCCGGATCCCGGCTGCACTTGCGCCTGATCGGGGCCTTCGGGTTTCTGGCGCTGGTGCCAACGGTCATCGTGGCGATCTTTGCCATGCTGACGGTCAATGTCGGGCTTGAGGGCTGGTTCTCGCAACGGGTGCGCCAGGTGATCGGGACCTCATTGGCCGCGGCCGAGGCCTATCAGGTCGAGCAACGCCGCGATCTGGCCGAGGATGGCACAGCCTTGGCGCGCTATATCGACAACAGCCGGTCGCGCAGCTTCTTCATGAATGACGCCGAATTGCGCCAGGTGCTGTCGCAGGGGCAATTGCAGGTGCAGCGCGGTCTGCGCGAGGCCTATGTGATCGACGGGCTGGGCGAGATCCGCGCGCGGGGCGAGCGGTCCTATGAATTCGATTTCGAACAGCCCGGTTCCGCCGATATCACGCAGGCAACCGAAGAGGGGATGAGCATCATTCAGGATTGGGACAACAACGAGTTCCGCGCCATCGTCCGCCTGAATGCCTTTGTCGATCGCTTCCTCTACATCAGCCGCGATGTGGATGGCGAGTTGCTGAACCTTCTGGATGACACCCAGCAGACGGCGAATCTATATCAGCAGCTGGAAAAGGAGCGCGGTCGCGTTCTCTTTGAATTTGGCCTTCTTTACATAGGCTTCGCGCTCATTCTTATTCTGGCTGCCATGTGGTTGGGCATGTGGTTTGCGGAACGTCTATCCGGCCCGGTGGGGCGGTTGACCGTTGGCGCGCGCCGGGTCGGAGGTGGCGATCTGGACGTTCAGGTCCCCGAGGAGCAGGGCGAGGACGAAATTGCCCAATTGGGGCGGTATTTCAACAGGATGACGCGGGAACTCAAGCGCCAGCGCGAAACGCTGCTGGAAAACACCGACCAGATCGAACGCCGTCGTCGGCTGTTTGATTCTGTGCTCTCCTCTGTCACCTCTGGCGTTGTCGGACTGGATCCGGAGGGGCGCGTCACCTTTGTGAACCGCTCGGCCGAACGGCTGCTGGATTGGCATGGGGATCGGCAATCTCTGGCGCTTGCAGTCGCGGTGCCGGAATTCGGCCCGCTGTTCGAGAACCTGAAGGACAGCGGCGCCGAAACCGCTCAGGAAGAGATCAAGGTGACGCGGCACGGGCGGCTTGAGAACCTGCTGGTGCGCATGTCCTTGCGACTGTCCGATCACGGCATGCTGGAAGGATATGTGGTCGCCTTTGACGATGTGACCGATCTGGTCAGCGCACAGCGGATGGCGGCCTGGGGCGATGTCGCCCGCCGGATTGCCCATGAGATCAAAAACCCGCTGACCCCGATCCAGTTGAGCGCGGAACGGATCAAACGCAAGTTTGCGCCGAAACTTGGCGAGGAAAACAGCGATCAGCTACAGTCGATGACCGATGTAATTGTGCGCCAGACCAATGACTTGCGGCGCATTGTCGATGAGTTCTCCAAATTCGCCCGCATGCCTGAACCCGAGCGCCGCAAGGAAAACCTGGTCGGGCTGGTCCGTGATGCTGTCGTTTTGCAGCAGACCGGGCAGCCGGGCGTGCGGATCACGGCCGATCTGCCAGAGGATGCGCTGTGGGCGGATCTGGATGCGACCATGATCGGCCAGGCCCTGACCAACCTTATCAAGAACGCAGGAGAGGCAATTGAAAGCCTGAAACAAAAAGGAGCGCCCGAGGATTTCGATCCGCAAATTCGGATCGCGGTGCGAACGGGTGACAAAGGAGGATATGAAGTGACAATAGCGGACAATGGGATCGGGCTACCGGAAGACCGTGCGCGGCTTTTTGAACCGTATGTGACCACCCGCAACGAGGGGACCGGCCTGGGGCTGCCCATCGTGAAAAAGATTATTGAAGAACACGGCGGTACGCTCACCCTGAGCGATGCGCCGGTGTTCGAAGGACAAAGCCATTTCGGTGCCATGGCGGTGATCCGCCTGCCGCAAGCGCTCAGCAGCGCGGAGGCAAACAGGAATACAGTGAAAGTAGGTCTGACATGAGTGACATTCTGATTGTTGACGATGAACGCGACATCCGCGAGCTGATCTCTGACATCCTAGAGGATGAAGGCTATTCGACCCGAAAGGCCGGGAATTCGGACGAATGCATGGCCGAGGTCGCGGCAGAACTTCCGGCGCTGCTGATCCTCGACATCTGGCTCAAGGACAGTCAGATGGACGGCATTGATATTCTGAAAACGGTCAAGCGGGATTACCCGGAAGTGCCCGTCGTCATCATTTCCGGGCATGGCAATATCGAAATCGCGGTCGCGGCGATCAAACAGGGGGCCTATGATTTCATTGAAAAGCCCTTCAATATCGACCAGTTGATGGTGGTGATCCGTCGGGCAATGGAAACCTCGCGCCTGCGCCGCGAAAACACCGATCTGCGCCGCAAGGAAACCGGTGCCTCAGAGATGATCGGAAATTCCGCAGCCTTCCGCGCCCTGGTGGCGCAATTGGACAAGGTGACGAAATCCAACGGTCGCGTGATGCTGACCGGGCCGGCCGGGGCCGGTAAGGACATCGCTGCGCGCTATATCCATTCAAACTCGAGCCGGGCCTCTGCGCCCTTTGTGACAGTGAACTGCGCCAGCATCGAACCCGAGCGGATGGAAGAGGTGCTGTTCGGGCGTGAAACCGCGGAAACCGGCGTTGAACCCGGGTTACTGGAGCAGGCCCATGGCGGCGTGATCTTCTTTGACGAGGTCGCCGATATGCCGCTTGGCACCCAGTCCAAGATCCTGCGTGTTCTGGTCGATCAGCAGTTTCAGCGTGTGGGTGGCACCGAGAAGGTGCGCGTGGACCTTCGGGTTATTTCCTCCACGAACAAATGCTTGGAGACGGAAATTCAGGCGGATCGCTTTCGCCAGGAGCTGTACCACCGTCTGAACGTGGTGCCGATTGCAGTACCGTCCCTGGCGGATCGGCGCGAAGACATCCCGGTCTTGGCGGAGTATTTCATCCGTGGATTCAACAGCGCGCAGGGCCTGCCGCTGCGCGAGTTGACGGAAGAGGCCATTGCCCTGATGCAGACCATGGTGTGGCCCGGAAACGTGCGACAGTTGAAGAACCTGGTGGAGCGCATTCTGATCCTGGGCGACGGGACGGGGCCGATCGAGGCCCGCGACCTGCCGCGCGAAGAGGAAAAGGTGGTCGACGATGGCCGCGTGGTGCTGTCGGGCGCCCTGGCCACCTTGCCGCTGCGCGAAGCGCGGGAAGCTTTTGAGCGCGAGTATCTGCTGACCCAGATCAATCGCTTTGGAGGCAATATCAGCCGCACCGCCTCCTTCGTGGGAATGGAACGCTCGGCGCTGCATCGGAAACTGAAATCGCTTGGCGTGGTGACCTCGAACAAGGCCGGCGCAAGGGTGGCCCATGTGGAGCAGGAAGAGGATCTGGTCTGAGGGGTAGGCGGCCCAAATCTAAGCCAAATACTGGCTAAGAAGGCGGTGAAAGAGGGCTATAACTGGCTGCCCCTTTCCGCCTTGGCCTATGGCCGGGCCAACAGGTGTTCGGGGTGGCGTCGTACCTTTTCCAGAGAGGCCGATGTCAGATGGGTGGAAGAATGTGCAACTGGCCATCGGGGCTGCGCCAGACGCATGTTCCTTCGGTCAGAACCGGCTGTCGTTGCGGTTCTGACGCTAGGCGCTGGCCGACCTCAGCCTGGCTGCAACGCTGCAAAGGTACCTGCTGATAGCCTTTCTGCGCCATGCAGCTTTGCTCCAACCGCTTGCGCAGCCCGAGATTGACATCAACCGTATAGGTGGTGCCTTGAACCCAATAGCCGGGGCGCGTCCAGCATTTGCCATCCACGCAGTGGCGAGCCCCCGGATAATACCTGTCGGGGGTGTGGCGGATCTCATTGGCGACAGGCGCCTGCTTCAGGGCCTCGGTCATGCAACTGAGCGTATCGTTTTCAACCCGGCCCCGGTCTGTCCCCTCGCGGTGATAGACCGGGATCGGCCCGCAAGCTGTGACAGCTGCCACAAGCGCGAGAAGGAACCAATTCGCAAGACTGTGCCGCATAACGCTCATACGGAGAGGATGCCGAAATTATGCTGACAGTACAATTGATTTGACCCCTCCCGCGGCATCTGTCATTCAAAACCGGCAGGATCGCGCCCAAGGGAATGGATCATGAAGGTTATCATCTGTGGTGCCGGCCAGGTCGGCTGGCAGATCGCCCGTCATCTGTCCGGGGAACACAACGATGTAACGGTCGTCGACAACAACGCTGAACTGGTCCGCCGGGCAACCGATACGCTGGATGTTCAGGGGGTTGCGGGATTTGCCTCATACCCGGACGTGCTTGACCGTGCCGGTGCGCGCGATGCGGATATGATCATTGCCGCCACCCATTCGGACGAGGTCAATATGGTGACCTGTCAGGTGGCGCATTCGGTGTTCTCGATCCAGCGCAAGATCGCTCGCTTGCGGGCCAGAAGCTACCTGACCGCGATCTACTCCGACCTATACCGGCGGGACCATTTGCCTATCGATGTGGTGATCAGCCCCGAACGGGAAGTGGCCGCCGCCGCGATCCAGCGCCTGTCGGCGCCGGCCGCCTTTGATACCGAGACCTTCATGGGCGGCAAGGCGCAGCTCCTGGGCATTCGGGTCGATGAAGATTGCCCAGTGGTGAACACGCCGCTGCGGCAGCTGACCGATCTGTTCTCCACCCTGCGCGCCATCGTGGTGGGCGTGCGCCGCGAGGGCACGCTGTTCGCCCCGGAGCCGGGCGATCAGCTGTTCGTCGGCGATAGCGCCTATGTGTTCTGCCATGCCGAAGACGTGAGCCGTACGATTGAAGTCTTTGGAAAAAAAGAGAAACGTCAGGATCGCCTGGTCATTGTCGGGGCCGGGAACGTTGGCCTTGAGGTGGCCAAGGCGCTGGAAGGGCGAACCGGGCGCGTGCGCGCCAAGGTGATCGAAAAAAGCCGCAAATGTGCCGAACGGGCCGCAGAGACCTTGGAGCGTACCATCGTGCTGCATGGCGACGGGCTGGACCGGTCGCTGATGGTGGAAGCGGGGATCGATCGGGCCGATGCCATGCTGGCCGTCACCGATGACGACAAGACCAATATGCTGGCAGCGGTGCGTGCCAAGGCCGAAGGCTGCCCCTTTGTGGTGGCGCTGATCAACGATCCGACCCTGTTGCCGCTGATGTCTCATCTTGGGATCGATGCCTTTATCAACCCCCGCGCCACCACGGTGAGCTCGATCCTGCAACACATCCGCTATGGGCGGGTGCGCCAGGTCTATTCCATTGGCGATGCGGAGGCCGAGGTGATCGAGGCCGAAGTCATGGGCACATCACCCCTGGCCGGTCAGGCCATTCGCGATATTCCCTTTCCCGAAGGCGTGTTGGTCGGCGCGGTACAGAAGGGCGGGGAAGTGCTGCCGCCCAGCGGGGGCTTGCGCATCGAAGAGGGCGATGTGATCGCGCTCTTTGCCATGGCGGATGATGTGCCGGAGGTCGAGCGGCTGATGCAGGTCTCGATCGACTATTTCTGATATGAGACGGCGGGATAAGGCTCCGGGCGGGCTGTTGCGGCTGCCATTGTTCCTGCTGATCTGGGCAGTCACCTGCCTGGCGATGTGGGTGCCTGCCACCCATGCGGTCATTCTGAACGATCATCCGACCTCGCAGAGTTTCTTTTTCTCCGGGCTCCTGGGCCTTTTCATGGTGTCGGTGATCGGGTTGTCATTGGGCAACAGACGGCCCCGGTACGGCATGCCCGGGCAACTGTTGTCCTTGCTGGCCAGCTTTGTGGTTTTGCCACTGTTCCTGGCTGTACCGGTTCAGGATACGCTCAAAAACACAAGCTTCCTGAACGCCTATTTCGATATGGTGAGCGCGATCACCACCACCGGCGCCGATGTTTTTGCCGATCCCGGCCGCCTGCCGCCCAGTCTGCACCTGTGGCGTGCCATGGTCGGCTGGCTGGGTGGTCTGTTGATGTGGATCGCCGCGTCCTCGATCCTGGCGCCGATGTTCCTGGGCGGGTTCGAGGTCACCGCGCGGGGCGAACCCGGTGGCGGCGGGGCGACGCCCTCGAACATGCAGCAAGCAGACCCGCGGCGGCGGTTGCTCTCGGTCGTGCGTACGCTGACCCCGGTCTATGCCGGGCTCACCCTGGTTCTGTGGACGCTCTTGATGATGAGCGGCAGCAAAGCGCTGCCGGGATTGACCCATGCGATGTCGGTGATGGCCACATCGGGCATTTCCGCGATTGGCGGTACCGAACATGCGCAAAGCGGTGTGATCGGCGAGATGGTGATGTTCCTGTTCATGTTCTTCGCCCTGTCCAGGCTGACGTTCTCCAGCGATACGGTCAGCAGTGGCGATGGGCGGCTGGATCGCGATCCGGAATTCCGCACCGGGCTGCTGATTGTCTTCGGGGTGCCGATGCTCCTGTTCCTGCGGCACTGGCTGGCGACCCTCGAAGTGGCTGGCGGCGAAGACCTGGGCCAGGCGCTCAGGGCCTTCTGGGGGTCGATGTTCACGGTCATGTCCTTCCTGTCGACCACCGGCTTTGAAAGCGCCGATTGGGACACCGCGCGGGAATGGTCCGGCCTGGATACACCGGGCATGATCCTTCTGGGACTGGCGCTGATCGGCGGCGGGGTGGCGACAACCGCGGGCGGGGTCAAGCTGCTGCGGGTCTATGCGCTTTACCTGAACGGATTGGGAGAGATGGAGCGCCTGGTGCATCCATCAGTGGTCAGCAGCGAGGGTGGCGGCAACAGGCGGCTGCGCAAGAATGGGGCCTTTGTGGCCTGGGTGTTCTTTATGCTCTTTGCCCTGTCGCTGGCGGTGATCAGCACGGTTCTGGCCGCCTTGGGCACCGATTTCGAAACCTCGCTGGTCCTTGCGATCGCCGCCCTGTCCACCACCGGGCCGCTGGTGGAGGTGGCTGCCAACGATCCGATCCTGTTGTGGCAATTGGCCCCCGCGGCCAAGCTGGTTCTATGCCTTGCAATGGTGCTGGGGCGGTTGGAAACCCTGGCCATCATCGCTCTTTTGTCGCCAAATCTCTGGCGCAGTTGATCAAAGCCCGTTAACCTGCGAAGGGATTGGGGCTTTTTGGCTGGAATCCTGATTGCTCTGCGTCCATAGTTGGACAGTATTTCGCGCGTTGGTCCGCAGCGCGTCACAAGAAAAAAGGCGAGATAACAATAATGGCTTCGGACAGACAGAATCTTCAGGATGCCTTCCTGAATCACGTTCGCAAAACCAAGGTTCCGGTTACAATTTTCTTGATCAACGGGGTTAAACTGCAGGGTGTCATCACCTGGTTTGACAATTTCTGCGTACTTCTGCGGCGCGACGGACAGTCGCAGTTGGTCTATAAACATGCGATTTCGACAATCATGCCGGCACAGCCGATCAGCCTATATGAAGGCGAAGACGCCTCTTGATGGAGCATGACAGGAAGCGCACCCGCGCCTGGGTGCTGCATCCGGACATTAAGTCGGATAAATATCGCCGCGACGCCGAGCCCGCCCTGGCCGAGGCGGTTGCCCTTGCACAGGCCTTGCCCGATCTGGATGTGATCGGATCTGAAGTGGTGCGCCTGCCAAAGGCCCATGCGGGCATGCTGTTCGGTTCGGGCAAGATTGAAGAACTCTCCCAGCGTTTGAAATCGCAAGAGGTCGAACTGGTTCTGATCGACGGGCCGGTCTCGCCCGTGCAGCAGCGCAATCTGGAAAAGGCCTGGAAGGTCAAGATTTTGGACCGTACCGGCCTGATCCTCGAGATTTTCTCGGATCGGGCGCGCACCCGTGAAGGCGTGTTGCAGGTTGAAATGGCCGCTCTCAGCTATCAGCGCACGCGCCTGGTGCGGGCCTGGACCCACCTGGAGCGGCAGCGCGGTGGCCTTGGCTTTGTCGGTGGTCCCGGCGAAACCCAGATCGAAGCCGACCGGCGCGCCATTGACGACCAGCTGGTGCGCCTGCGCCGTCAGCTGGACAAGGTGGTGAAAACCCGCACCCTGCATCGCGAAGCCCGTGCCAAGGTGCCGTTCCCCATCGTGGCGCTTGTCGGCTATACCAACGCCGGGAAATCGACCCTGTTCAACCGGCTGACCGGGGCCGAGGTGATGGCCAAGGATATGCTCTTTGCCACCCTTGATCCGACAATGCGCCGGGTGGTTCTGCCCGATGGTCCCGAGATCATCCTCTCGGATACGGTGGGGTTCATCTCGGATCTGCCGACCGAACTTGTTGCCGCCTTTCGTGCCACACTGGAAGAGGTGCTGGCCGCGGATGTGATCCTGCATGTGCGCGACATCAGCCACGCGGAAACCGATCACCAGGCGGAAGACGTTGAAGCGATCCTCTCCTCATTGGGGGTGGATGAGAACCGCACCCAGATCGAGGTCTGGAACAAGCTGGATAATCTCACCGACGAAGAGGCAACGGCGCGGCGGCAAAGGGCCGAACGGGAAGAGGACATTCACGCGATCTCGGCCCTGACGGGCGAGGGGATCGATGGGCTGCTCGCAGATATTGCGGAAAAACTGCAAGGCAAAAAGCACCAGGATGTAATCAATCTGGCATTTTCGCAGGGAAAACAGCGTGCCTGGCTGTTCGCCCAGGAGGTTGTTGTCTCCGAAGAGCAGGGCGAGGACGGGTTCGTGGTCACGGTGCTGTGGACCCCCAGGCAGAAGGCGCAATACGACGCGCTCTAAGCTCTAAGCTCTAAGCTCTAAGCTCTAAGCTCTAAGCTCTAAGCTCTAAGCTCTAAGCTCTAAGCTCTACCTCGTGCCTTCGGCTCGGGCCTGTGCCGCGATGGTCAGGGCTGCGATGATGGGGCCGATCAGCTCAAAACCGGCGGTGGTGCCGATGGCAAGCGCCATGATCGTGGGGGCAAACTCCGGGAATTGTTCGGAGGCGGCCAGCGCCATGCCGATGGCAACACCGGCCTGTGGCAGCATGGCGGCTCCGTAGTAGGGTCGTTCCTGGCTTGGTGCCTGTGCCAGCGTGCCGCCGATCCAGCCGCCGATGATGCGACCAAGGATCCGCAACAGGGCATAGCCCACCCCCACCAATCCAAGGCTCGCCAGCGCCGAAGGATCCAGCGTCGCCCCGGCCAGCACGAAGAAGATGATCATGAAGGGCCATTCAAAATTGCGGATCTCGTGAAACGCCCTGGTGTGATGATACGCGAGGTTCACGATCACCGCGCCCACGGTCATGCCGGCGATCAGGTAGGACAGGTCCAGCATCAACGACAGGCCGGCGGTTAGAAACACCAGGGATAGCGCCTCGATCCGCAGCGGCTCCCCATCCGACAGGCGCCCAGTCAGCAGGGCGCCAGGCACACCGATCACACAACCCAGGGCGATGGAGCCAAAGACCTCATATGCTGCACGGGCCAAGGTATCGCCGCCAGAGCCAATCCCGCTGAACAGCTGGATCATCACCAGGGCGGCGCTGAAGGCCAGCAAGCCCCACGCATCATCTATGGCGACCAAGCCTTTGAGTGTGCGTGTAAAACTGCTGTCCTGACCGGATTGATCGATGACATCATACGTGGCGGCCGGATCGGTCGCGGTAGCCAGCGCGCCAAGGACAATCGCCAGCGTCAGCGGCACGCCAATGATCCAGAGACCGGCGCTGACCGCCAATTGGGTTACCAGCACGACCGACAGCGACACCACAAGGACAGTACGACCATGCTGGCCAAGATTGGCAAGTGACAACTCGCTGCCCAGAAGCAGCGCAACCGCGCTGAGGGCGACAACGGCGACCACGGGATAAAGCGTGGTGATGGTCTCCGGCAATAGCCCGAAGCCCGCCTCGCCAACCAGCAGGCCAAAGCCAAGCAACAGCGTCACCCGCGGCAGGCGCAACCGGCGTCCGATCCGATCCGCCGCCAGACCGGCAAAGAACAACAGGCCAAGGACGATCAGGGGGACGGCTTGCTCTTTCATTTACGGGGCAGTCCTCGGTTCGATCCGGGTGACCCCGACGGCGGCCGCATGGGCCAGGTCGGGATCCAGCGACATCGGAACATATTCACCCCGGCGCCACAGCTGTGCCATGTCGTCATAGTGACGCGACAGAAAATGCCCCGATTGTCCGGTTGCGGTGATGAAGACCGAACTGTCCGGATCGGCAAAGTCATAAACGCCGCGATAGCCGGCCGCATGGACGTTATGAAACGGTTCGGGATCCTCTCCAGAGGTGCGTCCGCGCTGCAGGGTATTGTCGCCGCCGCTGGTGGACTGGCGGATATTCACGAAAAAGCGCAACAGCGGCACTTCGCCCAGCACCTCGTGATCGTGGGTCGCCTGATGTGCATCCCCCCACCGTAAGGATTCCAAGGCGTTGCCATAGCGTTCTTCGATCCACAAAAGCGCATCGTCCAGCGCGAGACGGGCCATATCGGTGCAGTTTTCCTTGGGCGCGCTCTGGCGCACATCGCACCAGGCGGCGGCGCCGTCGATGTTGCGGTAGACCCGTTCGATGAACAGCGGTTCCACATGGGCGAACTCCTCGGCCAAGGGACCCAGATCATCGGCGATCAGCCGGGCCTGCAACGCCCGCAGCCAGGCGGCATAGATCAAGGGTTCCGGCAGGTGCTCGTTCATTTCGCCATTCCACTCGGACAGCAGGGTCAAGGCCTCGTGGCGCTGCCGTTCGCGGCTGCCTTCAGGGGCGGCCTCGCCGGTGAACCACAGATCGGCACCAATCAGCGGCAAGAGCGCCCGCGCCGAGAAGGAGACCGTATCCAGCTGCGCTTCGATGAAACTATCGCGGGTATGGACTTCGCGGCTTTGCATCAGCTTGCGCCAGCGATGAATGCGCTGGGTGTCGCCCCAGTCATAAGAGACGTGATTGGGGAAGGGGCGTTCCAGCACCTTGTTGTTGGTATTGCCCAGGATGCCACCGCGGGGGCTGACAAATTCAGGGTTCGCGGCATAGGGCGCGCGACCCTGCCAGAGGTTTTCCCGCCGCCAGCCCTGGCTGGGCAGGCGTCCCTGGCTCTGGTGACGCGCATCGCGCTGCGGGATGGCGCCGACGGTTTTCAGGGCAATGGTTTGCCGATCGGCCAGAACCAGGTTCTGCGACGGGGCGATATAGGCTTCACCCGCAGCGATGGCCTCGGCGACTGAAGCGCTCCTCATCAGCGCGATTGCCGCGCTCATCGAGGTGTCTTCTGCGCTGAGCGCCGTCCAGCCCAGGCTGACCACATGACCCGGGGGCGTGATGGCCGACAGATCGAACTTCGATCCGGGCAGAACCGGGCCATTGTCTGTCCAGCGCAGGGTCAGGGTGACGGGGGGCGCATCCTTGATGTTGATGATCGTCTTCCGGGTGACAAACGGCTTGTAACCATTTGGACTTAAGTATTCTTCCGGGTTTTCCGGGTTGATCTTTTCGACCCAGAGATCCTGATCGTCCATATAGGAGGATGTGATACCCCAGCCAAGGTGATCCGATCGTCCGGTGATCACCGCGGGCACACCGGGCAGGGTACCGCCGATGAGACCACCGCTGGCAAGCTCCAGCCGTGCCAGATACCAGATCCCCGGCGCGCTGAGGCCCAAATGCGGATCATTGGCCAGCAGCGTGCCCCCGGTGGCCGAGCGGCTGGGATCGGCGGCCCAGGCATTGGAGGCGCCGCCCAGACCGCGCGGTGCCAGGGGGAACAGCATGGGCAGGCGATCCGTGCCTCCCGCGGGCGTCGCATCGGCATAGCGCGGCAGATCCGGGAATAGGGCGGCATATTCGGGCAGGGCGGCAATGCCGGACCCGGGCGCATCGGGCAGGATGTCCTTCAGCCGTTCCGGGGGTGCCAGCGCCAGGGAGGTGCGGGCGCGCAGGATTTCCTCGCGCATGTGGCCCGACAGCTGCAGCGCCATCAGCTTCATAATGGCAAGGCTGTCGGCGGGCTGCCATGGGGCGAGCGGCATGTTGAACAGGAACATCTCCGGCGCGCCGCGGCCCAGGGCCTGCTCGTTGATCTCCAGCAAGCGGGCGTTGACACCGGCGGAATAGGCCTGCAGCGCCGCCAGGGTTTCCGACGTCTGTACCGCCAGCGACCGTTGCGCCAGGCGATAAAGATCGAGACGGCGCAGGAAGGTATCGACCTCGACCGTGCGGCTGCCGAAAATCTCTGACAGGCGCCCCTGGGCCGTGCGCCGCATCACCGCCATCTGCCACAGCCGATCCTGCGCATGGGCATAGCCAAGGCCGAAATAGACATCTTCATCACCGGCGCCCGGGCTCGCAAAGATATGCGGGACATTGGCATTGTCGCGCACGATCTCGACCGCTGCGGTCGGGCCCGGCAGCGCGATGGTCTTGTTGTAGTCCGGCAGGGATTGGGCGGCAAAGTAATAGGCCAATAAAACAGCCGCCAGCGATACCAGAATCAACGTGGCGGTCAGCCGCAGCAACCAGCGAAAAAGGAGAGCCATAAAGGGTTTATTCCATTCGATTTATCGATTTGACACCGTGCCAGCATTGAACCCGGCGCCGCCAGTGCTAGGGTAGCGGCAACATAAGCCAAGAAAGCACGAGGGAAAAGCACATGGCGAAAGCGGCATTTCTGGGATTGGGGGTCATGGGCTATCCGATGGCGGGCCACCTGCAGTCGGCGGGGCACGCGGTGACGGTCTACAACCGGACAGCAGCCAAGGCAGAGGCCTGGGCGACGGAACACGGCGGTGCCAGTGCCCCCACACCGCGCGAGGCGGCGGCCGGCGCTGATTTCGTGATGTCCTGTGTCGGCAACGATGATGACCTGCGGTCGGTCTGCCTCGGCGAAGATGGCGCCTTTGCCGGGATGGCGCCCGGCGCGATCTTTGTCGATCACACCACGGTTTCAGCCAGCGTCACGCGGGAACTCTATGAGGCGGCGAAGGAAAAAGGGATCTCCTTCGTGGATGCGCCGATTTCAGGCGGTCAGGCGGGGGCCGAAAATGGCGTTCTCTCGGTGATGTGCGGCGGTGATGCCGAGGCCTATGCCAAGGCGGAACCGGTGATCGATGCCTATGCGCGGATCTGCCGTCGTATCGGCGAAACCGGGGCCGGTCAGATGACCAAGATGTGCAATCAGATCGCCATCGCGGGTCTGGTGCAGGGGCTGGCGGAATCGCTGCATTTTGCCGAAAAGGCGGGCCTCGACGGGCGCGCGGTCGTGGAGGTGATCAGCCAGGGGGCCGCCGGCAGCTGGCAGATGGCCAACCGCTATGAAACCATGCTGGATGACCACTTTGACCATGGGTTCGCGGTGGACTGGATGCGCAAGGATCTTGGGATCTGCCTGGATGCGGCCGATGAAACCGGTGCCAGCCTGCCGGTGACGGCGTTGGTCGATCAGTTCTACAAGGACGTGCAGAAGATGGGCGGCGGCCGCTGGGATACCTCCTCTCTGTTCAAACGCCTGCGCAGCGCGGGTTGAGAAACCAAAGATAACATACTGAAAAGGCGTGCCTCTTTCGGGCGCGCCATTGTTTTTAAAGAAGGTTTCCCGAAGATCAGGGAATGATACGGGTGTATTTGGTGCCTTCCAGCGTGGCACCGATCCGCAGGCCCGCCTGGGCAAAGACCGCTGCCAGGATCGGGGAGGTCAGCGTATTGGTGTCCGCCGCCAGGGAGTTGCCATCGTCGCGCACCACATATTCCAGATCGGCCCCGGCCGCCCAGCCGGAGGAGCGGCGGAACCCGGCTAGGGCGTTGTCGGTCATGAAGAACAGCACATGCGCATATTGCTGCGCGCCGATCTGCAGGCCGGCATTGCCCTTGACCGTGGAATAGTAATCCACCGTGACGCCATTGATCCGGAGCGCCCCGCGCCCATAGGCGCCGCCAACCAGGAAGCCGGCTTCCGTCACCAGCGGCATCACCAGCATGCCGGTGGATTTTTCCGCCAGATCGATGGTGTTGGGGTATTCGCGGTACATCTGGTTGAGGGTGGCATCGACGCGGGCATCGATGGTTGCCGCGTTGCTATTGCCAACACCGTTTCCGCAGGCGGCCATGGCCCCGGTCCCGGCCAATAGACCCAAGGTGAAACCACGGCGTGTGACGCCGGATGTGAACTGTTTGCTCATGTGAATTGCCTGTCGCTCTGAGTGTCGAAGCTTTTTGGTCGAAGCTGCATCGTGCAAGGCCGGTTGACCGGCTCTGGCGGGACTATAAGCAGAAAGCCGCCGCCTGTCATCCACCACCTTTCCGGGTGGCAGATCCTCGGCGGCTTTCTGCTGCGGGAACGCCTGTCAACCGTTCAGGATACGCGCTGTTTCAGGTGCGAAATAGGTGAGGATCCCATCGCAACCAGCCCGTTTGAAAGCCAAAAGGCTTTCCAGCATCACTTGCTCGCCATTGATCCAACCGTTCTGCGCGGCGGCCTGGATCATCGCGTATTCGCCAGAGACCTGATAGGCAAAGGTCGGGGTGCCGAAGGTCGTCTTCACCCGGTGGCAGATATCGAGATAGGCAATGCCGGGCTTGACCATGACCATATCGGCGCCCTCCTGCAGGTCGCGCTGGATCAGCCGCAGCGCCTCATCGGAATTGCCCGGGTCCATCTGGTAGGTCTTCTTGTCCCCCTTCAGCGCGCCCGAGGCACCGACCGCATCGCGGAACGGCCCATAGTAGCCGGACGCGTATTTTGCGGAATAGGACAGGATCGAGACATTGCGATGCCCCGCCTGTTCCAGCGCATTGCGCATCGCGCCGATCCGCCCATCCATCATATCCGAAGGGCCGATGATATCGGCGCCCGCATCGGCCTGGGCCAGGGTCATCTTCACCAGCGCCTCGACGGTTTCGTCGTTCATGATCTCGCCATCGACCACAAACCCATCGTGACCGTTGATATTATAGGGGTCCAGCGCCACATCGGTCATCACCGCAATCTCCGGCGCCACCGC
This sequence comes from Phaeobacter sp. PT47_59, assembly GCF_028890025.1. NCBI lineage: Bacteria > Pseudomonadati > Pseudomonadota > Alphaproteobacteria > Rhodobacterales > Roseobacteraceae > Phaeobacter > Phaeobacter sp. PT47_59. The sequence continues at coordinate 28,118 of NZ_JARCJL010000012.1, forward strand.
CTTGATCGCGCGAATGGCGCGGTTGCACAGGTTGTCGGGGTTCCAGGCCTCGGCGCAGTCTTCGGTCTTGAGGCTTGGATCCGTATAGGGAAACAGGCAGATCGCCGGGATGCCTAGCGCCTGTGCCTCGACCGCGGCCTCTGCGATCTTGTCCACGGAGCGGCGCACCACGCCCGGCATGGAGACCACGGGTTCCTCGATCCCCTCACCATCGCGCACGAAGACCGGCCAGATCAGATCGTCCGTCGTCAGGGTGTTTTCACGGACCAAACCGCGGATTGCAGGTGTTGTCCGGGTGCGGCGCAGGCGGGCGGCGGGAAAGGCGGCGACAGTCGGCTTCATCTGGATCTCTCGTCTTGTTTGCTGCTCTTGGGTCGCATGGAACACGGCGCCCTTGCAAGTGGCACATTCGTCGCGAACATACGGTCGCATGCTGCGGGGCTTGTGCAACCGGGCTGACCGGTTGATATAGGGCGCCACAGGATAACCGTTCACAAAGGGGCGCCGGGGTGGATCTGCTGCAGACATTGACCGAGATGATCGATCTCAGATCCTTTTCCAACCTTTGGTATTGGATTGCCTTGGCCGTGATGTGGTCGTCGGCGAGCCATTGGATCCTCGGCGTGCCCTTCGACATGGTGCACCGCGCCCGCAAGGCCCAGGGGCAGTCGGCACAGGATCTTGAGGATCTGGTGCGGATCAATGTCAACAGGATCCTTTATGTGTCTGAAAATGCTGGAATTTGGCTTCTTGGCATCGCCTGTTTCGTGCTCTCGTCACTGGCCACCTTGGGGTTTTTGCTGATGGTGGAGTTCGCTCAGGCGGTGTTTCTGCTGATGTTTCCCATGGCCATCGTGGGGCTGATCAACCTGATCACGGCCCGTGCGATCCGCGCCGATGAACCACGGGAGGAGGCGCTGTATCGCAGGCTTGCAACCTCTCGTTTTGTCATCCAGTTCCTTGGAATGATTTCGATCTTCGTGACCGCGATGTGGGGTATGTATCAGAACCTTCACTTAGGCGTTTTTGGGTAACCCGCCGCTACGATGCGTTTGAAAAAAGGGAGACAGGTAGCATGACGCAGCGTGCAGTGACCATGGGCGGCGCGCCCGAAGGCTATGACGCCCGGCTGATCCTGAAAGAGGTGGAGAAATCCGGCGGTCCGGTGCTGCATGTTGCCCGCGATGACAAGCGGATGGAGGCGATGCGCGCCGCATTGGCGTTTTTTGCCCCGCATCTGCCGATCTTTGTCTTTCCCGGCTGGGATTGCCTGCCGTACGATCGCGTCTCTCCCAATGCGGATATCTCTGCCGCGCGCATGGCCACGCTGGCCGCGCTTGTGCATCAGATGCCGAAAGAGTTCGTGCTGCTGACCACGCTCAATGCCGCCAGCCAACGGGTGCCCGCACGCTCGGTCCTGCGCGAGGCCGCCTTTACCGCCCGGGTGGACCAGCGGATTGATGAAGAAGCGCTGCGCAACTTCCTGGTTCGAATGGGGTTTTCCCAAAGCCCCACGGTGATGGAGCCGGGCGATTACGCCATTCGCGGGGGCATCATCGATATCTTTCCGCCCGGCGACGCAGGCCCGGTTCGGCTGGATCTGTTTGGCGATGTTCTGGATGGGGCACGCCGGTTTGATCCGGCCACGCAACGGACCACGGAAAAGCTGGACCTGATCGAACTGGCGCCCGTTTCCGAGGTGATCCTGGACGAGGCGGCAATCACCCGCTTCCGGCAGAACTACCGTATCGAATTTGGCGCCGCCGGAACCGATGATCCGCTGTACGAGGCGGTCAGCGCCGGGCGGAAACACCAGGGTATCGAACATTGGCTGCCGTTCTTTCATGAAAACCTGGAAACCCTGTTCGACTATCTGCCGAAGGCCTCGATCACGCTGGACGATCAGGTGACCCCGGCGCGGCTGGCGCGTTGGGACAGCGTTGCCGACCAGTATGAGACCCGCAAGCTGGCGATGGCCCAGAAGGGGCGGATGGATACGGTCTACAAGCCGACCCCACCGGGCCTGCTGTACCTGGACGATGCGGCCTGGGAGGCGGCAACAGCCGATCACCGCACCATCCAGTTCCACCCCCTGGCGCAGGCCTCTGGCCCAGGTGTGGTGGATGCCGCCGGGCGGATCGGACGCAATTTCGCCCCGGAGCGGCAGCAGGAAAACATCAGCCTATTCGGGGCTTTGGCGGATCACATTAAATCCCGCATGCAGAAGGGGCCGGTCTTGATCGCCTCCTATTCCGAAGGCGCACGCGAACGGCTCACGGGATTGATCGAGGATGAAGGCCTGGCCGAGGCGATCCCGGTGATGGATGGCACCCGGATTGGCAAATCCGGCCTGCATCTGGCGGTCTGGGCGCTGGAACACGGGTTCGAAGCCCCGGATATGACGGTGATCTCGGAGCAGGATGTGCTGGGGGACCGGCTGATCCGCGCGCCGAAGAAACGCCGCAAGGCGGAAAACTTCCTGACCGAGGCGCAGTCGCTCTCTCCCGGGGATCTTGTGGTGCATGTGGATCACGGGATTGGCCGCTACATGGGGCTGGAGGTGATCACGGCGGCCGGGGCGGCGCATGAATGCCTGGCCCTGGAATACGCCGAAGAGGCCAAGCTGTACCTGCCGGTGGAGAATATCGAACTCCTCAGCAAATACGGCCACGACGAAGGGCTTCTGGACCGTCTCGGCGGCGGCGCCTGGCAGGCCAAGAAGGCCAAGCTGAAGGAACGCATCCGCGAGATGGCCGACCGGCTGATCCGGATCGCCGCCGAACGTGCCCTACGCAAGGCGCCGATCATGGATCCGCCGCCGCACGCCTGGGAGGAGTTCTCGGCCCGCTTCCCCTATCAGGAGACCGACGACCAGCTGACCGCGATCAAGGACGTGATGGAGGATATGACCTCGGGCCGCCCGATGGACCGGCTGGTCTGTGGCGATGTTGGCTTTGGCAAGACCGAGGTCGCCATGCGCGCGGCCTTTGTCGCGGCCATGTCGGGTGTGCAGGTGGCGGTGATTGCGCCCACAACCCTGCTGGCACGGCAGCACGCGGCCTCATTTAAGGAGCGTTTCAGGGGCTTTCCATTGGAAGTCAGGCAGTTGTCGCGGTTTGTTAGCAACAAGGACGCCGCCAAGACCCGGGAAGGCATGGCCCGCGGCACCGTCGATATCGTGATCGGTACCCATGCGCTTTTGGCCAAGGGGATCAAGTTCCAGAACCTCGGCTTGCTGATCATCGACGAGGAACAGCATTTCGGGGTTGGTCACAAGGAACGCCTGAAGCAACTGCGCAGCGACATCCACGTGCTGACCCTGACGGCGACCCCGATCCCGCGGACCCTGCAGCTGAGCCTGACGGGCGTACGGGATCTGTCGATCATCGGTACCCCGCCGGTGGACCGGCTGGCGATCCGCACCTATGTCAGTGAGTTTGACGCGGTCACCATCCGCGAAGGGCTCTTGCGCGAACATTATCGCGGCGGGCAGAGTTTCTACGTGGTGCCGCGTATTTCGGACCTGGCAGAGATCGAGGAGTTCCTGATGCAACAGCTGCCCGAACTCACCTATGTGGTGGCCCATGGCCAAATGGCGGCCGGCGAGCTGGATGACCGGATGAACGCCTTCTATGACGGCAAATACGATATCCTCTTGGCCACAACCATCGTAGAATCCGGCCTCGACATCCCGACCGCCAACACCATGGTGGTGCATCGCGCCGATATGTTCGGCCTGGCGCAGCTCTATCAGATCCGCGGCCGGGTGGGGCGCTCGAAAACCCGCGCCTATGCGTACCTCACCACGAAACCCCGGGCGCGGCTGACCGCAACGGCGGAGAAACGACTGAAGGTCCTGGGCTCGCTCGACACGCTTGGTGCAGGTTTTACCCTTGCAAGTCAGGATCTTGATATCCGCGGTGCAGGTAACCTCCTGGGTGAGGAACAGTCCGGCCAGATGCGGGATGTGGGCTATGAACTCTATCAATCCATGCTGGAAGAGGCGATCGCCAAGATCAAATCCGGTGAGCTGGAGGGGCTATCGGAAACCGAGGACCAATGGGCGCCGCAGATCAATCTGGGCGTGCCGGTGCTGATCCCCGAAGACTACGTGCCGGATCTGGATGTGCGTCTTGGCCTTTATCGCCGCCTGTCCTCGCTCACCACCAAGGTGGAACTGGAAGGGTTCGCTGCCGAACTGATCGACCGTTTTGGAAAATTGCCGAAAGAGGTCAATACCTTGCTTCTGGTCGTTCGGATCAAGGCGATGTGCAAACGGGCCGGGATCGCAAAACTCGATGGCGGGCCAAAGGGGGCAACGATCCAGTTCCACAACGACAAGTTCGCCTCCCCCGAAGGGCTGGTTTCCTTCATCCAGGATCAAAAGGGGCTTGCCAAGGTCAAGGACAACAAGATCGTCGTGCGGCGTGATTGGAAGAAGGAGAGCGACAAGATCAAGGGCGCCTTTGCCATTGCCCGTGACCTTGCCGAAAAGGCCATTGCACAAAAGAAGAAGGCCAAGGCGAGCGGTCAGTGAACCCTGGCAGGCTATGGGACAGAACGCCTCTCCAATCGTGTGGAGAGGCGTGACCATCACCCCCGAGACAGGTTAGCGGTCTTCCACCCGGGCCATGTGCAGCATCACGAGAAATCCGAGTGTGGCCATGGCAAAGATGCCTGCGGTCAGCGGCACCAATGAGCCGTCGAACAACAGGCCGACAGGCGCTGCAATGGCGGCGGCGGCGACGGTTGAAATCGCGCCCATGACAGAGGCCGCCATGCCGGCGATATGGCCCATCGGCTCCATCGCCATGGCGTTGAGATTGCCCAGGGTGACGCCCGCCATGAAGAACACGCTGGTCTGCCAGGCCACAAATAGGCCAAAGGCCACGCTATCGCCCAGGGGCAGCATTTCCAGCACCAGCATGGCCGCGGACAGAAGGATCTGCACCGCCAGCGCCATGGTGACCATCCGGCGCATGCCCAGGCGCACCACCAGAACCGCGTTCAAAAGGCTCCCGGTGCCCGAAACGAGGGCGATGGCAAAGAACCAGAAGGGAAAGCTCTCGGCCCGATCAAACACCACGTCATAGGCGGGCTGGACCAGGGTGATCATGGTGAACAGCATGCCCAGGCACAGGCATTGCGCCATGATCGACAGGCGCACGGTGGGATGGGCGGTCATTTCCTGCAAGGCCGCCAGCATCAGGGCAATGCGCATCGGGCGTCTATCGCTTTGCGCCAGGGTTTCCGGCAGGCGGGCACCGACCCAAAGGGCGATGATCACCGCAAAGCCCGCAAATGCCAGGAAAATTCCGCGCCAGTCGGACAGCAGGATGATTCCTGTGCCAAGCATCGGCGCGATGGCGGGCACCAGGGTGAAAATCATCATCGCGATGGAGACGACCCGCGCCATTTCGCGCCCTGAATACATGTCCCGCACCACGGCCATGGCCACAACCCTTGGCCCGGCGGCGCCCAACCCCATGGTCAAACGCGCCAGCAGTGCCAGCTCCAGCGACTGCGCCGCCCAGGCCGCGAAGGCGGAGAGGATATAGAGGAGCACACCCGCAAAAATAACGGGTTTGCGGCCAAAGGCATCGGAAAGCGGACCCGTGAAGAAGGTACCGATCCCCATTCCCAGAACAAAGGAGGTAATGATCAGCTGGGCGCGGTTCACATTGTCGGGGCTGAGTGTCTCCCCGATTTCCGGCAGGGCCGGCAGCATGGCATCGATCGAAAAGGCAATGGTGGCAAACATCATCGCGATCAAGGCGATGAATTCACCTTTGGACATCGGGTTTGCACCCGATTTGGAAATGGAATCTGACATAAGTGACCTCTTGCGCCACTTCGAAAGGATGCGGAAATCGGATCCAATTCGGGCGGCACCTAGGGGCCGGTATCACGTTTTCTTGAGGGGGGCCAGAACACCCATCGCACAGGGTTCTGTGCATTGCTGTTGGGCGATCAAGCCTTGCGCTCAGTTCTGGCCGGGCTCAAAGGGCGCGGGATCCGGGCAATCATCCTCGTTGGCCGGACCGGGAGGATCAGCGCTGTTGTGGCGGCCAAGGTGGGCCACCAGCCATTCGCTGTGCTCTTCGCGTTTTTGGATCTGATAGAGCGCGAATTCACGCACGGCCAAGGCAAAAACGCCAAGCCCGCTGCAGATCAGCACGATCGTTCCGATCTTGCCGGCGGCCGTGACTGGCACGAAATTTCCGTAGCCCACGGTGGATATGGTCACCACAGTGAAGAACAGGCTGTCCAGCCAGTTCCAGCCTTCGGCGTAATGGAAGAAAACCGTGCTGAGCGCGATGATCCCGATCAGGGTCGCAAAGATGCTGGAACGTTTGAACTGCATGACCTCTAGAGCATCACTCGGCTTGGGGCGCGGCCTTTATCTGCTCCATGATATCGGCGATGACCTGCTTCCACAACTCGGGCGGCTGGGCGCCGGGAACTGCGTGCTGATTTGCCACAACGAAGGTCGGCACCGAATTCACCCCCATCTTGCGGGAATGGGCATCGCGGGACTGGATCGCGTCGCGGTCGCTGTCACCCTCCAGCAGTTTCAGCACCACGTCCCGGTCCATGCCGATCTCTGCGGCGATATCGGCCAGGGTGCCGTGATCGCCGATATCCTGTCCTTTGGTGAAATAGGCCTCAAACAGGGCATCCACCGCGGCGGTCTGCTTGCCTTCGATCCCGGCCCAATGGATCAGCCGGTGCGCATCCAGCGTGTTCGGGGTGCGCTGCATGGCCTCAAAATCGATCGAAAGCCCCGCTTTTTCAGCATGTTCCACCACCGGGGCATAGGCGCGTACGGCCGCCTCCTTGCCGCCGAACTTGCCTTCCAGATAGGCGCGCCGGTCCATGCCTTCTACGGGCATCTCGGGGTTGAGCTGGAACGGATGCCATTCGATCACAAAGGGATGGTCCGGCACCTCGGCCAGCGCCTTGTCGAGGTGGGTCTTGCCGATATAGCACCAGGGGCAGATCGGATCCGAAAGAATGTCGAGCTTGACCGTGGGGAGTTGCGTCATGGGGCGGTTATCCTTCGAAATAGGCGGGCAGGGCGCGGCGCAGAAGTTTGCCGTTGGCGCCCGTGGGCAGGGCGTCCAGATGCACATAGGCACGCGGTTGCTTGTACCGGGCAAGCCGGGAGGAGGCAAAGTCCATAAGCACCTCGGTCGCGATAACGTGAGCGCCAGTGTAGAAGGCGACGATAATATGGGTATCCGCCTTCACCTCGACCGAGGCCACGCCCACCTGGGCAATATCCGGATGGGTGGCCAGGACCGTTTCCACCTCGATGGGAGACACCCGGAACCCGCCCGCGTTCATCATGTCATCGGCCCGGCCCAGATAGGTCACCTGGCCATCAACGGCCATGGCGCCTTGATCGCCGGTCAGGAACCACTCTCCCTGCATGCGCGCCTCGGTCTCTTCCGGCGCGTTCAGATAGCCCAGCATGAGGCCTGGATCGCTGCGGTGAACGGCAATGGTGCCTTCGGTACCCTGCGGCACCGGGCCATCGGGGCCAAGGATGGCGACCCGGCGCCCGGGCTGCGGCTGGCCCAGGGCATCGCCGCGCGCGGGATGGGCCGGGGAGGAGGAAATGAAGGTGGAGCATTCCGACATGCCATAGGCTTCATAAAGTGCGGTTTCGCTGCGCTGGCGCCACTGCTCGGAGAGGTGCTGCGACAGTTTCTCGCCGGCGCATAGCCCATGACGCAGGCTTGGAATGCTCAGATCGCCATTTTGGCTGAGGATCTTGCGATAAACTCCTGGTGCAGCGGCGAAAATCGTCGCCTGATACTGGCGCAGCAAGGCCGGGATCGCAGTGGGGTCTGTCTCCGGCTCGGGGATCAGGGCGGTGGCGCCCATGGCCCAGGGATCCATCAGCCCGGTGCCTAGGGTGAAGGTCCAGTTGAAGGCACCCGCATGCAGCAGCCGGTCGGTTTCACTCAGGTCGTACCAGTCGCGGATCATCATTTGCCGCGCCCAGATCGCCCGGTGGGCATGGGCCACGGCGCGTGGCTTGCCACTGGTGCCGGAGGTATAGACCACGTAGGCCAGCCGCTCCGGGTCGCCCATCTGATAGTCACAGGGCGGCAGGCTGCGCATCGCCGTCAAATCCTCCAGGGGGATCTCCTTGGGGTGTTCGGTCGAGGCCACGGCGGGATCGCGCAACACGGCTGCAACATCCAGTTCCGCGACCATCTTGGCGATTTCCGGCGGTGTCAGCTGCGATGAGGTGGGAACGGGGGTGATCCCGGCTGCGATGGCACCAAGATAGGCGATGGGAAAGTCGACCGTATTGCCAAGACGCATCAGCACGATATCGCCGGGCTGCAGGCCAGCCTCCAGCAGGCCCGTGCCGGTTCCGCGCACGGCGGCCTCCAGATCGGCGTAGCTCCAGATCTGGGACGCGGTTTGCCCAAGCACCTCCAAGGCGATCTTGCCGGGGTGATCGACGGCGGGGCGCAACACATGGGCGGCCAGGTTGAAGGGGGCGGGGCAGGGCGCAAAGGCGCCTTTGTCAAATATCGAGATCATAGGGCGTGGCTATAGCGGGACGTGGCGCGTTGCAAGCGGCAGTCCTGCGTCCTATAGAGGCGGAATGACAACCGGACGCGACCCCAAAACCCTGATTACCATCGCCCGTTCTGGCGGAGACAGCCCAGAGGCCGAACCTCTGGACCTGGGCGCACGTGTGCGCGAATTGCGCAAGGCCCGCGATTGGACGCTGGAACATGCGGCCAATCAGGCCGGGCTGGCGCGCTCGACCCTGTCCAAGATCGAAAACGGCCAGATGTCGCCCACCTATGAGGCGTTGAAAAAGCTGGCGGTGGGGTTGGAAATCTCGGTGCCGCAGCTGTTCACGCCGCCGCAGCGCGAGCAGGTCAACGGCCGCATGACCGTGACCAAATCCGGCGAAGGCTCCGCCCAGGCGACGGCCACCTATGAACACGAATTGCTGGCCGAGGGGCTGACCCGCAAGCAGATGCTACCCTATCGCGCCCGTGTACGTGCCCGCTCGATGGAAGAATTCGACGGCTGGGTGCGCCATGATGGCGAGGAATTCCTCTATGTGCTGACCGGTGTCATCATGCTCTATACGGAGTTCTACGAACCGGTGGAAATGCGCCGGGGAGACAGCGCCTATTATGACGCCGCCATGGGGCATAATGTGATCTCGGTCAGCCCCGAGGATGCCACCATCCTTTGGGTGACCTCTCTTGTCTAAATTATTATAAGGGATGTATTTTCCACAACATCGACAGCCGTGATCCGGCGGTCAGATGTTGTCGAGTTCCAGTTCCAGCTCTTCGTGCAGGCTCTCCCAGAACAGGAAATCATCGGCCTCTTCGCGGGCCTCGGTCAGGGTCAGGTGATGGGATTGCGCCAGATAGGCGATGAAGCCGTCCTTGTCCCGCACCGGGCAGGGCGCCAGGCGACGCTGCAGATAGGGAAACCGCTGTTTTGCACGGGGAAAGCGGACAGCCCAGCTGGCAGAGGCGAACAGCTCCGACATGTGTCTCTCCCACGTGAACAAACACCCAATTACCGCCCCATGGTAGCAAATGTGGAAAAAAAGAAAACATTTCTGTTAGAGGCGTCAAATCGCCGGCGCCTTCACGCGCCATGATGCCCCCTAGGTTCAGGAGCCATTTCCGGCGGAGTCTGGGCGCTACTTGTTGGGCTGGTACCACCAGACGTCCGGGAAAAACTCGGTACGGTCGCCGTAGATCGGCAGGGTTTCAGGGTGGTGAAGCTCGGAGAGATGCGCGATGCGGCCCTTGTCATACTGCCAGATCGGGATCACATAGCGGCCTGCCGTCAGGATCCGGTCAAGGGCGCGCACGGCGGCAGTGAACGCCTCTGTGGTTTCTGCCGACAGCATGTGGTCGATCATCGCGTCGACCGCCGGGCTGTCGATGCCCATCAGGTTGCGGCTGCCCGGCTGATCAACGCCAGCGCGGCCCCAATACAGACGCTGTTCGTTTCCGGGGCTCAGGGACAGGTCACGGCGCAGGCGCGTAAGATCAAAATCGAATTCGGATTGGCGCGCCACATATTGCGCATTATCAACAAGTTCCGGTGAAAGTGTGATCCCAAGCCGCTCCAGGGCGCGGGCATAGATTTCTACCACAGTCTTCATTTCCGCATCGCCCTGGCGCAGCAGCACCGACAGCACCAGAGGCTCACCATCCTGGTTTTTCAGCACGCCTTCGCGGACCTCCCACCCGGCCTCTGCCAGCAGCTTCACCGCGCGCCGCAGGTTCTTGCGGTTGCGGCTGGTGCCGTCGCTTTGGGGCAGCTCGTATCCCTCGAGGGTGCCGGGCAAGAGCTGATCGGCAAAGGGGGCAAGCAGTTGCCGCACCTGTCCCGTGGCTGGCCCCGGCCGCAGGCCCAGGTCGGAGTTGGAGAAATAGGAGGTGATCCGGGGCTGCACGCCGCCGGTGACGGTGCCATTGATATATTCGAAGTTGAAGGCCAGGAGCAGCGCCTCGCGCACGCGCCAATCATCCAGCGGTTCCCGGCGGGTGTTCATGGCCAGACCGGTCATGCCCGATGGGCGGTGATGGGGGATCTCGCTTTTGGTGATATCCCCGCGCGTTACGGCGGGAAAGTCATAGGCGTTGGCCCATTTGTCCGGGTTGAACTCCCGATAGGCGCTCAGCTCCCCGGCCTTGAAGGCCTCGAACAGGACGGTTTCATCGCCAAAGAAATCGATCCGCAGCTCGTCGAAATTCCGGGTGCCGCGCCGAAGCGGCAGATCGCGGCCCCAGTAATCGGGATTGCGGGTCAGGGTGACATGGCGCCCGGCCTCGAAATCGCTCACCACATAGGCGCCCGTGCCGATGGGGGCTTCGCTCAGGCCCGATGCGGCAAAGTCCTTCCCCTGCCACTGCGCTTTCTTCAGGATGGGTCTCAGCCCCGCGATCAGCGCCAACTCGCGGTCGGCGACATTGAAGCTGAGGCGCAGGCTGCGCGGGCCGGTTTGCTCGATTGTGTTAACCTTTGACCAGAAACCGCGATACCTCAGGTGGCCCTCGGTGCCCAGGGTCTGATAGGACCAGATCACATCCTCGACCGTGACCGGGCTGCCATCCGAAAACCGGGCCTCGGGGCGCAGGGTGAATTCCACCCAAGAGCGATCGTCAGGAACTACAACTGATTCGGCCAGTAACCCATACAAGGTAAAGGGTTCATCCCAGGAGCGGCCCATCAGGCTTTCATAGGCCCAGGACCGAAGCTGCCAGGGCGGCGTGCCTTTCTGCGCAAAGGGGTTCAGGGTATCGAAGCCGCCGGTATTGCCGACCACTAACCGCCCGCCTTTGGGCGCATCTTGGTTAACGTAAGGGAGCGCTGAAAACCCCGGATCCAGGGCAGGTTTTCCATACATTGCAATGGCATGGGATGATTCTGCAGATGCAGATACCGCCCCGAGTGACAGGGCGATTCCAAATGTGAGGGCGCGAACGGCAGGGAAATAATCAGAACTCACTTTGGCAACAATCCCATTCTACCCTTATTTTGCTGAGGCTTAACGCTAAAGCCTCATCTTCCTCATTTCAAACTTTTAGCTTGGAGGGAAGCCAGAAATTGCGTATAAGAGAGTTACTGCTCGATAGGTTTCTTGCCTGTATGAAACCTGCCTCAATAACTTAACGCCCGCCTTGTGCGGGCGTTTTTTTCTGCCTTTTCCCAGGATTGCGGCTGGCGGAAAATCCCTCCCATAGAGTTGTGAACTCTCAGGCGCAACTCAGTAGTCCTACGCGTTTTCTTCCGGATGCCCCCATGGCAAAATGGCACGCAAACACACTCTGTTCGAAGGACTATCTAGCATGACACTAAAGGGTAAGACGGCTGTTGTGACCGGATCCAATTCCGGCATTGGCCTTGGCGTTGCACGCGAACTGGCCAAGGCCGGTGCGGATGTGGTCCTGAACTCCTTTACGGATCGGGATGAGGATCATGCGCTAGCGGCTCAGATCTCCGACGAGTTTTCCGTCTCGGCGCGATATATCAAGGCCGACATGTCCAAAGGCGCCGACTGCCGCGCCCTGATCGAGCAGGCGGGCCGCTGCGATATCCTGGTCAATAACGCCGGGATCCAGCATGTCGCCCCGATCGACCAGTTCCCGCTGGACAAATGGGATGCGATCATCGCGATCAATCTTAGTTCCGCCTTTCACACAACCGCAGCGGCGCTGCCGCTGATGCGCGCCGCCGGATGGGGCCGGGTGGTCAATATCGCCTCGGCCCATGGCCTGACCGCCTCGCCCTATAAATCGGCCTATGTGGCGGCGAAACACGGTATTGTCGGCATGACCAAGACGGTGGCGCTGGAAACCGCGGAAGAGCCAATCACCGCCAATGCGATCTGCCCCGGCTATGTGCTGACCCCGCTGGTGGAGGCACAGATCCCCGACACCATGGAGAAATACAACATGGGCCGGGAAGAGGTGATCAAGAAGGTGATGCTGGAGCGCCAGCCCTCGCGCGAGTTTGCCACTGTCGAACAGCTGGGGGGCACCGCGGTGTTCCTGTGCTCCGATGCGGCGGCACAGATCACCGGAACCACAATCAGCGTGGATGGCGGCTGGACTGCGCTCTGACAGATAGCTTCCGACAGATCAACAAAGGCGGATCTTACTCAGGTCCGCCTTTCGTTTTATCCCTTGGACCTTGAGGCCTGTTACCCGGCCTGCTTGTCTGCTGGCGGCTGGCTCGGATCCTTGGGGTTTGGGTAGACCAGCCCGGCGGAGATCACCAGCTTGGCGGCGTCCTCCACCGACATGTCCAGCATGGTCACATCCTCTTCCGGCACGAACAGCAGAAAGCCCGAGGTCGGGTTGGGGGTGGTCGGGATGAAGACGCTCATCAGCCCGCCGGAGGTCTGTGCCCGCTTGGCGATTTCACCCTTCGCCTTGGTGGAGACGAATCCGATCGCCCAAATGCCGCGGCGCGGGTATTCGATCAGGCAAGCCTGGTCAAAGCTGCTTTCGGCCTGGGCGAATACGGTTTCCGAGATCTGCTTGATGCCGGAATAAATCGACCGCACCACAGGCATCCGGTTGACCAGGTTCTCGGCAAACCCGATCAGCGACCGCCCGATAATCCCCTTGGCGATCCAGCCGACCGCGATGGTGAACAGCAAAAAGAAGATCAGCCCGACGCCGCGCAGGTTGATCCCGATATATTGCTCGGGACGCAGGTTGTGGGGCACCAGCGGCAGAACCACGCCATCGATCCAGCCCATAACGGTCCAGAGCAGCCAGAGCGTCAGCCCCACCGGGGCGATCACCACGATACCGGTCAGAAAAGACGAGCGCAGCCGTGCAAATAGCCCGGGTTTGCGTTGGGGTTCGTGGTCAAAGGGCGTGGTCATTTTTGTTTTCTTGGCGCAGTCGCAGGGAAGGTTGCCGGGAACCTAGGCACTGTTGTCCGGCAGAGCAATGGGCTTGCTTGGCAAAACCGGGATCAGGGCGCAATTGCGTTCAATTCCTGTGCGATCTTTGCCGCAAGGCGGGCATTGTTGCGGACCAATGCGATATTGGCGACCAGCGACCGTCCTTCGGTCAGTTCAAATATCCGCTGCAACAGGAAGGGGGTGACGGCCTTGCCGGAAATGCCTTCTGCATCGGCCTCTGCCTGGGACTGCGCGATCACGGGGGTCAGCTCCTCTGCCGGGATCTCTGCCTCGGTCGGGATGGGGTTCGCGATCAGCTGACCGCCCGGCAGCTCCATTGCCCTGCGCAGGGCATGGGCGCGCGCGATATCGCAGGCGCTGTCCATGCGCAGCGGTGCTGCGAGATCGGATTGCGAGGACCAAAAGGCGGGAAAGGCATCCTGACCGTAGGCAATCACCGGAACCCCTTGTGTTTCCAGAACTTCCAGGGTTTTGGGGATGTCCAGGATCGCCTTTGCACCGGCCGCCACCACGGTGACCGGGGTCTGTGCCAGTTCCAGCAGATCGGCGGAGATATCAAAGCTGGTCTCGGCTCCCCTGTGAACACCGCCAATGCCGCCGGTGGCAAACACCTCAATCCCTGCAAGCCGCGCCGCGATCATCGTGGCCGCCACGGTTGTTGCACCGGTGCCGCCGGTGGCGATACAGGCCGCCATATCGGCGCGCGAAACCTTGGCAACACCGTTCGCCTGTCCCAGCTCCTGCAGCTCATCCTGCTCTAGCCCTACATGCAGAGTCCCATTGAGGATCGCCATAGTGGCCGGGACAGCCCCCGCATCGCGGATCTCCTGTTCGACCTCACCTGCGGTATTGACGTTCTGCGGGTAGGGCATGCCATGGGTGATGATGGTGCTTTCGAGCGCCACCAGCGGCTTGCCTTCTGCCTTGGCTTCAGCAACTTCGGTGGAATAGCGAATGGGGATCACAGCGGGGGTTCTCCTGAAACGTAGCTGGCAGCCGCTGCCAGGGCAGAGGCAAGGGCCGTATCGGCCGCCTCGCCGCGGGCCTCGGCGGCGATATGGGCGGCCATGAAGGTATCGCCCGCACCGGTGATGCGCGCGACACGGACCTTTGGGGGCTCAAGCGTGTGAACTTGGTCTTTGTCTGCCTTGGTTGCAGCGCTGCTGCCATCGGTCACCAGCACCCGCGCGGCGCCGCGATCCAGCAGGGCCCGCGCGGCACTCTCGCTATCGGTGAAGCGGTCCTGGCACAGGAGACCGGCCTCCTCGAGGTTGACATACAGTGTGCCCCGGCCATGGACCAGAAAGGGACGCAACCGCTCTGCCTTGCCGGGAGAGGCCGGAGCCACCCGCAGATCGGCGGCGGCAAAGGCCGGGCTGATGGCAATGTCATCCAGCAGCGACAGGGTCAGGTTGCCATCCAGCGCAATCGGCCCGCCATAGGGTGCGGCCTCTGAGCCCAGTGTGCCATCAAACAGTGGGTTCAGGATCTTGGCGCCTGCCGCCTCCAGCGAGTGGGCATCGGCAATGGCGGCGATCAACCCGTTGGCGCCCTCGACCGCCATATAACGATCGGTGGGCAAGTCCTCCGAGCGATAGAGGTAACCGGTTTCAAGGCCCAGGTGGCCACAGGCCGCAATCAGTTCTGCGCCTTCGGCGTCTTGCCCAACCGCGCTCAGCAGCACCGGCTTCATCCCAAAGCGCGCCAGGGTCATGGCGATATTCATCGCAACACCGCCGGGCAACCGGGTGATCCGCCCCGGCCTGTCGGCGCCATGGGGCATCTCTGCGGGGCACCGGCCGATGATGTCCCAGAGAACCGACCCGATACAGAGCACCTGCGCCGGGTCTTGCTGCAGGGGCTGTGAAGAAGAATGTGACGTCATTCCTTCGTCTTGCCGCCTTTTGCCGCCCCTCGCAAGCGGTATCACGCGCCTTTTACCAAAGAGGACAAACCTTTGCCGGCTGGGCTCTTAGCCCATCGCCTTGAGAAAGGATTGGAGGGTTGCGGCGGGATCGTCGCTGCGCCAGATCTCGTCCCCGATGCCGAAGAAATCGGTAAAGGGGGCGAAGCGGGTGATCAGCTCTTCGGTCAGGCCGCCCTCGGCCACCACCGGCACCTCGATCATCTCGGACCACCACTGGAACAGGTCCAGCTCGGGCTGGGCGCCATCGCCCAGGCCGGAGGTGCCCACCGGGCCAAAGCTGACGTAATCGGCGCCGGCCTCACCGGCCGACATGCCGTCATGGCGCGAGGCACCGCAGAAACTGCCGACGATGGCGTCTGCGCCAAGTGCCTTGCGGGCGCTGCGCACCGATTTCGAGGCATCGCTCAGGTGCACACCGTCCAGACCCAAGCGTTCCGCCAGGATCTGATGATCCGAGATCACGATGGCCACGTCGCGGGCATGGCACACCTCACGCAGGGCATCCCCGGCACGGCTGAGCGTATCTTCATCACGGCTGGCCATATCGAGGCGCACACAGGCGATCTCGACGCTGTCGAGCACTTTCGCCAATTGATCGGGGAACCGGCCCAGCTCAAAACTTGGCGGCGAAATCAGATAGATCTGAGGTGTTTCTACTGTATCCGCGGCGGTATCCATGACGGGGCGCTCCTGTTCTTTCATGGCAGGTGTTTAACGCATCTTACGCCGGACGCAAGGATCCGGCATGCAGGCGGCGCTTTCGTTGCCGCCCTGGCAAGCCTTGCCGTTCCCGCGCCCTGCCATTAGAGCAGGGAAAATCGCCTAAAATTGCCCCCGGGGCGCAACGGAGAAAGACATGCCCAGCGAGACCCCTCAGCCCGCCTTTGTTCTGGTCCGCCCGCAGATGGGGGAAAACATCGGTGCCGCCGCCCGCGCCATGTGGAATTTCGGCCTGGACCGGATGCGGATCGTGGCGCCGCGCGATGGCTGGCCGAACCCGAAATCGGTGGCCATGGCCTCGGGCGCGGGCAGGCTGCTGGATGAGGCGCAGCTGGCACCCGATGTGCCCGGCGCGCTTGAGGATTGCTCCTTTGTCTTTGCCACCACGGCGCGGCCGCGTGAGCTCACCAAACCCGTCTACAGCCCTGAAGCAGCGATGAAATTGGCGCTGGAGAAAATCCGGAGCGGCGAAAAGGTGGCGGTGATGTTCGGCCCCGAGCGGGCGGGCCTTGAGAATGACGATATCGCCAAGGCCAATGCCATCATCACGGTGCCAGTGAACCCCGAGTTCCCCTCGCTGAACCTTGGGCAATGTGTGCTATTGACCGCTTATGAATGGCGCCGTCAGGCCGATGAGATCCAGCATGAAAACTTTGAAATCGGCAAATCCGACTGGGCCACGGGCGTGGAAGTCGAGGCGCTGGTGAAACACTATGAAGAGCGCCTGAATGAGGCCGGCTATTTCTTCCCGCCGGAAAAGGCACCGGGCATGAAGGTCGTGTTCCGCAACCTCTTTAGCCGCATGCGCCTGACCCGGGCCGATGTACAGATGCTGCACGGGATCATGCGGCAGATGGTCCGCTGGAAGAAAAATGGCGAATGACCCCTGACCGGGGCCTTGCGATGATCTATATCTCGCCCGCAAGCGAGACCCGCAACCAAGAGAGACGAGCATGAGCAGCAAGCGCAATATCTTCGAAGAGGTGAGTGAAGCGCAGCCGGTACAACAGGCCGCGCAGCCGGGTGCAATCGACCGGGGCAGGGGCGGTGCACGCCGGGCGATCCGGCTCTGGTTGATGCTGCTCTTTGTGCTTGTGATGGCGATGATTGCCGTGGGCGGGCTGACCCGGCTTACGGATTCCGGCCTGTCGATCACCGAATGGCGCCCGGTGACCGGTGCCATTCCGCCGCTGAGCGAGGCCGACTGGCAGGCGGAATTCGAGAAATACAAGCAGATCGACCAGTGGCGGCTGCACAACCAGTGGATGGACCTGCCTGATTTCAAACAGATCTACTGGTGGGAATGGGGGCATCGCCAGCTGGGCCGGGTGATTGGCCTGGTCTGGGCCAGCGGTTTCTTCGGCTTCCTTCTGGCGCGCAAGATCCCCACGGGCTGGACCGGGCGCCTGATCCTGCCCGGCGCCCTTGGCGGTGTTCAGGGCGCGATTGGCTGGTGGATGGTGGCCTCGGGCGTGACCCAGGGCGAGGGCGTGACGACGGTTGCCTCCTACCGGCTGGCCACCCACCTGGGGCTGGCCTTTGTGATCCTGGGCTATATCGCCTGGTATGCCTTCCTGCTGGCGCGGGAAGAGCGCGAGCTGATGCAGGCCCGCCGCGCCAAGGAGGCCAAGCTTTTTGGTCTCTCGACCGGGCTGTTGCATTTTGCAGGGCTGCAAATCCTGCTGGGCGCGCTGGTGGCAGGCATCGATGCCGGCCGCTCTTACACCGACTGGCCCTTGATGGGCGGGCAAGTGATCCCGCCGAACCCGTTTATGATCGAGCCGTTCTGGAAGAACTTCTTTGAAAATCCGGGCCTTGTACAGTTTATCCACCGGATCTGCGGCTATCTCCTGTTTGCCTTTGGCGTGGTTGTCTGGCTGCGGGGCCGCAAGAGCGCCCATGGCCACACCCGGTTTGCCTTCAATGCGGTCTTTGCAGCCCTGTCGGTGCAGATCCTTCTGGGCATCGTTACCGTGATCTACGCCGCCCCCTGGCAGGCGGCGATCCTGCACCAGGTCATGGCTGTGATCCTCTGGGTGTTGATCCTGCGGGCGCGCTTCCTGGCGGCCTATCCCATTGCAACCTCGATCAAGGACGTTTGAGCCCATGACCGCATTCGATCAATTGATGGCCTATGAGCGCGACACCCAGGCGCTGGGGCTGATTTCCGGCCGCCTGGGCTGGGATCAGGAAACCGTGATGCCGCGCGGCGCCACCAGCCAGCGCGGTGCCGAGATGGCCGCGCTTGAGGCGGTTCTGCACGCCCGCCGCAGTGCGCCCGAAGTCGGAGCCTGGCTGGAGGCCGCCGAAGCCCCGGACGAGGTCGGTGCAGCGCACCTGCGGGAAATCCGCCGCAGCTATGAGCGCGCCGTGAAGGTTCCGGCCGATCTGGCCAAGAAACTGGCGCAGGTCACCTCTGAAGCGCAAGGAAAATGGGCACAGGCCCGCGCCGATGAAGACGTCGCCGCCTTTGTTCCGGTCCTGGAAGAGGTCGTTGCCCTGAAGCGGCAAGAGGGCCAGGCGCTGGCAGCCGGGGGGGATCTCTATGACGCGCTGGTCGCCGATTACGAGCATGGAACGACTGCGGCCGAGATTGCCGCGATCTTTGACGCGATGCGCCCGGCGCTGGTTGATCTGCGCGCCCGCGTTCTCGACCGTCCGGCGCCCAAGGGGTTGGACGGCAGCTTTGACGAATCCAAGCAGATGAAACTGGCCCGCAAACTGGCGCGCGCCTTTGGCTATGACATGGCGCATGGGCGCGTGGACAAGGCGGTGCACCCGTTCAGCTCTGGCTCGGGGTTGGACGTGCGGATCACCACGCGCACCAGCGAAAGCGACCCCTTCAACTGCTTCTACTCCACCATCCACGAGGTCGGCCACGCCGCCTATGAGCAGAACATCAGCCGCGATTACCTGCTGACGCCACTGGGCCGGGGCGTGTCGATGGGGGTGCATGAAAGCCAAAGCCGGATCTATGAGAACCAGCTGGGCCGCAGCCGTGCCTTCACCGGCTGGCTGTTCGAGCAGATGAAAGACAGCTTTGGTGATTTCGGGATTGCCGATGCCGATGCCTTCTACGCGGCGGTGAACAAGGTTCACAACGGATACATCCGGACCGAAGCGGACGAGCTGCAATATAACCTGCACGTGATGCTGCGTTTCGATCTGGAACGGGCATTGATGCAAGGCGATCTGGAGGTCTCTGACCTGGAGGCGGCCTGGAATGATCGTTTCAAGGCGGACTTCGGCTATGCGGTGGACAAGCCCTCCAACGGCTGCCTTCAGGACGTGCATTGGTCCGTGGGCCTGTTTGGCTATTTCCCGACCTATTCCCTGGGCAATGTCTATGCCGGCTGCCTGCACGAAGCGCTGCGTCGGGATGTGCCGGATCTGGATGACCAGCTTGCCCGGGGTGACACCTCGGCGGCTACCGGATGGCTGGGCGAAAACCTGCAACAGCACGGCGGTTTGCGCAGCCCGCGCGACACGATTGCACAGGCCGCCGGCATGGCTCCGGATCATGCGCCGCTTTTGGCCTATCTGGACCGGAAGTTCGCTGACCTCTACGACCTGTAACGGAAAAGGCCGGGCATACCGCCCGGCCTTGTTCCTGTTCCGATTGCGATCCGCTCAGATCAGCGCCATGCGTTCGGCGCGTTCCGGATCGGGGAAGGGGCGGTACAGCCCGAAATCCGAATGGGCCACCAGCGCCGAGACGTTGGCATATAGCTTCTCGATCTCTTCGTCCTTTTCGCCAAGCACGCGAAAGGCTTGATCCAGCTGGGTCATATTCTCGAATTCGATCTCCAGCAGGAAATCCCGGCAGGAGTCGCTGGCAAGGTTCAGCTTGCGGCGCAGCAGGCGCCAGCCTTTGATCACCTTGCGCTCCTTCAGATATGACATCCACTGGTCCACCGCGCTTGAAAACGCCAGGGCCTTGGCCTCGTGCTGCAGGTCGATATAGCAATGATAAAGGTTCATCGGGCGCTCCCTCCCGTAAAGACAATCGTTTGCGCAGGAGCCTAGGGGAAATTGTTTAGTCTTTGGTAAAGAGAAATGCCGCCCCGGTTTGGGACGGCATTTCCTGAGTTTCGTTCACGGAACAGAGCCAGATCAGCCTTCGCTGGCCTCGCCTTCTTCCTCGTCGCCGCTGTCGGCAATCCAGGCGACCGAAACCACCTCTTCGCCCTTGCCGGTGTTGAAGACGCGCACGCCACCTGCCGAGCGGGAGCGGAAGGAAATGCCTTCGACTGGCACCCGGATCGACTGCCCCTTGGAGGTCGCCAGCATGATCTGATCTTCCAGTTCAACCGGGAAGGAGGCCACCAGTTCACCGCCGCGCATACCCTTGTCCATGGCGGTGACACCCATGCCACCGCGCCCACGTACCGGGTAATCATGGCTGGAGCTGAGCTTGCCCTGGCCGCCCTTGGTGATGGTCAGGATCAGGTTCTCGGACGCCGACATCTCGGCATAAAGCTCGGTCGAGAAGTTGGGATCCGCCACCACATCCTCATCCGACGCCTCGGCATCATCGGCAATCCCGGCCATGGCGCGGCGCATCTTGAGATAGGCGGTGCGCTGTTCCGGCGTGTATTTCGAATGGCGGATCACCGACATCGAGACGACCTCGTCGCCCTCGTTCAGCTTGATGCCGCGCACCCCAACCGAATTGCGGCTGTTGAAGACGCGCACCTCGGTCGATGGGAAGCGGATCGCGCGGCCCGTATTGGTGACCAGCATGATATCGTCATCCTCGGAACAGATCCGGGCGTTGATCAGCTTGGTGTCGGCGTTGTCGTCCTCGAACTTCATCGCGATCTTTCCGTTTCGCATCACATTCGTGAAGTCCGACAGGCGGTTACGACGCACCGTTCCAGCAGAGGTCGCGAACATGATCTGCAGGTCGGCCCATTCATCCTCGTCCCGGTCCACCGGCATGATGGCGGCAATCGACACGCCCGTGGGGATCGGCAGGATATTGACGATCGCCTTGCCCTTGGAGGTACGCCCCCCCTGTGGCAGGCGCCAGGTCTTCAGCTTGTAGACCATGCCATCGGTGGTGAAGAACAAGAGCTGCGTATGGGTATTGGCCACAAAGAGGGTGGTGACCACATCCTCTTCCTTGGTCTGCATGCCCGAGAGCCCCTTGCCACCGCGTTTCTGGGCGCGGAAATCGGCCAGCGGCGTGCGCTTGATGTAGCCGCCCGAGGTCACGGTCACCACCATGTCCTCGCGTTCGATCAGGTCCTCGTCATCCATGTCACCGGACCAGTCGACGATCTCGGTCCGGCGCGGCACGGCGAAATTGTCGCGGACCTCGCGCAGTTCATCTGCGATGATGCCCATGATACGTTCACGAGAACCAAGAATTTCCAGGTATTCCTTGATCTTGGCTGCCAGATCTTCAAGTTCGTCGGTGACTTCCTTGACGCCGATCTGGGTCAGGCGCTGCAGGCGCAGTTCAAGGATCGCGCGGGCCTGGGTTTCCGACAGGTTATAGGTGCCGTCCTCGTTCATCGTGTGGGTCGGATCGTCGATCAGGCGGATGTAATCGGCAATCTCCATCGCGGGCCAGCGCCGCGTCATCAGCTTTTCGCGGGCCTCTGCCGCATCTGCTGACGAGCGGATGGTGGCAACGATTTCATCCACGTTGGACACGGCAACCGCCAGACCGCAGAGGATATGGCTGCGCTCGCGCGCCTTGCGCAAAAGGTAGGCGGTACGGCGCGCCACCACATCTTCGCGGAAGTCGATGAAGGAGGTCAGGAACCGGCGCAGGGTCAGCTGTTCGGGGCGGCCGCCATTCAGCGCCAGCATGTTGCAGCCAAAATGCGTCTGCATCGGCGTGAAGCGATACAGCTGGTTCAGCACCACCTCGGCGGTGGCGTCGCGCTTCAGCTCGACAACGACACGCACCCCGTTACGGTCCGATTCATCCTGCACATGGGCCACGCCTTCGATCTTCTTGTCGCGTACCTGTTCGGCGATCTTCTCGATCATCGAGGCCTTGTTCACCTGATAGGGAATCTCATCCACGACAATGGCATAGCGGTCTTTCCTGATCTCCTCCACGCGGGTCTTGGCGCGGATGATGACGCTGCCGCGCCCCTCCAGATAGGCCTTGCGCGCGCCAGAGCGGCCCAGCATCACACCGCCGGTGGGAAAGTCCGGCCCCGGCACATAGTCGATCAGCTGTTCGCTGGTGAGATCCGGTTCCTCGATCAGCGCGAGCGTCGCATCGATCACTTCGCCCAAGTTATGCGGCGGGATATTGGTCGCCATGCCCACGGCGATACCGCCGGCGCCATTGACCAGCATGTTCGGGAACCGGGCTGGCAGCACCGTCGGTTCCTGGTCCTTGCCATCGTAGTTGTCCTGGAAATCGACGGTTTCCTTGTCGATATCTGAGAGCATGAAGGCGGCCGGCTTGTCCATGCGCACCTCGGTGTAGCGCATGGCAGCGGGGTTATCGCCATCCATGGAGCCGAAGTTGCCCTGGCCATCGAGCAGCGGCAGAGACATGGAGAAATCCTGTGCCATGCGCACAAGAGCGTCATAGATCGCGCTGTCCCCATGGGGGTGGTATTTACCCATGACATCGCCCACCGGACGGGCCGACTTGCGATAGGCCTTTTCGTGAGTATTTCCAGTCTCGTGCATCGCGTAGAGGATGCGCCGATGGACCGGTTTCAGACCGTCGCGCAGGTCCGGAATGGCCCGGCTGACGATGACCGACATGGCATAGTCCAGATAGGAGGTGCGCATCTCGGATTCGATGGATACCGTCGGGCCATCGTAGGCTGGCTTTGACGGTGGGGTTTCATCCATATTTTCAGGAGTTTCCGGCGTATCGCTCACGTTTGCTGCCCGTTCTGTGGTAGGGGTCTGTCTTGTGTCAGGACACCCTATCAGACACCCCATGTGGGGCGCAAGCAAGGTGAGCCCGCGCCATGCCGCTGCCTCCGCCTTTGGGGACTGTTAACCTTTGTCGGCCTAGGATTCCTGTTGGGGGGCTTCACAAAGGAGGCCACAGATGGAGACGCGTGAAACCGAACTCATGCTCAAGGGCTACGGGCTCACCACCGCGGAATTCTGCTATCACATGCCAGACCATCCGCATGTTCTGAACACCTTTATCTGGCAGGACTACGATCTGGCACCCGACCATGATCGCATGTTCAAATTCATCGAATTCTGGCACCGGGAAATAGACGGACCGCTGCATTCGGTCCGCTTTACCCATCGCAAGATGATCAGCGCGGGGGAATGGCGCCATGTGACCGGTGAATTTCGCATTCACTGAAGGGGGTTAAGCCGAACAGCTTGCCCCGCCAAGGACGCAGAACTTGGCGCAATGAGGGTGGTTCAGGGCCACCGGGCGCTCGGCTGCAGCCAATGTCGCACCCAGTTCGAACTCGGGCGCATAGGGCAACAGGGTGCAGGCCAGAACCACGGGCCCAGCGGCCCCTTTGCGCTTTACCACCATGCGCGAGGAGGCGCACATGACATCATCCGGGGATTTGTTCAGGATCCCCCAGCACGCGGTGGTGATTTCAGGCACTTCGACGCTTTCATCCATTTCCGGAAACAGCACAGTCTGACCGGGGTTTGCCGCATCCACCGCAAACCCATGCGCGGCAAAGAGATCGGCAAAACCGCTGCGCGCCTCGGCCTCGCTTTCGGCAAAGGTGATCCGGCCGGCAACCGCCATCTGAAACCCATTGTCGCGCAGCCAGCCCATGCCCTCCAGCGTCTTGGCGAAACTGCCCGCTCCGCGCTCTGCATCGTGAATCGGGCCAGTGTGGTGATCCAGCGACACGCGTAGGGTCATCTTGCCGGGAAAGGCCTGGTTCAGCCGCAACAGATCGCGCCGCACGGATTTGCGCATCATCGGGCGCATGGCGTTGGTGAGGATCAAGACCTCATAGCCGCGCAGAAGGGCAGCCTCGGTCATCGCGCACATATCAGGGTTCATGAAGGGCTCACCGCCGGTGAAGCCGATTTCCCGGATCGGCCAGCCTTGGGCCTCGATCTGGTCCAGATAGGGTTCCACCTCTTTGGTGCTCAGATAGACCAGCGCATCATTGCGGGGAGAGCTGAGGATATAGCAATTCGCACATTCAATGTTGCAAAGGGTACCGGTGTTGAACCACAGGGTTTCGGGTCGGCTCAACGCCACAGTGGCCCGGTCACTACCGTCGGCCGTCACCAGACTGTCTTGAAATTTGCCTAGATTGGCAGCGGGCTGAGGCAGATCTTTCACGTGAATGTCCTTATGGGCCGTTCCTTTCACCAAAGGCTAGCCTATACTGCCGCAAAAGTGAAAGCCGCCAGTGGTCATATTGACGTGGATGTGAAGATGAAATTCCCGCATGATCAGCCGCTTGGCACAGGAAATTGGAACAGGTCATGTCCCCTCGTGTGATTCCGGTCGACCCTTTCGATCTGGTGATCTTTGGCGGCACCGGCGATCTGGCCCAGCGGAAGATTCTCCCGGCTCTTTATCGCCGGTTCTGCGGCGGTCACTTCCCGGATGACGCCCGTATCATCGGTGCCGCCCGCAGTGACATGAGCGATGACGACTATCGCGCCTTCGTGGCCGAGGCGATCACCAGCACGCTGACCGACCATGGCCCGGATGCCAGTGCCATGCCCGACTTCCTGAGCCGCGTCAGCTATGTGTCGCTCGATGCAAATGAGGATCGCGGCTGGGAGTATCTGGCGGGGCAGATCAAGGCGCGGTCAGAAAAACCGATCCGGGTGTTCTACTTTTCCGTTGCACCCTCTCTGTTCGGCCCCCTGGCCGAGCGCCTGCAGGCCCACGGGCTGTCAGACGCGGAAAGCCGGATCGTGGTGGAAAAACCCTTTGGTCATGATCTGGCCTCGGCGCGGGCACTGAACGCGACGCTGGCGGGCTATTTCTCAGAAAACCAGATATTCCGGATCGATCATTACCTGGGCAAGGAGACGGTGCAGAACCTGATGGCGATCCGCTTCGGTAACATGTTGTTCGAACCGCTGTGGAACAGCCAATACGTGGATCACATCCAGATCACCGTCGCAGAAACCGTCGGCGTGGCCGGGCGTGAAGATTATTACGACCGCGCCGGTGCGATGCGGGACATGATGCAGAACCACCTGATGCAGCTTCTGTGCCTGATTGCTATGGAGCCGCCCGCCAAATTCGATCCGGACGCGGTGCGCGACGAAAAGCTGAAGGTGATCCGCGCGCTGGAGCCGCTGGAGCCACATCATATCGTGCGCGGTCAATACTCAAAGGCGCCAGGGGATGACAGGGCGGACACCAATTACCGGGAAACCGTTGGAAATCCGCGCTCTACCACCGAAAGTTACATCGCCTTCAAGGCCCATATCAGCAACTGGCGGTGGGCGGGCACCCCCTTTTACCTGCGCACCGGGAAACGGCTGGCCGCGCGGTCCTCGGTGATCAATGTGTTGTTCAAGGATGCGCCCCATTCGATTTTCGGAGAGTCCGCCGGACGCCATGCCAACCACCTGAAAATCCGCCTGCAACCCAATGAGGGCATCACCCTCAGCGTGACCATCAAGGAGCCCGGTCCCGGCGGCATGCGGTTGATCGATGTGCCACTGGACATGAGCTTTGCCACCGCGCTTGGCGCCGACGGCCAGAACCCGCCCGATGCCTATGAGCGCCTGATCACCGATATGATCCGTGGCAACCAGACCCTGTTCATGCGCGGCGATGAGGTCACCGCCGCCTGGGCCTGGACGGATCCGATCATCGCGGGCTGGCAGGCGCGGGGTGACGTTCCCAAACCCTATGACACCGGCAGCACGGGCCCCGGCGACGCAGATCTGCTGATGCGCCGCGATCGACGTGAATGGAGAGGGATAAACCCATGAATATCATCGACTATCCCGATCAGGAGATTCTTGCCATCGATGTTGCAAAACGCATCGCCGAGGATCTGGAGACGCATCTATTACATCACGACAGCGCCTCGCTGGCGGTGGCGGGCGGGACCACGCCGGGGCCGATTTTCGACGATCTCTGCGCCGCCGCTTTGGATTGGGACCGCGTGCATGTGATGGCCAGCGATGAACGCTGGGTGCCCTCGGACAGTGACCGCTCCAATGCGCGGCTGATCCGGAACCGTCTGTTGACCGGGCCAGCCGCCGCGGCCCGGTTCCTGCCGTTCTACGTGCCGGGCCGTCCCCCGGAAGAGGTGTTGGCGGAAGCCGAGGCGCTGATCATCCCGGAACTCCCTCTCTCCGTTGTGCTTTTGGGCATGGGAGAGGACATGCACACCGCCTCTCTGTTTCCCGGTGTTGCCGGGCTGGAGGCGGCCCTGGCCCGGGATGCGACGCCCCTGGCGGTGCTGCGCCCCGAAAGCCAGCCCGAGGCCCGCGTCAGCCTCACAGCAGCGGCTCTGAACGGGGCGCTCTGCAAGCATCTGGTGATCTTTGGCGCTGCCAAGAGAGAGGCGCTGGAGCGCGCCTTGTCGCTGCCGCCGGAAGAGGCGCCGATACAGGCCGTTCTCAGCGGTGCCGAGGTGCATTGGGCGCCCTGACCGGCGCGCTCAATCCCGGCTCAGGTCTTCGGCCCCGTCCAGATCCCGGAATTGCTGCAGCAGGCTGTCGGGGATCGGATAGCCCTGGCTGCCATCGGGCGTGCGCAGGACCATGACCGCCTCCAGCCGCGCGCGCAGATCGCCGGAGTAGATCAGCTGTTCCATCACATAGGAGGTGCGCCGGAACGAGATCACCCGCGCCGTGGTGACATAGCTTTCGTCCTGAAGCATCTCTTTGACATAATGCACGTTTGCATTGCGCATAACGGTGCGTGGCTCGGGCATCCCTGCAAAGTGCGACAGGCAGAACTGTTCAAAATAGGTGACGCGTGTGGTTTCAAACCAGCCAAGATAGGCCTTGTTGTTCACATGGCGCAGCATGTCCAGCTCGGAAAACCGCACCCGATCCGCCACGGCAAGCGGGCAGGGGGCTGACAGCCCGGCTGCCAGTTGCTCTTCAGGGGGCAGCGGCGTGAGATATCTTAGGGTCATGCTGCCGGAGTAGCCATGCCCCGCGGCTATTTCAATATGAATTTCGGCAAGGTGACAATTCTACCCGGGGCGCGGCACGGCAGGCGGTGACTTTTCAAAGTTCAGGGGATGTCGGGGCGGCCTGGAGCGGGTGAAGGGAATCGAACCCTCGTCGTCAGCTTGGGAAGCTGCTGCTCTACCATTGAGCTACACCCGCCTGCAAATGCTGGTTAGCATTGCCCCCCAAGCGCCGCAAGCCGATTTCGCGTGATATCGCGTGCGGGGCGGGGCGGAATTGCGGCGCGCGGGGCTCTGCCCTGGTGGAGCAGATTGAAACGGAGGCCGATGCAACTTTGTCATTGCAGCGCCTGTGCGCCGCAGGTATACCGCCGGGCAGACAGGCACCTGTAGCTCAGCTGGATAGAGCGCTGCCCTCCGAAGGCAGAGGCCAGAGGTTCGAATCCTCTCAGGTGCGCCATTTCCCACATATCCAAGCGCGTCAAAGATCCCGCCAAGGGCCTGACATTCCATGGGTTCGGCCCAAGGGTTCGGCATGGCTGTGAAGCTGCGAGCGCTGGCAGGTGGTGCTGGAAACGATGCCCCGAAATCAAAAACGACGCCTGAAAAGGCGCCGTCTGCAAATGGAAGTCTGATTAAGGATTGGGGTGGAGCTGGGCTCAACCGTTCCAGTCGCGCACGACGCCACAATCCATGTGCACGAAGTTGGAGCGGTAGTATTTACCAACCCCGCCTGCACGGCAGGCCATGGCCGCCTTGGCCATCTGCGAAACGGAACGCGACGCCAGCCGCAGATCGGCAGCCTGGCCCCGCATATGCAGGGAATTCTTCGCTACACCGCGCGAGCGGCTGCGCAGCATGGCATTGGTCTTGGGGCTGCGATAGCCGGACAACAGCATATAGGGTTCACTGACATCCAGCAGGTTATGCGCGGCCGCCATGATATCGATGGTGCGCAGATCGATCTCTTTCACATCATCCGTCCGCCAGTCGCGCATGAAGTGGTTCACCTCGCGCACTGCGTCCTTGATGTACTTTCCCTCGATCCAATAGACCATGTCGATCCGCTCACCGGTCCGACCTGAATACATCCGAATGCGGCGGATATCGCCACCGCCCCGAAGGAATCCTGCTGCATTGGAGAAGGTTGGCGCCGCAGTGACGGCGGTTGCCGCGAATGCGCCTAGAAGTGCCCGACGGGTAAGCCCCGCATTTTGTAGTTCTGCCATTTTTTAGTCGCCATCCCGAACGATTATTAGCCTGCCTATGCCCGATGTTACGGGCTGGCCGTGTTTTCCAACACGCGGGAGATATGCCACACGGGGAATCACGATCCAAGATTCGATTGGTCCAGTCTCATTTTGCATCGGTTTTTCGGCAATTTTTTGCGCAAAAGGGGACGTTGCTCTCTGTTTTCCCCGCCGAAACCCGTGCTTTGCTCTGGTCATGAGGCCTGGAAGCACCACAAATAGGGTCTCAGTTAATGGTTTACGAAATGTGAATAGACAGGCGCGGCGGGATTTTTTACCAGAATTTCACGTCGTGTAGGTCACCATGAGTATCCAGCGTTTTTTGGGGGAATATTGAACAGATGAAAGCTGCTTTTTATCAGAACCTTCCGTCGGCCCTGCGCTCCAGCGTCCTGGCGCTGGCCCTGTGCGGTGCCGGTCTGGCCCTGACCCCCACCCCTGCCACCGCCAAGGTGACAGCCTTCAAGCAGGCGGTTGCCGCCCATGCCTCGGCCAATGACGCGGTTGCGCAGTTCTACCGTGAAAACGGCTATGAGCCGATCTGGACCGGCAGCGATCAGGCCTCCCAGCTGCGCCGCGCTGCCTTGTTGCGCGCCTTGGAGGAGGCCTCGGCCCACGGGTTGCCGGACCGTTCGTCGCTGGCGACCGGGCTGATTGAGCAGATGCGCAATGCCCGCACCGTACGCGATCTGGGCGAGGTCGAGGCGGCCCTGAGCCGCGCCTTTGTCGAGTATGCGACGGATCTGCAGACCGGCCTTCTGAACCCGCAGTCGATCGACGACGGGATCGTGCGCAAGAAGCACCAGACCGACGCGGTGGACTATCTGACAGGCATCCGTGACACCCAGCCGATGGCCTATATGCGGGCATTGGTTCCGGCATCATCGCAGTATCGCGCCCTGATGCGCGAGAAGCTGCGTCTGGAACAGCTGGTCGCCAGCGGTGGTTGGGGCGAAACCGTGCCAAGCGCCAAGCTGGAACCCGGTGACAGCGGCCCCAGAGTGGTCGCCCTGCGCAATCGCCTAATGACCATGGGCTATCTAGAGCGCAGCGCCACGGCAGACTACGACACCTCGATCCAGCAAGCGGTTCAGCGCTTCCAATCCGATCACGGGCTGGAAGCCGATGGCGTGGCCGGCAAGGGCACCATCGCCGAGATCAACGTCCCTGCGTCTGCGCGGCTTAAGTCGGTGATCGTGGCGATGGAGCGGGAACGCTGGCTCACCCCTGAGCGGGGCGATCGCCATATCCTTGTGAACCAGACCGATTTCACCGCCAAGATCATCGATCGCGGCGATGTCACGTTTGAAACCCGTTCGGTCATCGGCAAGAACCAGCACGACCGCAGATCGCCTGAGTTCTCCGATATTATGGAACATATGGTCATCAATCCCAGCTGGCACGTGCCGCGTTCGATCATCACCAAGGAATATCTGCCGAAACTGAAGAACAATCCGAATGCGGTCAGCCACATCCAGATCACCGACAGCCGGGGCCGGGTGGTGGATCGCAGCGCGGCGGATTTCACCCAATATACCGCGCGCAGCTTTCCCTTTGCGATGCGGCAACCGCCAAGCAGCCGCAATGCCCTGGGCTTGGTGAAGTTCATGTTCCCCAACAAGCACAACATTTACCTGCACGACACGCCGCATAAGAACCTCTTCGCCCGTGAGGTGCGCGCCTACTCCCACGGCTGCATCCGTCTGGCGCAACCCTTCGAATTCGCCTATGCGCTACTGGCCCGTCAGACCGAGGACCCCAAGGCCTTCTTTCACCGCATCCTGAAGAGCGGCAAGGAAACCAAAGTGGATCTGGAGCAGAAGGTGCCTGTTCACATTATCTATCGGACCGCTTATGTCTCGGGCAAAGGACGGGCCGAATTCCGCCGCGACGTCTACGGACGTGACGCCAAGGTATGGGCCGCCCTGCAAGCGGCCGGTGTGGCCCTGCCGGGCGTGCAAGGCTAAACTCTGGGCCCGCCGCCAACTGTTGTGAGGAAGGGCCCTAAATGTACACGATCCGCCAGATTGCCGAGGCGCTTGGCGCGCAATGTGAGGGCGATCAGTCCCTCGTGATCGCCAGCACCAAGGAGCCGCAGGATGCAGGCCCGCAGGATCTGGCGTTGGCGACGGCCCCGAAATACGCCGAAAACCTCTCTCAGGGGACGGCTGAGGCCGCTTTGCTGTGGGAGGGTGCGGATTGGCGCGCCATGGGACTGAAGGCGGCGATCTTTGCCACCCGGCCGCGCATGGCCATGGCGGGGCTGACCAGCATGATGGATCTGGGGCAGGGCTTCCCATCAGGTATCCACCCCTCGGCGGTCATCGATCCAAGTGCAGAGCTGGGAGAGGGCGTCAGCGTTGGACCCCTGGCGGTGATCGGTCCGCGGGCGCAGATCGGGGCGGGATCGGTGATCGGTCCGCACTGCTACATCGGCGCCGATGTGGTGATCGGTGGCGCAGCGCAGCTGCGTGAGATGGTCTCGATCGGGGCACGGGTGACCATTGGCGCGCGCTTCCGGGCCCAGCCCGGCGCCCGCATCGGCGGTGACGGCTTTTCCTATGTCACCCCCGAGGTCTCTGGCGCCGAAACCGCGCGCAAGACGCTTGGCGATCAGGGCGATGCAAAACCGCAAAGCTGGCTGCGCATCCACTCGCTTGGCTCGGTCACCATCGGGGATGACGTGGAATTGGGCACCAACTGCACCATCGACAACGGCACCATCCGCGACACGGTGATCGGCGATGGCAGCAAGCTCGACAACCTGGTTCACGTTGGCCACAACACCCGCGTGGGGCGCGACTGTCTGCTTTGCGGGCAGGTCGGCATTTCCGGCTCGGTGGAGATTGGCAACAATGTGGTCCTGGGCGGCCAATGCGGTGTGGTCGACAATATCTTCATTGGCGACGGGGTGATCGCCGGAGGCGGCACCAAGATCCTGTCCAACGTTCCCGCGGGTCGCGTCATGATGGGATACCCGGCTGTCAAAATGGAGACACATACCGAAGTCTATAAGGCACAACGCAGGCTGCCCCGGCTGATGCGCGATATAGACGCGCTGAAGAAGGCAGTTTTCAAATAAGCGCGCAGGCACTACATCTGCGCCAGCCTAAAGGATCAGGAAACCGCCATGAGCATTCAGGACAAGGTCATCGCAATCATCGCAGAACAGGCCGTGCTGGAGCCGTCCGATGTGACACTTGAGAGCACGCTGGAGGATCTTGGTATCGACAGCCTCGGCCTGGTCGAAAGCATCTTCGCCATCGAGGAAGAATTCGACATCACCGTGCCGTTTAACGCCAATGCGCCCGAAGAAAGCGATTTCGACATTTCAAATGTCGCAGCCATCATCGCCGGTATCGAAAAACTGACCACCGAAACGGCCTGAGTCGTCACCTCGGGCGAGGATGAGCATCATGAAACGTGTAGTCATAACCGGCGCGGGCACGATCAACGCGCTTGGCCATTCGGTCGCGGCGACGCTGGACGCCATGAAGGAAGGGCGCTGCGGCATCGGCCCGTTGGAGTTCCGCGATGTGGACCGGCTGTCGATCAAGATCGGCGGCCAGGTGCGCGGGTTCGAGGCCGAGGGGCGGTTCAATCGCCAGCAGATGAGCCTTTATGACCGCTTCACCCAGTTCACCCTGACCGCCGCCAAGGAGGCGATCAGCCAGTCCGGCATCGAATTTCACGGCGAGTTGTCGGCGAAATCCGGCGTTGTCCTGGGTACCGCCGGCGGTGGGGTCTCGACCTGGGATGACAATTACCGGTCGGTTTACGAGGATGGCAAGAACCGGGTGCATCCCTTTGTCGTGCCAAAGCTGATGAACAATGCGGCCGCCAGCCATGTGTCGATGGAGTTCAACCTCAAGGGGCCAAGTTTCACCGTCTCCACCGCCTGTGCCTCCTCCAACCATGCGATGGCGCAGGCGTTTCAGATGGTGCGCAGCGGCATGGCCCCGGTCATGGTCACCGGCGGCTCGGAATCCATGCTCTGTTTCGGCGGGGTCAAGGCCTGGGAGGGGCTGCGGGTCATGTCGCGCGATGCCTGCCGCCCGTTCAGCGCCAATCGCAACGGCATGGTGCAGGGCGAAGGCGCCGGGATCTTTGTCTTCGAGGATTATGACCACGCCAGGGCGCGCGGCGCAGAGATCCTCTGCGAGGTGATCGGCTTTGCCATGTCCTCGGATGCGGCCGATATCGTGATGCCCAGCAAACAAGGGGCGGCGCGAGCCATCGCGGGGGCGCTGCAGGACGCGCAGATTGCGGCAGACAAGGTTGGCTATATCAACGCCCATGGCACCGGCACCGCGGCCAATGACAAGACTGAATGCGCGGCAGTCGCCGATGTCTTTGGCCCGCATGCGGACCGGCTGATGATCTCGTCGACAAAATCCATGCATGGCCATCTGATCGGCGGCACCGGCGCGGTCGAGCTTCTCGCCTGTATCATGGCCCTGCGCGATGGCGTCATTGCTCCCACCATCGGCTACCAGGAGCCGGACCCGGAGTGCGCGCTCGACGTGGTGCCGAACGAGGCCCGCGAGGTTGAGGTTGAGGTGGCGCTCAGCAATGCCTTCGCCTTTGGCGGATTGAACGCCGTCCTGGCGTTGAAGCGGATCTAAGCCCCTGGGAAAGACCTGGCTGTGAAAGCCAACGATCAAAAGGTCCGGATTTGCACAAAAAGGCCACCGACAGCGCTGTTGCTGCGGTGGCCTTTATCTTATTCCCGAACGCCGGACTTACGCGCGTCGGGTACCCTTGTGGCGGTTACTGGGACACCACATCCACGACGTCATAGCCGGCGGTGAAGCCCGCCAAGGACATCTTCATTTCCACCAGCTGATCCGGTGCCGGGGCAGGGCGCAGGGACAGGATCGCCTCGGTTCCCTTCTTGAAGGCATCGATGTCGCCCTGGGTAAAGCCGATCTGCGCAACGCAGCCCAGTTGGTTGCAGAAGGAGTAGTTGTACCGCTTGCCGGGCGCGCCATCGACCGAGATGGTCAGCGCCGACGGCAGCAGGGTTTCCAGAGGCACGATAACGGTGGCACCGGCAACCGCCTGGCCGCCCTGCTGATCGATGCGGAACAGGGATACCTCGGCCATCGGGTTGCCATTGGGATCGGTCAGGATCTGCAGCAGCGAACAGGGGTCCGTCTCCGCTTCGGTCTTGATGCAGGCCAGATCCCAGTCGCCATGCTCTTCCTTGAGGTAGCGATCGCCGATTTGCGGCGCGCCGCCATCCACCGGCTGGCCCAGATCCAGCATTTGATCCGCAGATGATTCGCCGCTCGAATTGGCGGTGTTCGCGGTCTCCTGTGCCGCCAAAGGCGCGGTTGTGGCAACAATCGCGGCCAGTGCAAAGGGGGTCAGGGACTTGATCATGAGTGCCTCTTTCGTATCAGGACGTCCGTGCACCGATCTACCACGATGCAGGTCATCTGTCAGGTCAATATCAGGCCATCGGCGGGGAAATGCACCGTATCTTGGATCAATAGTCAAGACCTTGGAAACAGAGGCAAAAAAAGGGAACCTAGAGGGTTCCCTTTCTTTATTTTTGTCTCCCCGTCGGACTGGCCGACTTAGTTATTGCCAAGGACGTTACGAAAGCCCCGGCCCGTGGTCAACATGCAATGGCAAAAAAAGTGACACAAAGCGCCACATTCTGATTAGTGCTCGTTTTACGAT
Source organism: Phaeobacter sp. PT47_59 (assembly GCF_028890025.1). Lineage (NCBI taxonomy): Bacteria > Pseudomonadati > Pseudomonadota > Alphaproteobacteria > Rhodobacterales > Roseobacteraceae > Phaeobacter > Phaeobacter sp. PT47_59. Next base: position 62,195 of record NZ_JARCJL010000012.1, read on the forward strand.
CTTTACCGGGGCTTTTGACAAAAAAAGGGCCGTGCACATCGGCACGGCCAGTCTGACAGGGAGGAAATGACCGTCCCCACAACCGTATTTGCGAGGACGGGCAATTCATACTATGCCGTTTAAAGGTTAATTATTCATTGTGCCGGTACAGAAGCAGAACAACGGCCAACAGGGGGTAGGACAGACAGGATGACAGATCGGATTTTTCTCGGTGGCGGCGGTGAGGACTACGGCACGGCGCAGGAGTTGTCGCTGGAGTATGCCAACCGGCACGGGCTGATCGCTGGCGCCACCGGCACCGGCAAGACGGTGACGCTGCAGATCCTGGCAGAAGGCTTCTCCAATGCGGGGGTTCCGGTGATCCTGTCGGATGTGAAGGGGGATCTCTCCGGTCTCGCCAAAAGCGGCAGCCCCGCCCAGAAGTTGCACGAGGCCTTTACCAGCCGGGCACAGAAGATCGGTTTTGACAGCTATTCCTATCATGACACCCCGGTGACCTTCTGGGATCCATACGGTCAGCAGGGTCACCCCCTGCGCACCACCGTCGCCGAGATGGGCCCGCTCCTGCTGTCGCGCCTCTTGGAGCTGAGCGAGGCACAGGAGGGCATCCTCAATATCGCCTTCCGCCTGTCCGACGAGGAAGGCCTGCCGCTGTTGGATCTGAAGGATCTGCAATCGCTGCTGGTCTGGATCGGCGAGAACCGCGCCGAGCTGTCCTTGCGCTATGGCAATGTATCCCCCGCCTCCATCGGCGCCATCCAGCGCCGCCTGCTGGTGCTGGAAAATCAGGGCGGCGCGCAGCTGTTTGGCGAACCGGCGCTCGATCTGGCGGATTTGATGCGTTGCGATGCAAATGGCCGGGGCATGGTCAATATCCTGGCGGCGGACAAGCTGATGGCGGCGCCGGGGCTCTATGCGACCTTCCTCCTGTGGCTGCTCAGCGAATTGTTCGAGGAACTGCCCGAGGTGGGCGATCCCGACAAGCCGAAACTGGTCTTCTTCTTTGACGAGGCGCATCTGCTGTTCGACGACGCCCCCAAGGCATTGGTGGACAAGGTCGAACAGGTTGCTCGGCTGATCCGCTCCAAGGGGGTTGGCGTCTATTTCATCACCCAGCATCCCGCCGACATCCCCGAAGACATCCTGGGCCAGCTTGGCAACCGGATCCAGCACGCCCTGCGCGCCTTTACCGCGCGGGACCGCAAGAACCTGAAACTGGCCGCCGAAACCTATCGCGAGAATCCGCGGTTCTCGACCGAGGACGCCATTCGCGAGGTCGGTGTCGGCGAGGCGGTCACATCGATGCTGCAGAAGAAGGGCGTGCCCGGCGTAGTGGAGCGCACCCTGATCCGTCCGCCATCATCGCAATTGGGGCCGATCACGGCTGAAGAGCGCAAGGCGATCCTGGCGGCCTCTGATATGGCCGGAAAATACGACAAACCGCTGGACCGGCACTCTGCCCATGAAATCCTGGCGCAGCGGGCCGAGGCTGCCGCGAAAGCGGCGGAACAGGCCGAAGAGCAGGCCGAAGTTGCCGCCAACCCCATGGCACGGGAATTCAATGCGGCGCGGCGCTATTCCGGCGGGCGGGTCAGCCGCTCCTCCGCGCGCAGCTATGGCAAGCCCAAGGATAGCTTTGGTTCGGCCCTGCAAGAGGCCGTCATCAAGGAGTTGAAAGGCACCACGGGGCGGCGCATCGTGCGCGGGATCCTGGGCGGCCTGTTCAAGGGACGCTGAGACACCGCGATCCTTGCAAAGGAAAACGCCGCCCCGGATCCTGGGGCGGCGTTTTTTTTTGTTTCGGGGTTACTTCTCGGGTATCAGGCCCCTTGGGCTGAACCTCAGCACCAGGAGCAGGATCAGACCCATGGTCAAAAGGCGCATATGGGATGCGTTCTCGATCAGGTGGGCCTTCAGCCAGTTGTCATCGGCCATGAAGGTGGTCAGCAGTTCGATCAGCTCGATTCCCATGGGTTCGACCTTGATCCAGAAGAACCAGATCAGCATGCCGCCCAGCACCGCGCCAAAGTTGTTGCCGGAGCCGCCGACGATCACCATCACCCAGATCAGGAAGGTGAAGCGCAAGGGGTTGTAGGTGCCCGGTGTCAACTGGCTGTCCAGCGTGGTCATCATCGCGCCCGCCAGGCCGCAGATCGCGGAGCCCAGCACGAAGATCTGCAGATGGCGGCGGGTCACGTCCTTGCCCATGGCCTCGGCCGCGACCTCATTGTCGCGGATGGCACGCATCATGCGGCCCCAGGGGCTTTTCAGCGCCATTTGCGCCATCCACAACAATGCCAGCAGCACCACGGTGAACAGGATCGAATAGCCAAGCTTCACAAAGATCGTGGAGCCTTCCACCGGATCCAGACCAAAGGTCGCCGCGCGCTCCACGAAGGAAGGATCGTTCTGCAGATCCACCTCGTAAGGCACCGGGCGGGGCAGGCCGACCACGTTCTTCACACCGCGCGACAGCCAGTCCTCGTTCTTCAGCACCGAGATGATGATCTCGGCAATCCCGAGGGTAGCAATCGCCAGGTAATCAGACCGCAGGCCCAGGGCCGTCTTGCCGATCAGCCAGGCAGCACCGGCAGCGAGCAGCCCGCCCGCAGGCCAGGCCAGCAATACCGGCAGGCCAAGGCCGCCAAGGTTGCCTTCCAGCGCGGGGTTGATCGCCTCCACCGCCTCGACCGAGGGGTCAAAGATGGCGCGGTAGATGAAGAAGCCCGCGATCAGCACCGCCAGCAGCACCAGCGTGCGCGCAATTCCGGGCTTCATGAACTTGTAGATCGCAACCGCGCCCACAACCGTCAGCGCCCCCATGACAAGCGCCATCAGGATGCCCATGCCACCTGCGGCAAAGGCACCCGGCGTCGGACTGGTGGAGACCAGCACCACCGCAAGGCCACCAAGGGCGGTAAAGCCCATGATGCCCACATTAAACAGCCCGGCAAAGCCCCATTGCAGGTTCACACCCAGCGCCATGATGGCCGAGATCAGCCCCATGTTGAGGATCACCAGCGCCGAGTTCCAGGAACCGGAGAAAATGCCCGCAAAACTCGTTGCCCCTTCCATCAGGATCAGAAGGCCGACAAAGGCGAACAGCAGGGAATGTTTCACTGTATCGCTCATACCGATTTTCCTTTGAAGATGCCCGTGGGTTTGAACAACAGGACGATGATCAGGATCGCGAAGGACACCGCGAATTTGTAATCCGTGCTGAGAAGCTGCACGAGACCATCCGGCGCCATGGTTTCAGGCAGCACGTAGGTGGCCACCTTCTTCCAAGCATAGGTGATCGTGACTTCGGAAAAGGCGATGATGAACCCGCCCGCGATCGCCCCGATGGGGCTGCCAAGGCCGCCGACGATGGCGGAGGCAAAGATTGGCAGCAGAAGCTGGAAATAGGTGAAGGGTTTGAAGGACTTGTCCAGCCCGTACAGAACCCCGGCAATGGTCGCCAGCGTTGCCACGATCAGCCAAGTGTACATCACCACCCGTTCGGGGTTGATGCCGGACAGAAGCGCCAGATCCTCGTTATCGGAATAGGCGCGCATGGACTTGCCGGTGCGGGTCTTGTTCAGGAACCAGAACAGCAGTGCCACAACGATGATCGCTGTCACCACGGTGATGCCCTGGCTGGTCTTGATCGCCAGCCCTTCATCAAGTCCGGTCATCTTCTTGAAATCGCGCGCCGAAATGATGAACCGCTCGCCATCGGCAAAGCGCTGGTCGCCGGGGCCGATGATGAAGCGGACAAGGCCGTTCATCATGAACATCACACCAAGCGAGACCATGACAAAGACAACCGGTTTGGCTTTCTGCTCACGATAAAACCGATAGACGGTCCGATCGGTGAACAGCACCAGCCCCATGGTGACCGCGATACCAAAGGGCAGCGCCAGAAGGGCGGTGGGCAGCGGACCGAAACTGATCCCCGCGCCCTGAAACAGCCAGGTTACCAGGATCGTCACCATGGTGCCAAAGGCCATGGTATCGCCATGGGCAAAGTTCGAGAACCGCAGCACGGAGTAGACCAGCGTCACCCCCAGCGCGCCGATGGCAAGCTGGCTGCCATAGGCGATGGCGGGCACGCCAACGAAGTTTGTAAAGGCCACTAGGGCGTTCAGGAGTTCCATGCCTCAGCCCCCCAGGAAGGATTTGCGCACTTCGGGATCGGCCAGCAGTTCCTGACCGGTGCCCGTATAGGCGTTGCGCCCCTGGACCAGGACATAACCTTTGTCCGCGATCTCAAGGGCTTGTTTGGCGTTCTGTTCCACCATCAGGATTGGCAGCCCGGTGCGGGCGACCTCGATAATGCGGTCGAACAGCTCGTCCATGACGATGGGCGAGACGCCCGCTGTAGGCTCGTCCAGCATCAGGACCTTGGGCTGGGTCATCAGCGCGCGGCCCACGGCCACCTGCTGACGCTGACCGCCGGACAATTCGCCCGCAGGCTGGTTGCGCTTTTCCTTCAGGATCGGGAAGAGGTGATAGACCTGCTCCATCGTGTTCGAGAAATCATCGGTGCGGATGAAGGCGCCCATTTCCAGGTTTTCCTCCACCGTCATCGAGGTGAAGATATTGCTGGTCTGCGGCACAAATCCCATCCCCTTGACCACGCGGTCCTGCGGGGTGAGCTGGGTGATGTCCTCGCCATCCAGACGTACAGAGCCGGAGCGCACGTTCAGCATGCCAAAGACGGCCTTCATCGCGGTGGATTTGCCGGCGCCATTAGGCCCGACGATCACGGCGATCTCGCCCGGGTTCACGGCGATGGTGCAATCATGCAGGATGTCCGGCCCCTTGCCGTAGCCGCCGGTCATGCAATCGCCAATCAGGAAGGGGCTGTCGCCCTCGACCTTTTTCGTGGGTCCGCTCTTGCGGTGGGCAGGCTGCATCGTGCCCGCGCCATGGGTGTTGGTGATCGTGGCGTCCTTGTTGCCGCGATCCTCCTGATACGGGTTGCCGCTCATGCGTCTGCCCCTATTTTATCTTTGTTTTTCAGTCCAGTGCCCAGGTAAGCTTCGATCACCTGTTCGTTGGCCTTGATCTGATCCAGGGTGCCTTCGGCCAGCTTCTTGCCCTCGGCCATGCAGATCACCGGATCGCAAAGGCGGCCGATGAATTCCATGTCGTGTTCGATGACCACGAAGGTATAGCCGCGCTCCTCATTGAGGCGCTTGATCGCATCGGCGATGGTGTAAAGCAGGGTCCGGTTCACGCCGGCGCCGACCTCGTCGAGGAAGACGATCTTGGCATCCACCATCATGGTGCGGCCCAGTTCCAGCAGCTTCTTCTGCCCGCCCGAGACTTCGCCCGCCTTCAGATCCGCGATATGGCTGATGGTCAGGAACTCCAGCACCTCATCGGCCTTGGCACGTAGGGCACGTTCCTCGTCGGCAATGCGCTTGCGTCCGAACCAGGTGTTCCACAGGCTCTCACCCGACTGGTTGCCCGGCACCATCATCAGGTTCTCGCGGCAGGTCATCGAGGAAAACTCATGCGCGATCTGGAAGGTGCGCAGCAATCCCTTGTGGAACAGCTCATGCGGGGGCAGGCCGGTGATATCCTCACCATCCATGGAGACCCGCCCGGAGGTGGGTTCAAGAACGCCCGCAATCACGTTGAAAAGAGTGGTTTTTCCCGCGCCATTTGGCCCGATCAAACCGGTTATGGAGCCCTTTGCGATTTCCAGCGACGCGCCATCAACCGCATGGAACCCGCCGAAGTGCTTGTGCAAGTCCTCGACGACGATCATATCATTTCATCCCCTAACTGCTTGGTTTTTATCAGCAGTCTTTAAATTTGGAACAGCCCGGACGATGCCGGGCTGATCTGTTGTTTCGGGTATCCGGGTCAGGATTAGCGGAATTTCACCGTGGCGTTCACGCCGTCCTTGACTTCGATCTCGCGGTAGGAGCCTGCGCTCTCACCGGGGCCGATCAGCTCAACGCCGGTGGCACCCTGGTAGTCGATCTCACCGCCAGCGGCGAGGATTTCCAGTGCCTTGCCCAGCTCACCGGGGTTGATCGGCTCACCGGGGGCGTTGGCGACGTCCATGATCTTGGCGCCGTAGTCAGCCGGGTTGCTGGAACCTGCCGCCTGCATGGCGAGCAGGAACAGGGCCGCCGCGTCATAGGATTCAGGCGCATAGGCCGAGGTGCCGTCAAAGCCCTTTGCCTTGGCCAGTTCCGCGAAGACTTCCGCACCCTTGGAGTCGGAACCCGCGATCTGGCCGAAGGAGCCATCGAGATCCGAACCGACGTTCTTGGGCAGGCTGTCGCCGATCATGCCGCCGGGCAGGCCGAAGGTTTCATAGGCGCCGCTGTCCAGGGCCGATTGGATGATTCCGAGACCACCCTGATCAAGGTAACCCGCAACCACCAGGATGTCGCCGCCGGCAGAGGCCAGCGAGGCGACTTCGGCAGAGTAGTCGCCCTTGCCGTCTTCGTGGGCGGCCACGATGGTGACTTCACCGCCAACGCCTTCGAAGGAGGTCTTGATCGCGTCGGCGAGACCCTTGCCATAGTCGTTGTTGGTATAGGTCAGGGCGATCGACTTGATGTCACGCTCCTGCAGGATTTCCGCCATCACCTGACCTTCGCGCGCGTCGGACGGCGAGGTGCGGAAGAACAGATCGTTGTCTTCCATGGTCGACAGACCCGGCGAGGTCGCCGAGGGAGAGATCATCACCATGCCGTTCGGGATGGCGACGTTCTGCAGGATCGCGCCGGTCACACCGGAGCAGTCGCCGCCCACGATGCCGTTCACGCCATCAGCGATCAGTTTTTCACCGTTGGCAACCGCCAGACCGTTGTCGATACAACCGGTGTCTGCGCGGATCGAGGTCACTTTGGCGCCGCCCAGCAGCTTGCCGGAGGCGGTGACTTCATCCATTGCCATCTCTGCACCGGTGCCCATGGCAGCGGTCAGCGATTCAATCGGGCCGGTAAAGCCGAGCAGAACGCCCAGCTTGATTTCCTTGCCATGTCCATCCGCGAATGCGGTGCCGGCGGTCAGGGCGATAGCCGCGGTGGCCGTCATCAGTTTTTTCATTGTGTAACTCCCGTGTTGGAACATTTCAGTTCACATTGGACCCTAGGCAAGGTGCGACAAAAAGGGAAGTCCAATTGGACATCGCTTGGGTTGAGACGCAGCCTCGGGTCATACTCCTCCTGATCAGGCCCATTTTTCGTGATTTGGCCTGATTGGGGCGTGCGTTTACAGTGTTCCCAGGCAAAGGGGAAGATGGCAATGCGATTATTCTGGGTCACTCTTATTGCAGGGCTGGCGCTCAGCCTGGGCGTGCAGGCTGCGCAAACCACATCCGTTTCCAGCAGCCAGGGCAAGCTGCAGATCAGCCGGATGGCAGAAGGGTTTGATATTCCTTGGGCCTTTGCCTTTTTGCCCGATGGCAGCCTGCTGGTGACAGAACGCGAAGGCGCGCTGTATCTGGTGAAAAACGGGCGTCGCACCAGGGTTTCTGGCCTGCCGCGCGTGGCTGCGCAGGGGCAAGGCGGGTTGCTGGATGTGATGATTCCGCAGGGTTTCGCCCAAAGCCGGGCGTTGTTCCTGACCTTTTCCAAGCCACAGGGGCGGGGGGCCAATACCGCGCTTGCGCGCGCAGTCCTGAGCCCGGATGGCAAGTGGCTCACCCAAGTGAAGATCCTGTTCGAAGCCGCCGCTGGCGCGACCGGCGGGCGGCACTTTGGCTCCCGCGTGGTCGAGGCCGCCGACGGCAGCCTGCTGATCACTGTCGGCGACCGGGGCGAGCGGCCCAGCGCCCAGGACCCCGCCAGTCACCAGGGGAAAGTCTTGCGGATCTATCGGGATGGCAGCATTCCCAGCGACAATCCCTTTGCATCCACGCCAGGCGCCCGGCCCGAGATCTGGACCCTGGGACACCGCAACCCGCAAGGCATGGCGCGGGACGGGCAGGGGCGGATCTGGACGGTCGAACATGGCGCCCGGGGCGGCGATGAGGTGAACCTCATCCGCAAGGGCGCCAACTATGGCTGGCCGGTGATCGCCTATGGGCGGCACTATTCCGGGGCCAAGATCGGCGAGGGCATCCAAAAGCACGGGATGGAGCAGCCGCAGTGGTATTGGGATCCCTCCATCGCACCGTCCGGCATGATGATCTATTCCGGCAAGATGTGGCCTGCCTGGCGTGGTGACTTCTTTGTCGCCTCCTTGAAATTCGACATGATCTCAAGACTGTCGGGCACCCCGTTGCAGGAGGTCGAGCGGCTTCAAAGCGATCTCACGGGCCGGATCCGTGACATTCAGGAGGCACCGGACGGCAGCATCTGGTTCGCCTCCGAAACCGAGGGCGCGCTGTTTCGCATCTCCAACGGGGACTAGAGCGGTCCTTAAGAGAGCCGCACCGCCTTGCTGCCACGCTCCCGATAGGGGGTAGTGTCATAATGGGCGCGGTAGCATTTCGAGAAATGCGATGGCGAGGCAAAGCCACAGGCAAGCGCCACATTGATGACGCTCATATCGGTCTGCATCAACAGGTTACGCGCCTTTTGCAGGCGCAGCTCCATGTAATAGCGTTTCGGACTGCGGTTCAGATAGCGGCGGAACAGGCGTTCCAGCTGGCGCGTGGACATGCCCACGTCCTGCGCCAGGATCGAGGGGCTGATCGGTTCTTCGATATTGGCTTCCATCATCTGGATCACCATCGACAGTTTCGGATGGCGCACCCCGATGCGGGTCGGGATCGACAGGCGCTGGGTGTCCTGGTCGGTGCGGATCGAGGAATAGATCAGCTGATCCGCCACCGCATTGGCCAGTTCCTCGCCATGATCATCCGCGATCAGTTTCAGGATCATGTCGATAGAGGCCGTCCCCCCGGCCGTGGACAGGCGATTGCCATCCAGCACAAAGACCGATTTTGTCAGCTCGACGTCCTCGAACTCCTCGGTGAAACTATCGGCGTTCTCCCAGTGGATGGTCGCACGCCTGCCATCCAAAAGCCCCGCCTTGGCCAGAGCATAGGACCCGGTGCACAATCCCCCGATCATCACCCCCTTTCGGGCCTCGCGGCGCAGCCACGCCAGCAGTTTCTTGCTGCTCACCTCCTGCACGTCCAGGCCCGCGCACAGAAGAACGGTGTCATCGCGCTGCAGATCGACCAGATCCCCATCCAGCTGAAAGGTGGTTTCGGCAGAACAGGTCACGGTTTCACCGCCTTCACCATGTATCGCCCAGGTATAGAGCTTTTGCCCGCTCATCCGGTTTGCGATGCGCAGACATTCCACTGCCGAGGCAAAGGACAGCATCGAGAATTTTTCCAACAGAACGAAGACAAACCGCTTGGGCTGGATGCTGCGGTTTTCGAGCTCGACATGTTTGCGTCGGATTTGCATGGTGCGGGCCCCATCATGAGTTTCGGATCGTGCAGGGAGTCGGGCCACTCCTGACTGAAGGAAACCGTGCTCACAGGATCGCTATCGGGTCAAGACATTCGAATTCTGAACTGGTCAGCGGTCGCGGCTTTTTGTATATGTGTTCTCCGTATTGAACAAAGACCTCTTGAGCGGAGACAAGCGATGAGTGAGTGGCAAAAATCGACCTGGCGCCAGAAACCGCGGGTTCAGATGCCCGACTATACCGACGCGGCGGCCCTTGCGGCCGTCGAGACGCAGCTTTCGAAGTATCCGCCGCTGGTCTTTGCCGGTGAGGCCCGACGCCTGAAACACCACCTGGCTGCGGCCGGGCGCGGCGAAGCCTTCCTGCTGCAGGGGGGCGATTGCGCCGAAAGCTTCGATCAGTTCAGCGCCGATGCCATTCGCGATACCTTCAAGGTGATGCTGCAAATGGCGATGGTTCTGACCTATGGCGCCAAGGTGCCGGTGGTCAAGGTGGGCCGCATGGCCGGCCAATTCGCCAAGCCGCGCAGCGCGCCAACCGAAACCGTCGATGGTGTGGAACTGCCCAGCTACCGGGGCGATATCATCAATGACCTCGCCTTCACCGAGGCTTCGCGCGTACCGGATCCGGCACGGATGCTGCAGGCCTATACCCAGGCCGCTGCAACGCTGAACCTGTTGCGCGCCTTTTCGACCGGCGGTTACGCGGATGTGCATCAGGTCCACGCCTGGACCCTGGGCTTCACCGAAAGCGAGAAGGCAGAAACCTACCGCGAGATGGCCAACCGGATTACCGATACGCTGGACTTCATGAAGGCGGCCGGCGTCAATAGCGACACGGCCCATACCCTGCAGACGGTGGAATTCTACACCAGCCACGAAGGGTTGCTGCTGGAATATGAAGAGGCGCTCACGCGGCTTGACTCGACCTCCGGCAAATGGCTGGCGGGCTCTGGCCACATGATCTGGATCGGCGACCGCACCCGTCAGCCCGACGGCGCCCATGTGGAATTCTGCCGCGGCGTGCTCAACCCGATCGGGCTGAAATGTGGTCCGACCACCACGGCCGAGGACCTGAAGGTGCTGATGTCCCGGCTGAACCCGGACAACGAAGAGGGGCGCCTGACCCTGATCGCCCGCTTTGGCGCGGGCAAAGCAGCGGATCACCTGCCGCGGCTGATCAAGGCGGTGAAGGAAGAGGGCGCCAAGGTCACCTGGGTCTGCGATCCGATGCATGGCAACACCATCAAATCCACCACAGGCTACAAGACGCGCCCCTTCGACAGCGTGCTGCGCGAAGTGCGCGACTTCTTTGCAGTCCACGGCGCCGAGGGCACCATCCCCGGCGGTGTGCATTTCGAGATGACCGGTCAGGACGTGACCGAATGCACCGGTGGCGTGCGGGCAGTCACGGATGAGAACCTGAGCGACCGTTACCACACCGCCTGTGATCCGCGTCTAAACGCCAGCCAGTCGCTGGAACTGGCCTTCCTGGTGGCCGAAGAACTGTCCGGCCTGCGCGACCAACGCGCAGCAGGTGCCACGCAAGCCGAAGCGGGTTAAGGCCGCGCGTCGCAATACTGCGTGTAAAGAAACGGAAAGGCCGCCCTGGAATTGGCGGCCTTTTTCAATTGGATGCAACATATTCCTAAAGTCGTGAGCTCCGGCAATGCGGCAGGCCAGATCAAACAGTCCCCGGAAACGGGAAACGCCCCGGGAATTCTTCCGCGGGGCGCGTTTCTGGTGCTATGACCTTCGACCAGAATTTGAGAGCCGGACCGGTCCGGCATATGGGTTCAGTCGCGGCTGACGACCAGGCGCAGGTGAGAGCCGCGCTTCTTGGGGCTGTTGCCAGAGGCCGGGTTCTGGCTGATCTCAGCCTTGGGCTCAGAGCGCAGGGATCCGCGATCCGCAAGCGAGCGGGCCTCGTCGAGGATGGATTTCTCGGTCTTGAAACGGGCCTCGGTTGCGGCAAAGCCGGGGTTCGGCGTGTTGATGTCTTCCTTTTCCTCGCGCGGCTTGGCTTTGAATTCGGCATCGGACGCGGCCTGCGAGATGGTGCGCATCTCGATCGACGTCACCGAGAAGCGCTGCGAGGTGCCGGTGGGGTTGCCTTCAGAGACGAAGACACCCAGCGCACGGCTCACGTCGCCCAGATCGCTGCGCAGCGGCAACAGCAGCATGCGTGCGCCGCGGCTGCCGTGCAGGCGGGTTGCCTGGGTCTGCAGCTCCAGTTCCACGATGGCGGGCGCGTCGAACATATGCTCAAGCGCGGCGCTCAGCTGTTTGCGGGCCTCCGGCGTAAAGAACGCGGTGATCGGCATGCCGCGCACTTCCATGCCGGCCATTTCGTTCACTTTTTGCCCGGCAAGACGGAAACGGGCGATCCCCGGTGCCACGCGCTCCAGGATAAAGGTCTGAGACAGGATGTTCTCAAGACCGCGCGGATCGATCTGCGAACGGCTGGGGATATCGTCACCCCGGCGCAATGCTGTCCAATAGGCTTCTGCCTGGCGCAACGCCGACACAGGGGTGCGGCTGCGGAAGTTGTTCATCGGAACCACCTTGTCGTGACCCTTGTTCTGTCCAGAGCTCTTGCGACCACCGAAAAACATGTCCTTCGTCCTTTGCTTGCACCGGCGAATTGCCAGTTGTTGGCGGTGGTGTTCAAGCATTCTTAAGACTGCTTAACAATTTCCACCATAATCCTTACTTCTCCGTTAATATGGCACAATCTAATTCAAATTGTGACTAATTCTGTACGCAATGGTTAACGAGGAGGATTAGCCGCCCTATACCAATGATATCGCCGCCTATCCGTTGTGTCAGGCAATGGCTTTGTGGCAGTCTGCGGTGAACGAATACACAAGGGGCAGCGCGCATGGGCGTGAACAGCATGACAGGATTCGCATCCGCGCAGGGCGGGCAGGGCGCCCACAGCTGGAGCTGGGAGATTCGCTCGGTCAATGCAAAGGGGCTGGACCTGCGGTTGCGAATCCCGGACTGGCTGGAAGGCTTGGAACCCTTTGTACGCGCAACACTTTCCAAGTCTCTGGCCCGTGGCAACGTCTCCGTCTCCCTCCGCATGAGTCGCAGCGAAGAAGGGGCCGGCCCTTTGTCTGTCAACGAAGGCGTGCTGGCCTCGGTCCTGCAGGCGCTGGCACAGGCGGAATCTGCGGCCCAGAGCATGGGCGTCGATCTGAAACCGTCTTCGGCGGCGGATCTTCTGGCCTTGCGCGGGGTGTTGGAACAGGCCGCGGTCCAGGATGATCCGGCGCCGCTGGTGGCCACTCTGAAGGGTGAGTTCTTAACCATTCTGGCGGATCTTTCGGCCATGCGCGCGGCAGAAGGTGAAGAACTGTTGAAGGTTCTGAGCCGCCAAACCGGCGCGGTCGAGCAGCTGAGTCTGACCGCGACGCAGCTTGCAGAGGCGCGCAAACCCCATATGGCCGAGGTCCTGCGCGCAAACCTGCAGCGGGTCTTGCAGAATTCCGACGGGATCGATCCCGACCGGCTGGCCCAGGAGTTGGCGCTGATCGCGGTGAAATCCGATGTGACCGAGGAAATCGACCGTCTGGGCGCCCATGTGCGCGCGGTGCGCGACCTGCTGGAGGCAGGCGGCCCCATCGGGCGCAAGCTGGATTTCCTGATGCAGGAATTCAATCGAGAGGCCAATACGCTCTGCTCCAAGTCGCAAAGCAGCGATCTGACCGCCGTCGGGCTTGAACTGAAGGCGGTGATCGATCAGATGCGCGAACAGGTTCAGAACGTCGAATAACCGGTATATGCAGCCAATAGAAACAGACAGAGGGAGAGCAGCAGATGGCGGATCGCCGTGGCCTCTTGATCATCCTGTCGTCGCCTTCGGGCGCCGGCAAATCCACCCTGGCCAAGCGCCTGCGCGCCTGGGACGACAGCATCCGCTTTTCCGTCTCGGCGACCACGCGCGCCCCGCGCCCCGGCGAGGTGGACGGGCAGGACTACCATTTCAGCAGTGTCGAGGATTTCAAGACCGCCGTTGCCGAAGGCGAGATGCTGGAACATGCCCATGTGTTCGGCAATTTCTACGGCTCGCCCAAGGGGCCGGTGCGTGATGCCATCCACGCCGGTCAGGATGTGCTGTTCGACATCGACTGGCAGGGCGCGCAGCAGATCCGCAATTCGGATCTGGGCCAGCACACCCTGTCGATCTTCCTGCTGCCGCCCTCGATCCACGAGCTGCGCCGCCGCCTGGAAAGCCGCGCCCAGGACGATGAAGCCACCATCAAGCGCCGGATGGAGAAAAGCTGGGACGAGATCAGCCACTGGGGCAGCTATGATCACGTGTTGATCAACGATGATCTGGATGCCACCGAACAGGCGCTGCGCACCATCATTACCGCAACCCGCCTGCGCCGCATTCAGCAGCCCCATCTGATGGAGCACGTGCGCGGCCTGCAGGCCGAATTCGAGGATATGCAATGACCCTTTACGCTCTGGGCGCCGACGCCCCCCAAATCCACACCGACACCTGGGTCGCCCCCGATGCCAATCTGGTCGGCAAGGTGGTGATGGAGGCGGGCTCCTCGGTCTGGTTTGGCTGCACGATCCGCGCCGATCACGAGGAAATCCGCATCGGTGAGGGATCCAACGTGCAGGAGAACGTCGTCATGCATATTGACGCCGGATACCCATTGCACATCGGCAAGAATTGCACCATCGGTCACAAGGTGATGCTGCATGGCTGCACGATTGGCGAAAACTCCCTGATCGGGATGGGGGCGACCGTGTTGAACGGGGCAAAGATCGGCAAGAACTGCCTGATCGGCGCCGGCGCTCTGATCACCGAAAACAAGGAGATCCCGGATAATTCGCTCGTGATGGGGGCGCCGGGCAAGGTCGTTCGTGAGGTGGATGCCGCCACGATCGAAAAGCTGAAGTGGAGCGCCCTGCATTACCAGGAGAACATGCGCCGCTTTCGCGAAGAAATGAAGAAGGTTGACTGAATGAGAAATTCCAAAGGCTCGCTGATGCGGCCCGATCCGCTCCCCTCGAGTGCCAGCCGCCCGGTGGTGACCCCGCTCAGCCCCTCGGTGGTCTATGCCAGCGAAACCCCTGATGCGCTGGACGACCAGTACGAAGGCCGTGTGCACGGCTATACCTATTCCCGCGAGGGACACCCGAACGCGGATGTGGTCGCCAAGCGGCTGGATGCTATGGAAGGCATGGCCGGCGGCGTGGTCACCGGCTCCGGCATGGCGGCGGTTTCGGCCGTTTTGCTGGGTCTCACCAAGGCGGGCGACCATGTGATCGGCGGCAACCAGCTTTATGGCCGCTCGCTGCGGCTGATGAAGGAAGACCTGCCGCGCCTTGGCATTGCAACCTCGTTGGCCGACCCGGCCGATGTGGAGGCCGTGCGCGCCGCAATCCGCCCGGAAACCAAGATGATCCTGGTCGAGGCCGTGTCGAACCCGACGCTGGCCGTCGCCGATATCGACGGCCTGGCGGCCCTGTGCAAGGAAAAGGGTATCCTCTTGGTGGTGGACAATACTTTCACCACGCCACGCGGGTTCAAGCCCTTCGACCATGGTGCGGATATCGTCATCCACTCGATCACCAAGCTTCTGGCCGGCCATTCCGATGTGATGCTGGGCTATGTGGTGGCGCGGGACCCCGCGCTCAATGACCGGATGCGGATCTTCTCGGTGACGACCGGCATGACGCCCAGCCCGTTTGATTGCTGGCTGGCCGAACGCGGCATGCTGTCGTTCGAACTGCGGTTCGAGCGCAGCCAGGCCACGGCGGTGGCACTGGCCGATCACCTGGCGGGGCTGCCGGGGGTCAAACGGGTGATCTACCCGACCCGCAAGGATCATCCCGACCACGCGCGCGCCATGGAGCTGCTGCAGGGTCAGGGGTGCAACATGGTCTCCTTCGAACTGGAGGGCGGACGCGCGGCGGCCAATGCCTTTACCCGCGCGGCAGACGGTCTCAGCTTTGCGCCGACCCTGGGCGATGTGGGCACCACGCTGTCGCATCCGGCGTCCTCCTCGCACCGCGCACTGACGGCAGAGGAACGCGCCGCGCTTGGCCTGAGCGAAGGGTTCTTCCGGATCTCGGTCGGCCTTGAGGATCCCACCGCATTGCTCGCAGTCTTCACCGAAGCGGTGGCGGCGGCGCGCGACGCGTAACAAAACGGTTACATTGGGCGGGTAGAGGGGCTGAACCGCAATCGGAGAGGGCCATGACGCAAGAGCTGATCGAAGGGTTTCTGGAAGCCATCCCGCTGCCTGCGGTGCTGGTGGATCAGACCGAACGCTTCATCGGCGCCAATGCGGCTGGCACCACCCTTTTGGGGCAGCAGCTGAAGGGACGGCATTTCGCCACCATCCTGCGCCAGCCCAATGTGACCACCGCCATCGAGGCGTCTTTACGCGACAAGGCCGCCCGCAGTGCGCGGCATCTGTCGAATGACGGTGCGCAGGACACCACCTTCGAGGTGAGCCTGCGCTACGTCCCGGGCATCGGCGCCGTCAGTGGCGGTGCCGTGCTCCTGTGCTTTACCGATGTGACCGAGCGCGAACAGGCCAGCCAGATGCGCCGCGATTTCGTGGCCAATGTCAGCCACGAGCTGCGCACGCCGCTGACCGCGCTGATGGGCTTCATCGAAACCCTGCGCGGGGCGGCGCGCGACGACGCCGCCGCGCGGGACCGGTTCCTCTCTATCATGGAGGGGGAGGCCAGCCGCATGAATCGCTTGGTCGGGGATCTCCTGTCGCTGAACCGGGTGGAAAGCGAAGAGCGCATGCGCCCCAAGGAACAGATGGACCTGACCGCCCATCTGCGCTCGACGTTGAAGACCATGCAGCCCCTGGCCGACTCCGGCAAGGTCACCCTGACACTGCGCGCACCCGAAGAGCCCGTGCAGGTCACCGGCGACGCCGATCAGCTGCAGCAGGTCTTCACCAACCTGATCGAGAACGCCATCAAATACGGCGGCGACAAGGTCGATGTGGTTGTCACCCCGATGGAGCGCGACCCGGCGCTGCGGGCACCGGCCGTGCGTATCCAGGTGATCGACAATGGCCCCGGCATAGATCCCGTGCATCTGCCGCGGCTGACCGAGCGTTTCTACCGTGCCGACAGCCACCGATCCCGAGAACTGGGCGGCACCGGCCTGGGGCTAGCCATCGTCAAACACATCATCAACCGCCATCGCGGGCGGCTGCGGGTGGAAAGCGATCTGGGGGCAGGGGCCAGCTTTACCGTGATCCTACCGCAATAATCCGCAGCCACCGGCCCGGATTTATCTTCCGAAACCGTGTCCTGCCCCTCGGCCAGGGGTGTAGTAGTAGTTTTTTGTCATAAAACCGCCCGGAAATCGGGCTTTGTCATACAGCTGTTACATAGCTGTCACAAAAGCCTCATCAGCTGTCTGTAGCAGGAGGCCAAGATCATCGTGGGGGTGATCGAAACCTTCTAACACCTCATGGAGACCTAGATGTCCTTTGTGAAACTTTCCGCTTCCGCCCTGGCAATCGCTGCCGTTTCGGCCACCGCTGCCGCTGCTCGTGATCAGGTGCAGGTTGCCGGCTCCTCGACCGTTCTGCCCTATGCCTCGATCGTTGCCGAAGCCTTTGGCGAAAACTTCGACTTCCCGACACCGGTTGTCGAATCCGGTGGCTCCTCGGCCGGCCTCAAGCGTTTCTGCGAAGGCGTAGGTGAGAACACCATCGACGTTGCCAACGCATCGCGCAAAATCAAAGACAAAGAGATCAAGGCCTGCGCCGATAACGGTGTGACCGACATCATCGAAGTCCGCATCGGTTATGATGGCATCGTCTTTGCTTCCGACATCAACGGCAACGGTTTTGAGTTCACCCCGACCGACTGGTTCCTGGCCCTGTCCGACCAGATCATGGTCGACGGCCAGATGGTCGCCAACCCGAACAAGACCTGGGCCGACGTGAACCCGGCTTTCCCGGCACAGGCGCTGCAGGCCTTCATCCCCGGCACCAAGCACGGCACCCGCGAAGTCTTTGAAGACAAGGTGATCCTGGCGGGCTGTGAAGCCACCGGTGCCTTCGAGCACCTGCTGGCCCACGCCGAAGGTGACAGCGACAAGGCCAAGAAGAAAGCGGCCGAGAAAGCCTGTATCTCGCTGCGCACCGATGGCGTCTCCGTCGATATCGATGGCGACTACACCGAGACCCTGGCCCGCATCGAGAGCAACAAGGACGGTATCGGCGTCTTTGGCCTGGCCTTCTACGAGAACAACACCGACAAGCTGCAGGTCGCAACCATGTCCGGTATTGTTCCCTCCACCGAAAGCATTGCAACCGGCGAATACCCGGTGTCGCGCCCGCTGTTCTTCTACGTGAAGAAGGCCCACATCGGCGTGATCCCTGGCCTGAAGGAATACGCTGAGTTCTTCATCGCCGACGAAGTTGCAGGCCCCGACGGCCCGCTGGCCGAATACGGCCTGGTGTCCGACCCTGAACTGGCGAAAACCCAGGAAGCGGTTGCAAACGAAGACGTAATGGGCGGCAACTCCTAAGTTCCCCCCTTGCCGAATGTGATTTGGCCGGGGGATTGCTCCCCCGGCCATTTCCGTCCAAACGACCTGTGTTAACCTAGATCCGCCATCAAACGGAGTTGTCGATGCCGACATTCTCGCTTGTCCTGATTGTATGTGCCATTGCGGCCGCCGGTTTCCTTCTGGGCCGCCACCGCGCGCTGGCTTCGGCTGGCGGAGACGCAAGGACCCTGCATTCGCTGCCGTCCTACTACGGCTATCATGTGGGGCTCAGCGCCCTTATCCCTGCGCTGGGCGTGCTGATCATCTGGCTGTTGGCACAGCCTGCGCTGATCGAAAGCCGGGTTTCCTCGATGATCCCCGCCGAAGCGGTGCCGGAAAACGCATCGCTCAGTCTGGTGATGAGCGACGTGCGCCGCGTCGCCGAAGGGTTGGAGCTTGCCGTCGCCGAAGGCGCGCTGAGCAATCGCGACATCCGCGCCTTTGACAGCCAGACCACCGACCTGCGCGCCATCCTGGGTGATCTGGGCGTTGCCCTGGGGGCCGATGTGCGCCCCGAGGTGCTGGAGGCCGCCCGCAGCTATCGCGGATCCTCGAAAACCGGGCGCCTGGCGATGACCGTGGTGGTGATTGGTCTGGCGCTTGCCGGTCTCGGCCTTGCCTATCGCGCCACGCACAAGGATTTTCGCGCCCGCAATGTGGTAGAGCGGGTGATCATGGCACTGTTGATCCTCGCGGCCTCGCTTGCGATCCTGACAACCGTGGGCATCGTTCTGTCGATGCTGTTCGAGACGCGCAACTTCTTTGCCCTGCATTCCTGGACCGATTTCTTCTTCGGCTCCACCTGGGCGCCCAACTTCCGCGGCGACAGTGAGCTGTCGATCCTGCCGCTGCTGTGGGGCACGCTTTACATCTCCTTCATCGCGCTGTTGGTGGCGGTGCCGGTCGGGCTCTTTGCCGCGATCTACCTGTCGGAATACGCGGGCCCCGCCGTGCGCGCCTTTGCCAAGCCGCTGCTCGAAATTCTCGCGGGCATTCCCACAATCGTTTACGGCCTTTTCGCCCTCTTGACCGTCGGCCCGCTGCTGGTGCGCTTCTTCGGGCAGGGAGAGAACGGCATTCTGGGTGTCGAATGGATGAGCGGCGCCACATCGGTGCTGACCGCCGGCGTGGTGATGGGCATCATGCTGATCCCCTTTGTCTCCTCGCTGTCGGATGACATCATCAACGCGGTGCCGCAGGCGATGCGCGATGGCTCGCTTGGCCTTGGCGCCACGCAATCGGAAACCGTGCGCCAGGTGGTGCTGCCGGCCGCGCTGCCGGGCATTGTCGGCGCCATTCTGCTGGCAGCCTCGCGCGCCATCGGGGAAACCATGATCGTGGTGATGGGGGCGGGGGCGATTGCCAAGTTCTCTGCCAACCCGCTGGAAAGCATGACCACGATCACCACCCGTATCGTCAGCCAGCTGACCGGCGATACCGATTTTGCCAGCCCTGAAACCCTTGTGGCCTTCGCGCTTGGCCTGACCCTTTTCGTTCTCACGCTGGGGCTCAATGTTCTGGCGCTTTATATCGTGCGCAAATACCGGGAGCAGTACGACTAATGACCGATATCAGCCAATCCCCGACCCCCATGGGCGGCGCTGCAGGGCAGACCAAAGGCGGCTCCCTTCTGACGCAGAATGCCCGCACCCGCAAACGCAACGCCGCCGAAATGCGCTTTCGCGGCTATGGCATCGCGGCCATCGTGGTGGGCCTGATCATGCTCCTGGTGCTGGTGACCACCATCGTCAGCCGCGGCACCGGCGCCTTTCAGCAGACCTTCATCACCCTTGATGTGGAACTGTTGGAGAGCAAGCTCGACAAGAAGGGCAATCGCGATCTTGACGATATCAAGAAGGTCACCACCTTCGGCTACGCACCGCTGATCAAGGGCGCAATGGAAAGCACGGTCGATGCTCTTGGCATTGAAACCGGCCTCAAGTCCAAGGAGTTGGCCGGCCTGCTGTCCAAGGACGCTGCCGCGCAGCTGCGCGCCTATGTGATCGAGAACCCCGATCAGATCGGCCAGACCGTCGAGTTCCGCTTCCTGGCGCAAAGCCGCGTCGATGGCTACCTGAAGGGCCGCGTCAGCCGCGACAGCATCGAGAACGACAAGAATGTCTCGGCAGGACAGCTGGATCTGGTGGATGCGCTGGTCGCCGCCGGTGTGATCGAGAAGACCTTCAACCTTGATTTCATCATCGGCGCGGATGCCTCCGACCAACGGCCCGAAGCGGCAGGCATCGGGGTTTCCATGATGGGTTCCCTGTTCATGATGCTGGTGGTTCTGGCCCTGGCACTGCCCATCGGCGTGGCCGCCTCGATCTATCTTGAGGAATTCGCGCCCAAGAACTGGCTGACGGACATCATCGAGGTGAATATCTCGAACCTCGCCGCGGTGCCCTCGATCGTCTTTGGTATCCTCGGCCTGGCCGTCTTCATCAACTACATGCACCTGCCGATGTCGGCGCCGCTGGTGGGCGGTCTGGTGCTGACGCTGATGACCCTGCCGACGATCATCATCTCCACCCGCGCCGCGCTGAAGGCGGTGCCGCCCTCGATCCGGGATGCGGCACTTGGGGTCGGGGCCTCGAAGATGCAGGCGGTGTTCCACCACGTGCTGCCGCTGGCCGCCCCCGGCATCCTGACCGGCACCATCATCGGCCTGGCTCAGGCGCTGGGAGAAACCGCGCCGCTCTTGCTGATCGGTATGGTGGGTTTCATCGCCTCCAATGCGCCGGAAACCATCGCGGACGGGTTGCTGGCGCCCAACTCGGCCATGCCCGCGCAGATCTACGAATGGGCCAAACGCGCCGACCCCGCGTTCTACGAACGGGCCTGGGGCGGCATCATTATCCTTTTGGTTTTCCTTGTAACCATGAATACGGTGGCTGTGATCCTGCGCCGCCGGTTTGAACGCCGCTGGTAAGGGGCATCGACATGAACGACATGAGCAGACTGGACAAGACTGTGACCAATACGACCAAAATCTCGGCGAAGAACGTCAACGTCTATTATGGCGACACCCATGCGATCAAGGACGTGAACGTCGAGATCGAGGACAACACTGTCACCGCATTCATCGGCCCCTCGGGCTGCGGCAAGTCGACCTTCCTGCGGTGCCTGAACCGCATGAATGACACCATCGATATCTGCCGCGTCACCGGCGAGATCCTGCTGGATGGCGAAGACATCTATGACAAGCGCGTCGACCCGGTACAGCTGCGTGCCAAGGTCGGCATGGTGTTCCAGAAACCCAACCCGTTCCCGAAGTCGATCTATGACAACGTGGCCTATGGCCCGCGCATTCACGGCCTCGCGCGCAACAAGGCCGACCTGGATGAGATCGTCGAGAAGAGCCTGCGCCGTGGCGCCATCTGGGACGAGGTCAAGGACCGCCTGCACGCCCCCGGCACCGGGCTTTCGGGTGGTCAGCAACAACGCCTGTGCATCGCCCGCGCCGTGGCCACCGAGCCCGAGGTTCTGTTGATGGATGAACCCTGTTCGGCGCTGGACCCGATCGCGACCGCCCAGGTCGAAGAGCTGATCGACGAGCTGCGTGCCAGCTATTCGGTGGTGATCGTCACCCACTCGATGCAGCAGGCCGCCCGCGTCAGCCAGAAAACCGCCTTCTTCCACCTCGGCAACCTGGTGGAATTCGGAAACACCGGTCAGATCTTCACCAACCCCGAAGATCCGCGCACCGAAAGCTATATCACCGGCCGGATCGGCTGATCCCCTCGCAAGGACTGAGACATGGAAGAACAACATATCGCATCCGCATTCGACCGGGATCTTGAAGCCATTCAGGCCCGGATCATGAAGATGGGCGGCCTGGTCGAGGCGGCCATCATGGAATCCGCCCGCGCCCTGGAAACCCGCGACGAAGAGCTGGCCCAGAAGGTACGCGCTGACGACAAGGCGATCGACGGTCTGGAAGAGCTGATCAACGAGGACGCCGCGCGCGTTATCGCAATCCGCTCGCCTGCCGCCGTGGATCTGCGCGTGGTGCTGTCGGTGATGAAGATCGCCGGAAACCTGGAACGCATCGGTGATTATGCCAAGAACATCGCCAAACGCACCGGTGTGCTGATCCAGGGCAATGACAACCCCGAAAGCGCCGCCGCCCTGCGCCGGATGGCGCGCGAGGTGGAGCTGATGCTCAAGGATGCGCTGGATGCCTATATTCAGCGCGATACCGAACTGGCCCGAGACGTGATCAGCCGCGACCGCGACGTGGATCAGATGTATAACGCCATGTTCCGCGAATTCCTGACCCACATGATGGAAGATCCGCGCAATATCACCCCCTGCATGCACCTGCATTTCATTGCCAAGAACATCGAGCGTATGGGCGACCACGTCACCTCGATCTGCGAGGAGCTGATCTATCTGGTCACCGGCAGCCGCCCCGAGGATGACCGGCCCAAGGCCGACATGACCTCGACCACGCCGCAGGAGGTCTGACCATGGCAGCCGATCAGCCCACTGTTCTGGTCGTCGAAGACGAACTCGCCCAGCGTGAAGTGCTCGCCTATAATCTGGAGGCCGACGGGTTTCGCGTGATCCGCGCGGAAAACGGCGAAGAGGCGCTGCTTCTGGTCGAGGAAGACACGCCCGATATCATCGTGCTGGACTGGATGATGCCCAATCTGAGCGGGATCGAGGTCTGCCGCCGCCTGAAGTCGCGCCCCGAGACCCGCGCCATTCCGATCATCATGCTCTCGGCGCGCTCCGAAGAGGTGGACAAGGTACGCGGCCTTGAAACCGGCGCCGATGATTATGTGGTGAAACCCTATTCGGTGATCGAACTGATGGCCCGGGTGCGTACCCAGCTGCGCCGCGTGCGCCCCTCCACCGTGGGCATGCGCCTGGAGTTCGACGATATCATTCTGGATGCGGAAACCCATAAGGTGAGCCGTTCGGATCAGCCGCTGAAACTGGGGCCGACCGAATTTCGCCTGCTTTCCACCTTCATGGAAAAACCGGGACGGGTCTGGAGCCGCGAACAGCTGCTGGACCGGGTCTGGGGCCGCGACATCTATGTGGATACGCGTACCGTCGATGTTCACATCGGTCGATTGCGCAAGGCGCTGACCCAACACGGCGGTGACGATCCCGTGCGCACCGTGCGTGGCGCCGGCTACGCGCTCGGCTAAGGGAGTACCCGACTATCGCACCGCGGCATGGGCGGTGCGCGGATGATGTACAGGGGGTGCACAGGTTGCACCCCCTTTTTTTCAGCGCGGCAGCGGGTCTTCGGGCTGCGCCTTTGTGGCCAGCCAATCGCGGAATTTGGCCAGTTCCGGCATGCGCGATTTGCTGCTGGGCCAGACCAGATAATAGGCACCGCGCGTCTCGCTCGGGGCAGGGTGCAGGGCCACCAACCGCCCCGTCGCCAGATCCTGCTCCACCAGGTAATCCGGCATCAAGGCGACCCCCAGCCCGTGCAGGGCCGCCTGGGTGATGGTTGCAAATTGATCATACATGCTGCCGCTGCCGGTCTTTGGCGGCATGACGCCCTTATCGGTGAACCAATCCGACCAGGCATCGGGGCGGGTCTGGATATGCAAGAGCGGCAGGGACCGGATCTGTTCCGGGGTCTTGATCTCCTGCCCGCGCAGCAAATCCGGCGCGCATACCGGGATCAATTGCTCGCTCTTTAGCAACAGAGAATCCGTGCCCGGCCATTCTGCCTCGCCAAAATGGATCGCTGCATCAAAGACTTCCGCCGCAAAATTGAATGGCTGCAACCTGGTGGTCATATTGATGGTGACATCCGGGTGCAGCCGGGCAAACTCCGGCAGCCGCGGCATCAGCCAGCGCATGCCAAAGGCCGGCAGGATCGCCAGGTTCAGTGTCCCCGCCAAAGGTGCGGTTTGCAGGCGCAGCGTCGCCTGCGCGATCTGGTTCAGGGCCATCCTGACTTCTGACGCATATTCAACCGCTTGCGGAGACAGAGACAGCGTCTTGCCGTCTCTCTGCACCAGGTCCAGCCCCAATTGCCGCTCCAGTGTTTGCAGCTGGCGGCTGACAGCGCCCTGTGTCAGCGACAATTCCGCTGCCGCGGCTGAGGCGCTGCCCAAGCGCTCAAGCGCCTCCAGCGCACGCAGGGAAGAGATCGAGGGGAGAAAACGACGGGGTGCGGGCATGTATTACATTTACTCATATGTTATTGCCAAAGTCTCGCTGTTTTTTTTCTTAACCCGGGATTAGGATGTGCGACAGTTTGACCATTCCTAAACCACGGAACACGACAATGACCGATGCACCTAAACTGCGGGCCAAGGATGCCCCCGATCTTGGCAGCTTCAACTGGGAAGATCCGCTGCGGCTGGAAGATCAGCTGACCGAGGACGAGCGAATGATCTCCGCCTCGGCCCGCGCCTATGCCCAGGAAAAACTGCAGCCCCGCGTCACCGAAGCCTATGAGAACGAACAGACCGATCCCGCGATCTTCCGCGAGATGGGCGAGATGGGCCTCTTGGGCACCACCATTCCCGAGGAATACGGCGGGCTGGGCGCGGGCTATGTGTCCTACGGCCTGGTTGCCCGCGAGGTTGAGCGCGTCGACAGCGGCTATCGCTCGATGATGTCGGTGCAAAGCTCGCTGGTGATGTACCCGATCTATGCCTATGGCAGCGAGGAACAGCGTAAGAAATACCTGCCGAAACTGGCCTCTGGCGAATGGATCGGCTGCTTTGGCCTGACAGAACCCGATGCGGGCTCGGACCCTGCCGGCATGAAGACCCGCGCCGAGAAAACCGCGACCGGCTACAAGCTGACCGGATCCAAGATGTGGATTTCCAACGCGCCGATCGCGGATGTCTTCGTGGTCTGGGCCAAGTCCGAAGAGCATGGTGGCAAGATCCGCGGCTTCGTGCTGGAAAAAGGCATGAAGGGTCTCTCTGCTCCGAAGATCCAGAACAAGGCCTCGCTGCGCGCCTCGATCACCGGTGAGATCGTCATGGATGGTGTTGAAGTGGGCGAAGATGCGCTGCTGCCCCATGTGCAGGGGTTGAAAGGCCCGTTTGGCTGTCTGAACCGCGCGCGTTACGGCATCAGCTGGGGCGCCATGGGCGCGGCCGAGGCCTGCTGGCATGCGGCCCGTCAATACGGTCTGGACCGCACCCAATTTGGCCGTCCGCTGGCCAACACCCAGCTGTTCCAGCTGAAGTTGGCAAACATGCAGACCGAGATCGCGCTTGGCCTGCAATCGTCCTTGCGGGTGGGGCGCCTGATGGATGCTGCCAACGCAGCTCCCGAGATGATTTCCATCGTCAAGCGTAACAACTGCGGCAAGGCTCTGGATATCGCGCGCATGGCGCGGGACATGCACGGTGGCAACGGCATCAGCCTGGAATTCCAGGTCATTCGCCACATGGTGAACCTGGAAACCGTTAACACCTACGAGGGCACCCATGACGTTCACGCGCTGATTCTGGGTCGCGCCCAGACGGGTTTGCAGGCGTTCTTTTAACCTTTGAACCTCCCACGCCCTGTGTCCAGCGCGGGGCGTGCGGCATCAGCCACTGAGTTTCACAAGACCGCAAGGCCTGTCGGCTTTGCGGTCTTGCTTTTTGGATTTGCATTTTTCCAAAACCCATTCATCTCCACAGTTTTGCAATGTCAAAACGGTTGTTAGATCCAGGTCTTCTTGGCGCATCGTATCCAAAATCATGAAGAGAGATCTTAACAGGCGCGATCATGACTGGCCGACTGCACCTTGTCCTCTTGATCGCACAGATTGATCTTCGGTAAGGAAGGTTAAGGTGGGAAGGACGCCTTCATCGTTTCCGCGGCAGTCAATCAAGGATCGCCGTTCCAAAGACCACAAAAGCGCAAATGCCGATTTCAGGCTGGGAAAGCGCAGGCAAACCGCTATTTCTGCAAATGGGCGCAAGAGCGTTTCGGAGAGTTCATCGGCAAGACCAGCAGAATTTTCGGCGCTCTGCAAAAATGCAAATCAAGCCCTGCCGGAATACGGGTGCGAAATTGCAATGCAAAACACCCAATGAACGCCAATCCTTTGCGTAAGCACCTGAGTATTCACTTATTTTTAACATCTCACAGGCTGTCGGTCGATCCTCAAACGCAGATAAATTTAACAAAAGGGGTTTTCTCCAGCCTCAAGCAGTTATATGTGGTTTTTGGAATATGTTAAGCCGATCTGCGCGCCCGACCAGGCCCTGCGGCGCTTGTTGAGGATCGTCACCCAAATGCCATCGCCCTTGTCACGCCTCGATCTGAAATCCCTTTTTCCCGTGCTCGACTGGGGGCGGCGCTATGATCGGCCGGACTTTGCCGGGGATATGACGGCGGCG
The DNA here is from genome assembly GCF_028890025.1 of Phaeobacter sp. PT47_59. Classification (NCBI taxonomy): domain Bacteria; kingdom Pseudomonadati; phylum Pseudomonadota; class Alphaproteobacteria; order Rhodobacterales; family Roseobacteraceae; genus Phaeobacter; species Phaeobacter sp. PT47_59. Next base: position 88,456 of record NZ_JARCJL010000012.1, read on the forward strand.
GTGATCGTCACCATCATGCTGATCCCGCAGTCGCTGGCCTACGCGCTGCTGGCGGGCCTTCCGGCCGAGGTCGGGCTTTACGCATCGATCCTGCCCCTGGTGGCCTATGCGATTTTCGGCACCTCGCGCGCTCTGGCGGTAGGGCCCGTGGCGGTTGTATCGCTGATGAGCGCCTCAGCTCTGGCGCCCTTGGGGCTGGAGACGGTGGCTGAATTCACCGCGGCGGCCGGGGTTCTGGCGCTGCTGTCGGGCCTGATGTTGGTGACCATGGGTGTGTTGCGACTGGGCGTTGTCGCCAATCTGCTGTCCCATCCGGTGATCGCAGGGTTTATCACCGCCTCGGGCCTGCTGATTGCGGTCGGCCAGTTGAAACACCTGCTGGGCATTCCAGCCCATGGGCACAATTTGCCCGAGATCCTGTATTCGCTGGGGCAGGGGGCGGATGCAACCAACCTTTGGACCCTGGCAGTTGGCGCTGCCGCCCTTGGGTTTCTGTTCTGGGTCCGCCGCTCCATGGCGGGCATCCTCCATACGCGGCTTGGTCTTTCGAAAGAGGCAGCCGGAACCGCAGCCCGGGTCGGTCCGGTATTCGCGGTGATCGGCACCATCCTGCTGTCCTGGGCGCTGAATCTGCCGGAACGGGGCGTTGCCGTGGTTGGCGCGGTTCCGACCGGCCTGCCGCCTCTTGGTCTGCCCGACATCGATTGGGCGCTTATCCCGGCGCTGATCGGACCTGCGGCCTTGATCACCATCATCGGCTATGTCGAAAGCGTCTCGGTCGCCCAAACCCTTGCCGCCAAGCGGCGTCAGAAAATCGATCCGAACCAGGAACTTAAGGCACTGGGTGCAGCCAACCTCGCCTCAGCTCTGTCCGGAGGCTATTCGGTCACGGGCGGCTTTGCCCGTTCGGTGGTGAACTTCGATGCTGGTGCCCGAACCCCCGCAGCCGGGGCCTTTACCGCCGTGGGCCTGACATTCGCGGCGCTGTTCCTGACACCGCTGTTGTACTTCCTGCCCAAGGCGACCCTGGCGGCGACGATCATCATCGCGGTGCTGTCGCTGGTGGATCTGAAGATCCTGAAAACAGCCTGGACCTATTCCAAGGCCGATTTTGCCGCGGTCCTGACAACCATTCTTTTGACGCTGATCGTCGGGGTTGAAATGGGCGTGGCCGCGGGCGTCCTGGTGTCTTTGCTTCTGTTCGTCTGGAAAACCTCGCGTCCGCATGTCGCCGAAGTGGGGCAGGTGCCCGGGACCGAACATTTCCGCAATATCCACCGCCACGAGGTTGTGACCGATCCGTCCCTGGTGACGCTACGCATAGACGAAAGCCTGTATTTCGCCAATGCCCGGCGGATGGAGGACATGATCCTGGCGCGCGTTCATGCCGGGCGCGACCAGATCAAACATGTAGTGCTCATGTGTTCGGCAGTGAATGAAATCGACCTCAGCGCCTTGGAATCGCTGGAGGAAATCAACCAGCGCCTGTCTGACATGGGGGTGACTCTGCATTTGTCCGAGGTCAAGGGGCCTGTGATGGATCGCCTGAAGCGCAGCCATTTCCTTGATGCATTGACCGGAGAGATCTTCCTGTCCCAGAATGAGGCCTTCGAAAGCCTGAAATCGGTGGAGAAACTGCCAGGCTAAACCATCGGAAGCCTGGCCCGAGATCTTCGCCGTGGGGCATTCACGTCCCGGGAGGGTCTCACGTGAGAGCAACATCCGATGATGCGCCAGGTCGTGTTTTGTTGGCGCTCAGACGTTATGGACTGTCAAAGTCTGCGTTGGCATCTGTCACGTCTCAAACCCAGATCGTTACAGATCTGGGGATCTGGGGTGATGATTGGGATGACTTCTACCCACTTCTCAGGCATGTTTACGGAACAGATTTTTTGGTTCCGCAGGAGTGTGTTCCAGGTGAATTTGATTGGCAAAGAACATTGATAGGATGGCTTCTTTGGACGTCCTTGAAAAGGGCAGTTCCCACCAGATCGCTTACGACCCGTGAATTGGACTGCGTGATGCGAGGGGAGACGGATCCCTGGAAGGGCAGCCATAGATGACCCGACGCAGTAGCGTCAGTTATTCGCATAATCAGTATTATGTTAATATAGAGCAATGATCTCACGTGAGAGCAGAAACCGATAGAAACGCTGTCCTATCTCTCATCTGGCGTTTTGATCGGCCGCATCAGGCCTTCCTGGGCGACGCTGGCGACCAGTTGGCCATCCCGGGTATAGATTGAACCGCGATTGAAACCGCGTCCTTTGCCGGCAAAGGGAGAATCCATCGTGTAGAGGTGCCATTCCTCGAACTGCACCGGGGCATGAAACCACATGGCGTGATCCAGGCTCGCCGTCATCGCTTCGGGTTTGTACCAGGTCAGCCCATGGGGCCGCAGCGCCGAGCCGAGAAGACCGAAGTCAGAGGCATAGGCCATCAGCACATGCTGCAATTGCGGCCCTGCCCCTTTGGCGGCTTCCATTCTGATCCACATATGGTTGATATCGTTGGCAATACCCGGGTTCAAAGGGTCCAGCGGTTCGATATCGCGAATTTCAAACGGCCGCGGGCGGACAAAGTCATCCTGCATGTCTTCCGCGATGCGATGCACGTGGATGTGGTTCAGCTCATCGCGGTTTTTCAGGCCCTCCGGCGCTGGCACATCCGGCATCTGGTGTTGATGGCCCCAACCGGGTTCGTCCTTGTGGAAGGAAGCCGCCAGGTTCAGGATCTGCTTGCCGTGCTGGATGGCCGTAACCCGACGGGTGGTAAAGCTGCCGCCGTCACGGGCCGGATCGACCTGGTAGATCACCGGGCGTGCCGGGTCACCCGGACGGATGAAATAGGCATGCAGCGAATGGCACAAACGATCCGGCACCGTCGCATAGGCCGCTGTCAGCGCCTGGGCGATGACCTGGCCGCCATAGATGCGCATCGGGGTTTCACCGCCCGATCCGATGCCGCGATAAAGATTGCGATCAAGCTGTTCAAGATCCAAGAGATTGAGCAAAATCTTCCCAACATCAGACATTTATGCGCCTTCCTTAGTCAGACTCCCGCGTTTTGGCATAGCCGATGAAGACATCGAAACTGTCCGGATTGGCCATCGAGTCCCGGTTCACCACCTTGGCAGGATCGCCTCCCAGTAACAGCTTTTTCACCGGAACTTCCAGCTTCTTTCCAGAAAGCGTGCGCGGGATCTCGGGAACCACGTTGATTTCATCGGGCACAAAACGGGCCGACACCGCGCTGCGAATGGCATTCTTGATCTTGTCACGCAGCGCGTCATCCAGGACTTGCCCTTCGGCCAGCACCACAAACAGCGGCATGAAACTGTCGCGGCCCAGGAATTCCAGATCCACGACCAGGCTGTCTAGCACCTCTGCCAGCCCTTCAACCGCCTGGTAGATCTCCGAGGAACCAAGGCGCAGGCCGCGCCGGTTGATCGTCGCGTCGGATCGCCCGTAGATCACCGATCCGCCCTCAGGGGTGATTTCAATCCAATCCCCATGGCGCCAGATGCCCGGATAGGTATCGAAATAGCTGGAGTGCAGCCGCGATCCGTCTTCATCTCCCCAGAAAAACAATGGCATAGAGGGCAAAGGTTCAGTACAGACCAGCTCACCCACTATGCCGGTGACCTCTTGTCCGGCTTCATCAAAGGCCCGCACCGCATTGCCCAGGGCGCGGCATTGCATTTCTCCGGCGCGCACCGGCAGCATGACATTGCCACAGACAAAGGCTCCGCAAAGATCGGTGCCACCCGAAATCGGTGCCAGCCAGATATCCTCTTTGATCTCCGAGTAGATCCAATCGTATCCATCAGAGGTCAGCGGCGAACCGGTGGTGCCGAGCGAAATCAGCGCCGAAAGATCAAGCTCCTTACCCGGCTTGATACCGGATTTGACGCAAGCCGTGATATAGGCGGCGCCGACCCCCAGATAGGTGAGCCGCTCGTCTGCGGCGCGGCGCCACAGATCCAGCATGTCAGGGTGATTGGGGGCACGGTCGTAGAGCATGGTGGTGGCACCCTGCCCCAAGGCCACGAATTGTGCGTTCCACATCACCCAGCCGGACGAGGTCATCCAGCAGAACCGGCTTTCATCGCTCAGATCCTGATGCAGGGATTGCTTCGCGCCCTCCAGAAGAATACCCCCGTGCCCGTGCACGATGGGTTTGGGATTGCCGGTGGTGCCAGAGGAATAGACCACCCAGAGCGGATGATCGAAGGAGACCGCGGTGAATTCCAGCGGCGCCTCGTCACCAATCAGGTCGCGCCAATGGGTGGCGTCCTCGGGCAGATCGCCAACAACCGGGAGAACGATCCGCTGCTCGACGCTGGGCAGGCCCTCTGCGATGACCGACAGCACCTCGCGGCGGTCGATGGTCTTGCCCGCATGAACGTAGCCGTCCTGATAGATCAGCACCTTGGGTTCGATCTGCCGGAATCGGTCAAGGATCGCCACATGCCCCATATCGGGCGCGCACAGAGACCAGATCGCCCCGAGGCTGGTGGCGGCGAGACAGGCGATCACCGCAGTTTCCGTATTGGGCAGAACCGCCGTGACGCGATCCCCCTGCCCGACCCCCATGGCGCGCAGGTGTTTGGCAACACTGGCCACCTGGGCCGCAAGTTCACCCCAGCTGAGCTCTGTTCGCCCAAAGGTTTCAGAATGCACCACAAGTGCCTGCGCATCAGGGGTTTTCTCGACCTGGCGCAGCATATGCCGGGCCCAGTTCAGCTGGGCGCCGGGGAACCACTCTGCATCCTCGACGCCGCGCTTTCCAAGAACGCGCGTCCCCGGGGTGGTGAACTCTAGGTCAAAGAACGTGACCAGCGCGCTCCAGAAGGCGTCCAGATCCGTAACGCTCCACTCCCAAAGCGCGTTGTAATCGGAAAAGGACAGGGATTTATCCTCTTCCAGCCAGGTCTGGAACTGCGCCATGCGGCTTGCAGCGGCACGTTCAGCACTGGGCTGCCACAGGATTTCGCGTTCGATCGTTTCGGTCATCGGCAGACGGCTCCATGAACAAGGGCTTTCAGCTCGGCGCGCGACGGGTAAGAGCTGGAGGGGGACAGTTGCGTGAAGAAGACGACCGAGAGATCCAGCACCGGATCCACCCAGAAAAAGGTGGAGGCCATGCCGCCCCAGCTGAAATCCCCCACCGATCCCGGACAGCGCGCGCGGCCCGGATCCAGAACCACGGCACCGCCAAGACCAAATCCCATGCCCTCCATCGGCTGCTCGGCAAAGCTTTGCGGTCCCATCGAGGCGATATCGCCCGGCAGGTGGTTTCGCATCATGAAATCAGCCACTTGCGGACTGATGATAAAGCCGCCCTCGCAGGCGCCACGCTGGCGCAGCATTTCTGCGAACTTCATGTAGTCATCAATCGTGCCCACCAGACCGCCGCCGCCGGACATCATGTCGGCCGTCTCGAACGGGGATCCGCCATGAAGGTCGGTCAGCCGCAGGCTATCCCCGCCGGTCTTGGCGGAATTCAGCGCCATCGCATCGCCTGCAAGCGGTGTGTAGAGCGAGGCAAAGCGATCCCCGGTGCCGCGCGGCACCCGGAAAGCGGTTTCACTCATGCCGAGCGGCGTAAAGATCTCGCTTTGAAAGAAATCACCAAGGCTTTGACCGGACACCACTTCGACAACGCGCCCCAGCACATCGATGCTGACGGAATACTCCCAGCGTGTACCGGGCTGGAACGCCAGCGGATAGGCGGCCAGCTCCGCAGCCATCTTGGCCAGAGATCCCTGGTTCGGCTTGAACATCAGCTGACGCTCTTCCATCGCGGCGGGAAGAACACCGGGATTGAACGGGTAGCTCAATCCGCTGGTATGGGTCAGCAGCTCGTGCAGGGTCGGCGCGCGGCTTGGTTCGGTCTGATCGATGGAGGTCGCCCCCGGCACCAGCGCCCGCATATCGGCAAATTCGGGAATGAAGTCAGAGACCGGCGCATCAAGGTGAAACAGCCCCCGTTCCAGCAGCATCATCACGGCGAGCGAGGTCACCGGCTTGGTCATGGAATAGATCCGAGCCACCGTATCGCGGGTGAAGGGAAGAGACTCCTCGACATTGCGCAGGCCCGCCGCATTGAAGAACACCTCTTCGCCGCGCTCTTTTATCAGAACCGCGCTACCGGCATATTTTCGTTGATCGACATAGCGTTGCTGCCAAGCCTTCAGGCGCTCCAGCCGGTTGCGGTCCATCGATTTCTCCCTGTTTTCCACGTGTTTCGTCACGCGGGTCTTGGCTTAGCGATCTGCGCCGCTCAGCATTCTTTCCATGGCGGGTTTGGTTTCGTCATTGAACCATCCCCCCGCAGGCTCATTGGCCCCTGCGGCAATGGCCGCCTTGATCCGGTCAATGGTCTCACCACGCAATTGCATCTTGATCGCGGCATAGGCCTGCCCTGGCAGATCCGCCAGTTTGCGCGCCTCGCGCAGGCTGTAGATCTCAAGGTCTTCCATATCCTCAGCGATGATATCGACGATCCCATAGTTCCGCGCCGCGATAGGGCCGATCGGTTGCCCCGTCAGCATCAGCCGCCGCTGGGTGTTGGTATCCAGGGTTGCCTTGGCCACCTCCAGCGGTGCTACCGGGAAATCAACCCCGACGCGGATCTCGGCCAGACCGTAGGCCGATTTCGAATAGCCGATCCGAACATCGCTGCCGAGCACGAAGAACAAGCCGCCAGCAATCGCGGCGCCGCCAACGGCAGCCACAACCGGCTTGGGACAGGCATAGAGTGCCAGCACAGATTCATTCAGACCCCGAACCATTGCCTGCTGCTGGGCAAGGGTGAATTCCTTCGCCTCCTTCAGGTCAACCCCGGCAGAGAACACCTTGAACGGGCTCTTTAAAATGATCGCGCGCACCTCTGGGTCGCGGCCCAGACCGGCGATCATCTCGGCAAAATCCATCAGGAATTCTGCGCTCAGCGCGTTGACCGGCCCGCGCCCCAATTGCAATTCAACGATGCCATCCCCCAGGTCACTGGCGTTCAACCAAGTGTCCTGTCCGTCCGCGACCTGCCCCTCCGGCTGTGTCATGGGTACAATCCTCCCGATTGGCCGCAGAAGATCACGGCCAGCTTTCCGTTCCATAATGCTTGGCCTAGCCTTACGGGTCGAGTGTTAAGGCATACGTAAAACCACGCAACCCGACTGCCACGGCCAGCAATCCGACGCCAGATTGGTCTAGCGCTTCTGCAAGGCTGTCAATCCACTCTGCGCAAACACCGGCACAAAGTCCCCCAGCTTCATCGCTCTTTCCGGGTTAGATGCATTGCCGTCCAAGGCCCGCTTCAACACCCCCTGCAGAATGCCCGCCATGCGGAAGAAGCTGAAGGACAGGTAAAAGCCGAAGTTGTCGATGCCCGGCAAGCCGCGGCGGCGACAATAGGCTTCGATGAAGGCCGCGTCCGAGGGAAGCCCAAGCGCCTTGCGATCGATCCCGGCAAGGCCGCGTCCCTCCTGACCCGGCGGCATCTGCCATTGCATGATCACCCCGGCCAGATCGGCATAGGGATGGCCGATGGTCGACAATTCCCAATCCAGCACGGCCAGGCATTTCGGAGCCTCGGCGCTGAAGATCATATTGTCGATCCGGTAATCGCCATGCACCAATCCCCGTTGACCATCGTCTGCGGGCATGCCCTCTTCCAGGGCGGTGATCAGCTCATCCATTTCCGGGATGCTGCGGGTTTCCGAGGCGCGGTATTGCTTGGTCCACCGACCCAGCTGACGTTCGAAGTAATTGCCGGGCGGGCCGTAATCCGACAGGCCGACACTGTCGATATCCACGTCATGCAGCGCGGCCAGCACCCGATTCATGTCATCGATCACCGCACCGCGCTCTGCCGGGGCCAGGTCGCCCATCACCGGATCGGTGAAGTTCCGCCCCGCCACATGGTCCATGATATAGAAGGACGAGCCGATGACCGCATCATCCTCGCACAACAGGTGCATCTTCGCGACCGGAACCTCGGTGTCGGCCAGCGCCCTTTGCACCCGGAACTCCCGATCGACCGCATGGGCGGATTTCAGCAGCACCCCTGGCGGTTTGCGGCGCAATACGTAATTCCCGGCAGAGGTCTTCAGCAGGAAGGTCGGGTTGGATTGCCCGGTTGCGAATTTCTGCACCTCCACGGCGCCGTCAAACCCCGCAAGACGGTCACCGACGTAGGTTTTGATGGCCTCGATATCCAGTGTCTGGGTGTCGCTGCTCATGTCTTGCTCCTTCAGCTATAGCTCATCAATTCAGCACGCTTCGCATCATGAAAATGCGGCACTGCATTGAATTCATGCAAAAAGAACCGCTCTTTCGAGGAGATGAAGCGGGTCAGGGAGGTGTTCTTCACCTGCAGGTTCAAGGTGATCATCTGCGCATCCGGCACCTGCAAGGTGGCAGCAACGAGGCGCGCGATCACGCCGCCGGAACTGACCACCAGCACGCGCTCTGCCGCGGTGTCGGCGGCATGCTGGCGCGCATCCTCAACGCGGGCGGTGAAGTCTTTCCAGCTTTCGGATGCGCCAGTCACCCCGCCCTGCTGCCATTCGGCCAGGGTTTCGCGCAGGGCCCGAAAATGGCTCTTGCGATCGGTGATCACCTCATCCGGAGCCTTGCCGCCGTATCGTTGATGCAGCAGGTCGTGGAAGTCATATTCGTTCCATCCCGCGTGTTCTTCCGGCTCCAGGGAAAACCCCATTTCCTCCAGCGTCTGCTGTTGCCGGGCCAGGCTTCCCGTGATCGCCCGATCCGGATGCCAGCCCATCGCGCGCAGGGTCTCTCCCAAGAGTTGCCCCTGCCTGCGCCCCAAGTCGCTCAGCTGATCGTAATTGTCGGCGCCAAACGACGCCTGCCCGTGGCGCACCACCAGTATTTCTGCCATGGCTCAGCCCGTGAACTCGGCCGCAAGGCTCGCGCCCGCTGCCCGGTATTCGCCATCGATCCGCGCCACCAAATCGGCCACAGAGCACACCTCGGTCACCGCGCCGATCCCCTGCCCCGATCCCCAGATTTCCTTCCAGGCCTTGGGTTTGGAGGAGCCGCTGCCAAAGTTCATGGAGGAGGCATCCGCGGTGGGCAGATCGTCAGGATCAAGCCCGGCCCGGCTCACCGATTCTTTCAGGTAGTTACCCCAAACCCCTGTAAACAGGGAGGAATATACAATGTCTTCGGCGCCGCCGTCGACGATCATCTGCTTGTATTCGCTTTGGGCATTGGCCTCATGAGTGGCAATGAACGGCGATCCCGCATAGCCGAAATCGGCCCCCATCGCCCGCGCCGCCAAAAGCGACTCTCCCGTCGCGATGGCACCCGAAAGGGCAAGCGGGCCGTCAAACCAACTACGGATCTCCCGGATCAGGGCCAGCGGCGACTGTTGGCCGGCGTGCCCCCCGGCACCTGCGGCCACGGCCACAAGACCATCGGCGCCCTTCTCGATGGCCTTCTTGGCGAAGCGGTTGTTGATCACATCATGCAAGACCACGCCACCACAGGAATGCGCCGCCTCGTTGACCTCGGGACGCGCACCCAAGGAGGTGATCCAGACCGGCACCTTCCAGCGTGTGCAGATTTCCAGATCCCGTTCCAGACGGGTGTTGGAGCGATGCACGATCTGGTTGACCGCAAATGGTGCGGCCGGTCGGTCGGGATTTTCCTGGTTGTGGCGGTCCAGCTCTTCGGTGATCTGTTTCAGCCAAGCCTCCAAGAGCGGCGGCTCACCTTCGCCCTCGCGGGCATTCAGCGCCGGAAAGGCACCGATGATGCCCGCCTTGCATTGCGCGATCACCAGTTCCGGTACCGAGATGATGAAAAGCGGCGAGGCGATCAGCGGAATACGCAATCCACGCAGCGCCGCAGGCAGATGATCCTCATTCCGGGACCAGGTTGTTTCGTTCATATTCAGCCCTCTAGGGTTTGATGTTCACGCTCAGTCCATGGCGCTTTGAAACAGGTTGTGCCCCGACATCACATTGATGCCGCCGGAGACCGGGATCACGGCCCCTGTCACATAGGCCCCCCCGCGCCCGGACAGGAACAGCACCGCGCCGGCAATATCCTCTTCCCGGCCCACGCGACCCAGCGGAACATCACGGCCCACCTTTTCACGTTTCTCCTCATCGCCGGTCGCAAAGGCGGTCATCCGCGACACGAATGGTCCCGGTGCCAGGGCGTTGACCGTAACATGGCTTTGCGCCAGCTCTTTGGCCAGAATTTTCGACATGTGGATCACCGCAGCCTTGGAGGCAGCATAGCTATAGGCACCATCACCCATCGGGATTTCCCCCATGACGGAGCCAACATTGATCACCCGCGCCGGATCGTCCGCATGGGAGGAGGCGATTAGCATCGGCAGCAGTTTTTGGGTGAGGTCAAACACGGCGGTCACATTGACGTTCATCACCTTTTCCCAGGCCTGATGGGGAAATTGCCCCAGCGGCGCGCCCCAGGTAATGCCCGAGTTGTTCATCAGGATGTCCAGCTTATCGGTGCGGGATTTGACCTCTGCCACCAGGGCGTCGATCCCCTCGGCATCGCCCACATCGCCAGCAAAACCTTCGGCCCGCCCCGGTGCATCCAGCGCGTTCAGTTCTGCCGCAACCGCCTCGCAGACTTCGCCCTTGCGAGAGGCGATCAACACGCGTGCGCCAGCCCGTACCATGGCTTCGGCAGCCATCCGGCCAATCCCCGTCGCCCCGCCCGTGACCAAGGCGGTTTTTCCTTCCAGTGAAAAGAGTTCTTGCATTTTCCTCATCCCTCAAAAGCCGCGCAGCCGCGCCACCTGTGCAGCGTGATAGCCGTAGTCGCCCAACCATTCTGCGGCGACGCGGGCACGTTTCATGTAAAATCCCATATCGTAGGCATCGGTCATCCCGATCCCGCCGTGCATCTGCACCCCTTCACGCACCGCCAATTGCGCCGTGTCGGTAGCCCGGGCCTTTGCCAGGGAGACCGCAAGGGTCGCATTGCCCGGATCCAGATCCAGCATACGCCCCGCATGCAGGATCGCGGAAGAGGTCAGTTCCAGCTCGCACCACAGATGCGCCGCGCGATGCTGCAACGCCTGGAAGCTGGCGATGGGCACGCCGAATTGCTTGCGCTCTTTCAGATAGTCTGTGGTCATGCAAAAGGCCGCCTGCGCCAAGCCTGTGGTTTCCGCCGCCAGCGCCGCCTGCCCGGCTTCCAGCCCGAAGCGCAGCAAACTGGCGCCATCACCTGCGGCGCCCAGCAGTTCATCGCCCGAAAGTTCGACATTCTCAAAGGTCAGGTCCGCGGCATCGCGGCTGTCGATCATATCGGTCGAGCTCCGCGTCAGCCCCTCTCTGTCGGCGGCCAGATCGAACAGGCAGAGCCCGTCATCGCTTTGGGCCAGGACAAGGACACGATCCGCCGTGCCGCCATCGACGACAAAGCGTTTTTCGCCGTTAAGTACATAGCCATTTCCGCGTTTTTCCGCTTTGAGTTCAATCCGGTCGGGGTTGAACTTCGCGCCCTCATCCAGGGCCAGCGCATAGGTATGCGCGCCTTCGGCAATGGCCTTCAGGGCCGCCTGGCTGCGGGCATCCTTCAGCTGGCGCAGCACGGATACGGCAATCACTGCGGTGCTCAGGAAGGGGCTGACGGTCAGCGTCCTCCCCATTTCCCGGGCCAGCACATGGGCCGCTGCATGGCCCATATCCACGCCGCCTGCAGTTTCGGGCACCAGGATCCCGGCCCAGCCGGCGGCAACCATTTCCTGCCACAGCGCATCGTCACGGGTTTGCCCTGCATCGCGCAGCGCGCGTAGGCGCGAGACCGGCGCGGAATTGTCCAACAGCGCCCGCGCGGCGTCTTGGAGCATGGTTTCTTCTTCGGTTTGAATGAGTTTTGCCATGGTCTTCATGCTCCGAGCCCAAGAATACGACGGGAAATGATCGACAGCATCACCTCGGAGGTCCCACCCTCGATCGAATTTGCCTTGGTGCGGAGCCAGGTTGGCGCGCGGCCATCCTCCCAATTCAGCGCCTCGCTGCCGGCAGCAGCCATCACCAGCTCCAGGCGGCGTTTGTTCAGCTCGGTTCCGACATATTTCAGCATCGCTGACGCATCACCCACGCCCTGCCCGCCTTCGGCCTGATCCTTGTAGCGCTCCAGCGTCAGTTCCATCGCCAGCGCGTCCACTTCGGTGCGCATGGCATCGGCGCGCAGTACCGGATCGCTGAGCCCGGTTTCCGAGTTCGCCAGAACCGCGCCCAGGGCCCGGCCCGATCCCATCACCTGCCCGCCTGCGCTGATCATCTCGCGCTCATGGGTCAGCAAGTATTTTGCCACATCCCAGCCGCGGTTCACCTCGCCGACGACCTGCTCCTTCGGGGCCTTCACATCGTCAAAGAACGTCTCGCAAAAGGGCGATGCGCCAGAAATCAGTCGGATCGGTCGGGTCGAGATACCTTCGCTGCGCATGTCCATGAGCACAAAGGAAATTCCCTTGTGCTTAGGCGCGTCGCGATCGGTGCGAAGCAGGGCAAAGATCCAATCTGCCTTGTCCGCGTAAGAGGTCCAGATCTTTTGCCCGTTGACCAGCCAATGATCGCCCTTGTCCTCGGCCCGGGTCTGAACGCCGGCCAGATCGGAACCCGCCCCCGGTTCGGAGTAGCCCTGGCACCAGCGGATCTCACCACGGGCGATCGGGGGCAGGAATTCCTGTTTCTGCGCTTCTGTGCCGAATTTCAGCAAGGCCGGGCCCAGCATCCAGATGCCAAAGCTGTTGAGCGGGGAGCGTGCGCCAATCGCCGCCATTTCTTCCTTCAGGATCTTCTCCTGATCGCGGGACAATCCGGCGCCACCATAGGCTTTGGGCCATGTCGGCACCGTCAGACCCACCGCGGCGCAGCGTTCCAGCCAGGTCCGCTGTCCTTCCGAGGAAAACACCCAGTTGCGCCCGCCCCAGCAGATAGCGCCTTCGCCGCTGGCGCCATCGCGCATATCCGCAGGACAGTTATCCTCTAGCCACGCGCGGATTTTCTTGCGAAAATCAGGCGTATCGGCAAACTCAATGCCGGTATCTGTGGTCATCTTTCCCCCCATGTTCTCCCCCATTGACGCAACGTGGCGTCAATTGTTTCGCATAGCAGAATTGCATTTCGCTATTGCGTTGACAACGCTCGGCCGCAGAAGAAGACTTAACGTAATTTCAGCCCCAACAGGCGGCACGGAGAGGACAAACACCATGAAAGCAATGCTCAGCACCACACCTGGCGGACCGGAAACACTGGCCTGGACCGAGCAACCGACGCCAAAACCTGCCAAGGGCCAAATGCTGATCGAGATCCATGCTGCGGGCGTCAACTACCCCGATACGTTGATCATCCAGGATCTCTACCAGGTGAAACCGCCGCGCCCGTTTGCGCCCGGTGGCGAGATTGCCGGCGTGGTTTCTGCACTCGGTGACGGGGTCGAGGGCTTCTCGGTCGGGGACCGGATCCTTGCCCTGACCGGCCACGGGGGCTTTGCCACGCATCTGTGTATCGACGCAGGCCGGGCGGTGAAGATCCCGGATTCGATGCCCTTTGAGGACGCCGCCTGTTTCATCTTTACCTATGGCACCTCTTATCACGCCCTGAAGGATCGCGCCCATATCAAACCGGGTGAAAGCCTGCTGGTCCTGGGCGCTGCCGGCGGTGTCGGCATTGCTGCGATTGAATTGGGCAAGGCCATGGGCGCCGAGGTCATCGCGGCGGTCTCCTCGGACGACAAGGCGTCTTTCTGTCGCGAGAGCGGAGCCGACCAAACCCTGGTTTACAAGCGCAGCCTCGACAAGAACGAACAGAAAGAGTTCTCATCCCAGATCAAGGAGTTGTCCGGCAAAGATGGCGTTGATGTGATCTATGATTCCGTCGGCGGCGCCTATTCCGAACCGGCCCTGCGTGCCATGGCCTGGGAAGGGCGTTTCCTGGTCGTCGGCTTTCCGGCCGGCATTGCGCAGATCCCGATGAACCTGCCCCTGTTGAAGGGCTGTGACATCGTCGGCGTATTTTGGGGGGCATCGGTGTTTCGGGATCCGAAAGGCCATGCCGAAAACATGGCAGAACTGTTTGCGATGTACGACAGCGGCGCCATCAAGCCCCGCATCAGCCAGACCTTCCCGATGGAGGATGCGGCCCAGGCCCTCGAGCTGGTGCAGGACCGCAAGGCCCTTGGCAAGATCGTCCTGGTCAACAGTTGATTGCAAATCCGGGCAAAGGGCCAAGAAGCGACATTGTTCAAAAAGGAGTCTTTCAGCCGTCGCATTCTGCGCATTCTTCCTGTAGTTTCCGGCACATAAACCACACAGGAAATCCGCGATGCCCAGCATTCTGCTCTTGAATGGTCCAAACCTCAACCTGTTGGGCACCCGACAACCCGAAGTTTACGGGCATGAAACCCTTGCCATGGTCGAGCAGGGCTGCATCTCCCATGCTGAAAACAAATGGGGGATCACGCTGGAATGCCTGCAGTCCAACCACGAAGGCGCCCTGCTGGACGCCATTCACGCGGCACGGGGGCGCCACGACGGCATTATCCTGAATGCGGGCGCCTATACCCATACCTCCATCGCCCTGATGGATGCGCTGTTTTCCGTTGAACTGCCTGCGGTTGAGGTTCATCTTTCAAACATCCATGCGCGGGAAGAGTTTCGGCATCGCTCCTATATCTCCCGCGCGGTGATTGGGCAGATCTGCGGATTTGGCAGCACCGGCTATCTACTGGCCATCGATGCGCTGGCCGAACGGTTTCAAACGGAGGCAAAGCCTGAATGAAGCTCTCGGAGTACCTGCATGTGGTGTGCGGCGCCAGATCCCTTGAGGAGTTATGGCATGCCCATGTCGCACAGATGGCCGAGTTCGAGTTCGACAGGCTGATCTACGGCTATACGCGCTACAAGACGGAAACCTCGCTCGGGGATCCCGATGACTTTGTCATCCTGTCCAATCACAGTTCCGAATATCTCAACGGGTTCCTGCACAAGGGGCTGTATTCCAGCGCCCCGATGCTGCGCTGGGCGCTTGAGAATGAAGGGGCGGGCAGCTGGCGGCTGATCCAGAAGATGTTCGAAGACGGCAAGCTGGGGCCGGAGTCCGAACGCGTGGTCGAGTTCAACAAGAAGATGAACATGCAAGCGGGCTATACGGTCAGCTTCTACTCCACCTCTGCCCGTTTCAAGGGGGCAATCTCCCTTGGTGCCCGTTGTGATCTGAGCCAGGACGATGTCGAAGCCATCTGGCAGGACCATGGCGAGGAAATCGTCCTGATGAACAATGTCGTCCATCTGAAAATCCTCACCCTGCCCTATGCGCCGCCCAACCGCGGGCTGACCAAACGCCAGAAAGAGGCGCTGCAATGGGTGGGCGACGGCAAGACCACCCAGGATATTGCCCTGTTGATGGGGCTGACTCCGGCGACCGTCGAAAAACACCTCCGTCTTGCACGCGATGCCCTGGCTGTCGAAACCACCGCCCAGGCCGTGCTCAAAGCCGCGCTGCAAAACCAGATGTACGTGATGGAGACCTGAGGATCCCGGCAGCCTGCCGGTGATTCCCGGATTTCTGCCCGCCGGAAACGGATCGCAAGACCGAATAGACGCCATTTAGCGTCAAATAGGTAAGGAATCCACTACTACCTTTATCGTATTGAAAACTGCACTCTACACCCGTTCCGTGAGTGGTGGCTTTAGCCTAGGAACTTTGGGAAACGATCCTTGTAATATCAGGGCTCTCTGACCTGTGTGGATACCGGCGTTTATAGTCAGCGCCGGTTTCCATGTTTTTGGGGTCCCATCCATCCCCATCAATGGGGCCCCATTCCCCCCACCCTGTCCCCGAACGTGAAGATCAGTGCCGAGCACACTGGTGTTTTGGCCTTCCAACCAAAGAACCGCATTCGGCCGCCTGCTTCCGCCGCGCAGGCACACAAAGTCCAGCGCAGCGAGCCAGCGCAAAGGAAAAGGCCGACGGGTTTCCCCATCGGCCTTCGCATGTGTTTGATGCCTGAGCGATCAGCCCTGAGCAGCCTTTGCAACCTCGGCTGCGAAGTCTTCCTTCTCGACCTCGATGCCTTCGCCGACTTCGACGCGCACGAAACCGGTCACGGTTGCGCCCGCTTCCTTGGCTGCGGTTTCGACGGTCAGGTCCGGGTTCACCACGAACTGCTGGTTCAGCAGGGTGGATTCAGCCACGAATTTCTTCATGCGGCCGACGATCATCTTCTCGATCACCTGCTCGGGCTTGCCGGATTCGCGAGCGATATCCATCTGAACCTGCTTTTCCTTCTCGACAACGGCCGGATCCAGATCGTCTTCGCTCAGCGCGGCGGGGTTCACCGCGGCGATGTGCATTGCGACCTGCTTGCCGAAGGCTTCGTCGCCGCCGGTCATCGCGACCAGAACGCCGATCTTGCCCATGCCGTCAGCGGCCGCGTTGTGCACATAGGACACAACGGTTTCGCCTTCGATCTTGGCCATGCGGCGCAGGGTCATGTTCTCACCGATGGTGGCGATCTTGTCGGTCAGGGTATCGGCAACGGATTTGCCGCCCAGGTCGGCTGCGTTCAGACCGTCAACGTCCGCGACGTTCAGGGCTGCCTTGGCGATGCCGGCAACCATGGTCTGGAATTCGCCGTTCTTGGCAACGAAGTCGGTTTCCGAGTTCACCTCGACCGCGACGCCGGTGCCACCTTCGACAACAACGGCCACCAGGCCTTCTGCGGCGGTACGGCCGGATTTCTTGGCCGCCTTGGCCAGACCCTTGGTGCGCAGCCAGTCAACGGCCGCTTCCATGTCGCCATTGGTTTCGGTCAGCGCTTTTTTGGCGTCCATCATGCCGGCGCCGGTGGAGTCGCGCAGTTCTTTTACGAGTGCAGCTGTGATTGCCATCTTTGGCTCTCCTCAAATCGAAACGGATTGGGGCAGGAGATACCCTGCCCCTGATGTCAAATCTATGACAGGTGGGATCAGGCTTCGGCTTCCTCGGAAACGGCTTCCTCTTCCGGAGCCTCTTCCAGGGCGCCCAGATCCACACCAGCCGCGCCCAGCTGGGCGGTCATGCCGTCCAGAGCTGCACGGGCAACCAGGTCGCAGTACAGAGCGATGGCGCGCGATGCGTCGTCGTTGCCGGGGATGATGAAGTCAACGCCATCGGGCGAGCAGTTGGTGTCGACAACAGCCACAACCGGAATACCCAGTTTCTTGGCTTCGGCGATGGCCAGGGCTTCTTTTTTTACGTCGATGACGAAGAGCAGATCCGGCACGCCGCCCATTTCGCGGATCCCGCCGAGCGAGGCCTGCAGTTTGGTCTGGTCGCGTTCCATGCCCAGGCGCTCTTTCTTGGTGAGGCCTTCTGCACCGGATTCCATGCGCTCGTCGATTTCCTTCAGACGGTTGATCGACTGGGAAACGGTTTTCCAGTTGGTGAGCGTGCCGCCCAGCCAGCGGTGGTTCATGTAGTACTGAGCCGACTTTTCAGCCGCTTCCGCGATCGGCTGTGCCGCCTGGCGCTTGGTGCCGACGAACAGGATGCGGCCGCCCTTGGCGACGGTGTCACGAACGACCTGCAGCGCCTGGTCCAGCATCGGAACGGTCTGGGTCAGGTCCATGATGTGGATGCCGTTGCGCGCGCCATAGATGAAGGGCGACATGCGCGGGTTCCAACGCTGAGTCTGGTGGCCGAAGTGAACGCCAGCTTCGAGCAGCTGACGCATGGTGAACTCGGGAAGAGCCATGCTATTCTATCCTTTTCCGGTTTTATCCTCGGCGGGGGTCTCAGAGCGGATGCTCCAACCGGCGGTCTGTCAGGGATGTCTCCCCTGAATCAGACCAAACCCCGCCTGCGGGTTCGATGGCGCGCGTATAGGACACCTGTGGGCCCGGGGCAAGGGCTATTTTGCCGCCGTCCGGCGCAACATCTCATGCCCCTGACGCACCGCGTCTTCGCAATGGGCGGCCAGGGCCTTGCGACTGGGGAAATCGCGCACCCGGACGGGCGGATGATAAAGCAGCTCCACCCGCCCCTGGCGCAGGGCGGCAAGGGTTTTCAGCAGATGCGGGCCGAATTCCATATCGCCCCACCAGCCATAAAACCGCTCCTCCTGGCCTTTGGGCGCAAAGAAAACCACCGAAACGGGCTGAACATGCATGAAGTCATGCAAATGGTCATTGAAGAAGGCTGCAAACAGCGTGGTCTTGAAAGGCAGTACCCGCAGCCCATCGGTCGAGGTGCCTTCGGGGAAGAACAACAGCTTATGCCCCGCCTTCAGGCGTTCTTCGAACAGGAGTGTCTGTTTGCGGGCCTGTCTGGGGTCGCGGTCGACAAAAACCGTTCCCGTGGCCCGGGCCAGCCAGCCGATGCCCGGCCATCCCGCAACTTCGGATTTTGATACGAAATAGATCCGCTTGCGCGCATTGAGCGCGAAGATATCCAGCCAGGAGCTGTGGTTTGCAACCACGGCACCGCGTTCCCGCATCAGCTCACCCCGGGTGGAAAATCCGATCCCAAGTACCCGGAAGGCGTTGCGACAGACGACTTGGGTGATGAAGGGTGTCACCGGCCGGTGCAGCCCGCATAAGGGCTGTTCGACCAGCCGCACCAGAAGCAGGATCAGCAATCCGCCAAAGACCAGGGTGCCCAGAACAAGCACCCGGATCACCACCAGCCCCCATCCCAAGGCACCGATACGGATCGGCTCGGGGTCTTCCTCACTATGCCAAACGGGGGTCATCCTGTGCTCATTCCCCATTGGGTCCTGCGTAGATCCGCTTTTGGCGGGCGTTCATCCGCTTGGTATCCAGGATCAGGCAGACATCGGTGGTGTTGAAACTGTGATCCACAAAGGCCCCGTCACCGACAAAACCGCCAAGCCTGAGATAGGCCTTGATCAGCGCAGGCACCTCGACCATGGCCTTGCGCCGGTCCAGCGACGCAGGCGCGCGCAGGTCCATGCGCTGATACGCCCTGGAGCGCACCCGCAACTCCTTGGGCGCCAGATGTTTTTCATGCAGCAGCGACAGCGGCGCGGCCAGCGT
Organism: Phaeobacter sp. PT47_59; assembly: GCF_028890025.1. NCBI lineage: Bacteria > Pseudomonadati > Pseudomonadota > Alphaproteobacteria > Rhodobacterales > Roseobacteraceae > Phaeobacter > Phaeobacter sp. PT47_59. The sequence goes on from NZ_JARCJL010000012.1 coordinate 107,512, forward strand.
CTCGACATTGGTTCCCGGAAAACTCGCAACGCCGAACAGAACCTCGATCTCACGTTCGGCGACATATTGCGCCAGCCCATTCCACAGATGGTACATGCCTGCACCGCCGCGATAGTCCGGATGCAGACAAGACCGCCCCAATTCCAACAGCTTGCGTCCCGAAGATTTCAGCGGCTCCAGATCGTATTCGTCTTCGGAATAGAACTGTCCAACCTCTGCCGCGCGATCACTGGTCAACAGACGGTAGACGCCAACCACCTCTCCCGTCGCCCGGTCACTCAGAAGCATATGGTCGAAATGCGCATCGAACCGGTCCTGCTCCAGCCGGGCGTCGTGATCGACCATCTCGCCATCGCCGCCCAGTTCCTCGACGAAGACCTGGTAGCGCAGGGCCTGTGCCGCGTGCAGATCGTCGGCGGTTTCCGCCAGACGGACAGAGAAGTCATGGGAAGGGTCGGGCATCAGATTTCTCTGCAGTCACGTCTGCTGCGGGCATAGCGTATCCGGCTTGAAACAGGCAAGAGATTAACAAAACTGAAAAGGCTTTATTAACAATTCGTAAACCATTATGGCTCAAACACCGGAACAAGGGGCACCTGGCTGCTGGCGAAGACAAGCTTGCCCTGGTCCCGAAAGTTCACGGTGATTTTGCCTGCGGCATTGGACTGGACCTGGCCCACCCCCCACTCGGGGTGGTCTGGATGTTTCACCAACATGCCCGGCGACAGGATTGCATTGAGGTCGGTCATGAGAATTGGCCCAATTCGGAGGATATTACATGGCTGTAGATAACGAAGATCTGCCCGCATTGATAGGGTCTCGGATCTGCCACGATCTGATCAGCCCGATCGGCGCCATCAACAACGGTTTGGAGCTTCTGGGCATGTCCGGTGAAGTCTCCGGCCCCGAGATGGAGCTGATTTCGGACAGTGTCACCAATGCCAATGCCCGCATCCGCTTTTTCCGTGTCGCCTTTGGCGCCGCTGGTGATCAGCAGATGGGCCGGGCCGAAGTGGTTTCGGTGCTGGATGACATCAACAAAGGCGGTCGGCTCGCCTTTCAATGGGCGCCGCTTGATGGCGCCAGCCGCAGCGAGGTGCGCATGGCCTTCCTGGCCGCACTCTGCCTCGAAAGCGCCCTGCCCTATGGCGGCACCGTTGCCATTCTCTGTGCTGACGGGCAATGGACCGTGATCGGCGAGGGCCGGAAGGTCAATATGGACGAGGCCCTCTGGGCGCGGCTGACGGACAAGACTGCCGATGTCGAAATCACCCCGGCGCAGGTTCAGTTCGCGCTGCTGCCGCAGGCCGCCGAACAGGCAGGCCGGACCATCACCGTTGATCCGATGCTGGAAAAGATCTCGATCCACTTCTAAGCGCACCGACTGCGCCAAAGCAAAACGCCACCCATCTGGGTGGCGTTTTGCGTTTCCCTTTCCTTATGCACGAACGGTTCCGTCCCCGCGCACCAGGTATTTGAAACTGGTCAGCTGCGCCGCCCCCACCGGGCCACGGGCGTGCATCTTGCCGGTGGCAATGCCGATCTCGGCACCCATGCCAAATTCCCCGCCATCGGCAAACTGGGTAGAGGCATTGTGCATCAGGATGGCGCTGTCCAGTTCGGCAAAGAACTGCGCGACCGCCGCCTCATCCTCGGTCAGGATACAATCGGTATGCTGGGAGTGGTGGGCGCGGATAAAGGCGATTGCCTCGTCGATATCCGAAACCTGACGCGCAGCGATGATGGCGTCGAGGTATTCCTTGCCCCAGTCCTCTTCCGCGGCGGTGACCATGCCATCGGGGCCGGGCAGCCCGTCCTGAGCGTGGATTTCAACGCCCGCCTGGGCCAACGCCGTCAACACATCCTTGCCGATGGTTTCGGCAATGTCGCGGTGGATCAACAGACATTCGGCAGCGCCGCAGATCCCGGTGCGGCGGGTCTTGGCATTCAGCACCACATCCAGCGCCTTTTGCGGATCGGCCGCCTTGTCGATGTAGATATGCACGATACCCTCCAGGTGGGCAAAGACCGGCACCCGCGCCTCGCGCTGGACCAGACCCACCAGCCCCTTGCCACCACGCGGCACGATCACATCCACGTAGTCGGTCATGGTCAGCAGTTCCTGCACCGCGGCGCGATCCCGCGTCGGCACCAGTTGCACCGCGGTTTCGGGCAGGCCTGCGGCCTTCAGCCCCTCGACCAGGCAGGCATGGATAGCGCGCGCGGAATGGAAGCTTTCGGAGCCGCCGCGCAGGATCACCGCATTACCGGACTTGAGGCAGAGCGCGCCGGCATCGGCCGTCACATTGGGGCGGCTTTCATAGATCACGCCGATCACGCCAAGCGGCGTGCGCACCCGCTGAATGCGCAGGCCCGAAGGCTGCGTCCATTCTTCCAGAACCGCGCCGACCGGGTCCTCCTGCCCAGCCACGGCACGCAAGCCATCAACGATACCCTGGATGCGCGCCTCGTCCAGCATCAGCCGGTCCATCATTGCAGGCGACAGGCCCTTGTCACGGCCATAGTCCATGTCCCTGGCGTTGGCGGCGATAATCTCCGCCCGCTGCGCCCAGACCGCATCTGCCGCAGCCAGCAGCGCCTTTTCCTTGCGCTCAGCGCTGGCGGTTGCCAATTCGGCGGCTGCGAGTTTTGCATTCTTGCCAAGCTCAGCCATGAGAGCCTGGATATCTGTATTGTCTTTCATCGATCTTGCCTTTGACACCCTCGCGCAGATCCTACTGCGAAATCCGAGGGAAATTCCATAAAGAAGCGGATCAGAAGGCGATGTCGTCCCGGTGGATCAGCGCGGCACGGCCCGGATAGCCAAGTGTCGCCTCAATCTCTGCCGACTGGCGCCCCTGGATGGCGCGGGCCTCGTCACCGGTATAGCGCGACAGCCCCTGCCCCAGTTTACGCCCGTCTGGGCCAAGGATGGCCAGGGGCTCACCCCGGCCAAAATCTCCTTCGACATAGCGCACCCCAGCGGGCAGCAGGCTGTTGCCGTTCATCAGCGCATGGGCGGCGCCGGCATCCACGGTGATCACGCCGCGGGTCTTCATTGCCGCGATCCAGCGCTTGCGCGCCGCCTGCGGATCGCCCTGTGCTGTGAACCAGGTACAAGGCGCACCATCTTCCAGGGTTTTCAGCGGGTTCAGGGCGGAACCTTCCGTGATCACCATGGCGCAACCGGCTGCGGTTGCCATCTTGGCGGCCATCAGCTTGGTGATCATGCCGCCCTTGGAGAGGCCCGAGACACCTTCGCCCGCCATGGCTTCGATCTCGGGGGTGATGTCATCAATGCGCTCGAACCGCTTCGCCGTGAGGTCCACCGCCGGATTGGCGCTGTAGAACCCATCCACATCCGATAGCAGCACCAGCGTATCGGCGCCGACGGTCACCGCCATCTGCGCCGCCAGCCGGTCATTGTCGCCATAGCGGATCTCATCCGTGGCGATGGTGTCGTTTTCATTGACGATGGGCACCGCGCCAAGGCCGATCAGGGTTTCCAGCGTGGCACGGGAGTTGAGGTAACGGCGCCGATCCGCGCTGTCCTCCAGCGTCACCAGTACCTGCGCGGTGGTGATACCATGGGGCGCCAGCGCCTCTTCATAGGCGCGGGCCAGGCGGATCTGTCCGACTGCGGCGGCCGCCTGCGATTGTTCCAGCGGCAATTCCGTGCGCGGCAGGCCCAGAACGCCCCGCCCCAGCGCAATCGAGCCGGAGGAGACGATCACCACATCCTTGCCTTTCGCCTTTAGCCAGGCGACGTCATTGGCCAGGGAATGCAGCCAACCGGCGCGCAGCTGCCCGGACTTGCGATCCACCAGCAGGGCCGAGCCGATCTTGATGACGACCCGGCGCGCATCGCTCAGGGCCGCCACGTCTCTTCCTCCTCCTGGGGTTTCAGGCGCAGGCGATCCTCGTCAATCTGGCTGCGCAGGGCGCGCAGCACCTCTGTCAGACCTTCGCGGCTGACCCCGGACATCAGGAAAACCGGCCCGCCGACGGCTTCTTCGAGGGCGGCCTTGGCCTCGGCCCGCTCCTCGTCATCCAGCGCGTCCACCTTGTTCAGCGCGGTGATGCGGGGTTTGTCGGCAAGTTCACCGCCATAGGCTTCCAGCTCGCCGATGATGGTGTGATAATCCTCGACCAGCGTATCGGATGTGCCATCCACCAGATGCAGCAGCACGGCGCAGCGCTCCACATGGCCAAGGAAGCGATCCCCGATGCCGCGCCCTTCATGAGCGCCCTCGATCAGGCCCGGAATATCGGCCACCACGAATTCGGCATTATCAACGCCGACGACGCCCAGGTTGGGGTGCAGCGTCGTAAAGGGATAATCGGCAATCTTCGGCCGCGCGTTGGAGGTCGCCGACAGGAAGGTGGATTTGCCCGCATTGGGCAGACCCAGAAGCCCTGCATCCGCGATCAGCTTCAGGCGCAGCCAGATGGTGCGATCGACGCCGTCCTGGCCCGGGTTGGCCCGGCGCGGCGCCTGGTTCACCGAAGTCTTGAAGTGCAGGTTGCCAAAGCCGCCATTGCCGCCCTTGGCCAGCAATACCCGCTGGCCCAGTTCGGTCATGTCGGCCAGAACCGTCTCTTCGTCCTCATCCAGGATCTCGGTGCCGACGGGAACCCGCAGGATGATGTCGTCACCATCCTTGCCGGTGCGCTGGCGCCCCATGCCGGACTGGCCGTTCTTGGCAAAGAAGTGCTGCTGGTAGCGGAAGTCGATCAGGGTATTGAGCCCATCCACGGCCTCGGCCCAGACCGAGCCGCCCTTGCCGCCGTCACCGCCATCCGGGCCACCGTATTCGATGTATTTCTCGCGCCGAAAGCTGATGCAGCCATTTCCCCCGGCGCCGGAGCGGATATAGACCTTTGCCAGATCGAGGAATTTCATGTGAGCTCCTTAACGCGGCGCCCCGTTCTGCGGCCCCGCAGCTTCATTTCCCGGGCAAGCGGCACCTGTTTGCGCCGCCTGCATGTCATTGCCAGTGCCTTACCCCATTGTCAGGGGGCCGCCAATCACTGTTTGCGGCTGTAGGTCCAGGTCGGAACCGTCGCATCGCGGGCGACGCAGAAGGTTTCCGCATCCCCCAGATATTCAAAGCCGCAGTGGATCAGCACCCGGGCCGATGCCGGGTTGTCCTGAAACACGGAGGCAAACATTGCAGCACTGCCCAAGGGATTCGCCTTGACCAGGGCTTCCAGCGCTTCCGAGGCAAGCCCTGTGTTCCAGAAGGCCGGTGCAACCCAATAGGCCACCTCGGCCTGGTCGCGATCCATCCGCTTGAGTCCGATCACGCCCTTCAATTCATCGCCGCCGGACGGCGTGCCATCGATGGCCCAGATCTCTTCCTCGCGGTCTGCGCCCATGGCACGGGTGACATAGGCCTCTGCCGCGCCGGGCGGCAAGGGATGCGGAATCCAAGAGGTCATCCGCGCCACACGTTCATCTCCCGCATAATGGGCAATCAGGCCTTCGTCCGATTTGCGCAGCGGACGCAGCAGAAAACGCTCCGTCTCGATGATGGGGTACTGGCTCATCTGATCCAAACTCATCCCGCCTTCCTCCTCAAATAACTTCGACCAACCAGCCCCTGATGCCACGGCCGGGAAAACACCTAGATAGGTACGGATCCCCGAACTGCCAGATGATGGTCGTCTCTCTCCCCTCAAAACAGCTTCAGCAGCGTGCCGCAAAAACTGAAAAGGGGACCGGCAGTATCGCCGATCCCCCTAAATATTTCTTTGCCACGTCGGGTTCGGCTTACTCAGCGGCCTCCGCCACTGGGAGAACCGATACAAAGGTGCGGCCCTTGAGGCCCTTGTGGAAGGTCACAGCACCGTCGGTGGTTGCAAAGATGGTGTGATCCTTGCCCAGACCAACGCCTTCGCCCGGCCAGAACTTGGTGCCGCGCTGACGTACGATGATGTTGCCTGCGATGGCCGCCTGGCCACCATAGAGTTTCACGCCAAGGCGGCGACCGGCTGAGTCGCGGCCGTTACGTGAGGAACCGCCAGCTTTCTTATGTGCCATTGTCTATCTCCTTAGCCTTTGGCCAGCTCTTTGGCCTGCTCAACCCATTCGGGCTTCACTTTGATCGCGTCGATAGCAGCAATGTCGTCTGCCGACAAGGCCGCGATCTGAGCAAAGCTGGTGATGCCTGCGTCGTTCAGCTTCTTAGCGGCGGCAGGGCCAACGCCGGTCAGCTGGGTCAGATCGTCTGCGGAAGCAGAAGCCGGAGCAGCTTTGGGAGCAGCTTTGGCAGCGGCTTTCGGAGCAGCTTTGGTTGCGCCCGACGCCAGGATCTCGGTGATTTTGATCAGGGTCAGTTTCTGACGGTGACCCTTGGTGCGCTTGGAGGAGTGCTTACGACGACGCTTCACGAAGTGAATGAGTTTTTCGCCTTTGATCTGGTCGATCACCTCTGCCTTCACGGCAGCGCCATCTACCAGCGGAGCACCGACCACGGGGGCGTCGCCACCGAGCATCAGGACTTCGTCGAACTGGATTGTTTCGCCGGCATCTGCAGCAAGTTTCTCAACGCGGAGCACGTCGCCCGCCTGAACCTTGTACTGCTTGCCGCCAGTCTTGAGGACCGCAAACATATGCGTCTTTCCTTTTTCAACCGCGTCCTTTGGCCCCTGCATCAAACAGGTGTTTTTGGCTGTCGGCCCATTGGCCGGGTGCCGCCTCGAACAGCGCGACCCTCGAAGGGGCCGTTATGACAAAATAACCCCGGCGCAGAGAGTCCGAGCCGGGATGGGCGCTATTTAAACAATACCGCCCCTATGTCAACCACTGATTGCCACTTGTGATCTTGGCGCAGGACGCAGACCAGTTACCCCCGCGCCGCCCCCGAGGTGGTCAAAGCTCTTCGCCCTGCCCCAGATCCTGCATCCGGAAGGCCAATTCCTCGAACCGGTTGGCGGTGATTTCATATTGCACCGCGTTCAGCAGCTCGTAGACCTGCTGCATCAGGGGCGTTTCCAGCGCCCGCACATAGGCGTCGACCTCTGCGTCTGTGAACCCCTGATAGGTATAGGCCGAGGCCGCCATGGCAGAAGCATTGAGCGCCATGCGCATGCTGGGCGCCTGATCGCGCTGCCAGGCCCGCAAGCCTTCCGCGTCCAATTGCAGATCAATCACCCCGGCGGCGCTGGCTGCCATGATAAAGCGGAACTGGATCTGCTGAACCGCCTTCACCCCGGTGTCCGCGGCATCAATGGCCTGGTTCATACGCTGCAACAAGGCAATCCGGTCGCTGCCCTCACGGACGAGGTCCGCAATGATCCGTTGCCCGGCGATCTGCTTGACCTCGTCATCCTCGATCATGTGAGAGGCGTTTTCGGCGGCGACCAGACGCTGCCCCAGGGCGCTGCCATAAAAGGCCTCCGCATGGGCCAGCGCCGTATCCTCCAGGGTGTCCACCAGGATATCCAGTGCCAGATCCCGCATCCGCCCGGTATCAAAGACCTGATCCGCCATGCGGCTCCAGCCGACGCCAAAATCCCCCGCCTCAAGCCCCAGCATCTGCGGTGCGCCGCTGGCCGACAGGGCAATACTGTCAAGCGCGACGTCAAAACCGGTCACCTCGAGAAAGCTCATCACACGGGATCGATCCGCGGCCTGGGCCGGGGCTGCCGGAAACAGCAGGCTGGCAACGATGAGAAACGCAGTCAGAGCGGCACTGAACGGAGGGAGGCGAAGGATTGTCATAGCATCAAACCTAGGTGAAATTACCTGACAAGCAATGAAAAAGAGGGTTTCTGGCGAGAAGTTGAAAATCCCCCTTGCGCCCGTCAAAATTCACTATTAAACCGCCGCTCACCCCCCGCGGAGAGGTGCCGGAGTGGTCGAACGGGGCGGTCTCGAAAACCGTTGTCCCTTCACGGGGACCCAGGGTTCGAATCCCTGTCTCTCCGCCACTATCCCCCTGATATCGCTGCAAAACTCGCCCGACTTAGGGCCAAGGAATCCCCTATCTATTTCCTGAGCTTCGGGCCAATAGTGTCATACTATGACACCTTTTGTGGCTTCCGGGTATGCCGACTATGCCCACTTAGGCCGGTATCTATGCCCCTTTTCAAGACTGACAGCCCCCCCGAGCATGAAAAAAGGGGACCCCGCAATCGCGGGATCCCCTCCTCATTTCACCAGGCATTTCTTAGCGAAACCCGTTATCGCCATCTGCGGAAACTCGAGCCTTCTCTTTCGCGGTAAGATACCTGAGATAGTAGCGCTCTGTGGTCAGCACCGATCCATGGCCGATGTATTTCTGAACGCGATAGATGGACCAACCCTCCTTGAGGCGTTCAATGGCAAACTTGTGCCGAAGATCATGCAGCCGGGCATCAAACCCTGTTTCTTGTCCGTATTCCCAGAAGAGGTTCGACGGGTCCTTGTAATAGCCGTGTTCGGTAGAGTTCCAGAAAATATAGGGAGAGACATTTGATCGAGGGATTTTCAACAGGATAGGCCGATGTTCGCGTTCAAGCAAATAAACGGGCTGAAGCTATTTTTTGGCCGGGAAGTCCTTGAGACGATTGATAGATGTAATCAGCTTGCGGCGGAGGCTGTCTCTTGATGGGTCGTGATGTAGCCGCCGGTGACAATTTGGGCAGCAGGCGGCCGCGTTTTCGATCACGTCCGGGCCATCTTCTCCAAGCGGCCTGACGTGATGCACCTCTAAGAACGCTTCGCCGTCAATGCGTTTGAACGGCGCGGGAGAACCGCAGTTTTCGCAAATACCAGCTGCCTCCTCCAGCACTCAAGCTATGACTTCCGGATCGCGGATATATCGGTCAGATGTAGCAGAAGTTCTTCGAACCTTCTCTTGGCCTTTTGGGGGAGTGGCCCCGTTCAAGCGCATTCGCTTGCGTGCGCGTTCGACTCGCTCGGACAGCTCTTTCGGGTCTCCCGTCGGAACTTCGCAAGCATCAGGATTGGCTAACATTTTAGCTATGAAATCCGCTGACATGCTGGATGCATCAGGCCAGCGTATCCGCAATCTTAGCCTCTTTGTCCGATTGCCTCCCTTTTTTGACTTTGTCTCATGCTCGCCGGTCGCCCGCCCAATAGCCAACCGGAGTTCGTCGAAGTCTGATACTGACGCAAGTTCGAGCGGCAGCGTGTAGCCTAATGGTCGAATTTGGCGCATGCTCTCTGGCAACCGCATCGCCTCGGAGCTGGCAACTTGAAGATCGTCCAGCACCATGCCTACCTGTGCCATTCGGCGTAGGTGTATTACCAGAGCAGGCGCGTAGTCAGTATTTCGAGGCGGGCGCCCGCCAGTGGACCCACCTCGAGACTCGATAACAAGGTCAAAACCGTCTTTGAGGGATTCAACTGAAAACTTCGCGTCGAGTTCGTCGCCTTTTTCATCACGAGGTTTATACATCTGCATACGCCTTAGGTTTTTGGATGCTATATCGCACTTGGCGAATGATTGGAGTATTTGCGGCGGGCGAAACGTCACCACGCTCTATCAACTATTCGACGGTCGGCACCGCAACTTCATCGATCATAGAGATGCCAGGAGAGCTCGCAAAGCAAAGGCAGTAGATTTCGCAAAGTCGATATCCGGCCGCCCGAAATGCTGCGGCATGCACGAAAGTCGAGTTTGGCGAAGCTGCGGTGCGGCGCTGGTTGCCATTGTGAAAGGCCGCTATGGGCCGGTATCGCATGTGAGGTTCCTGATGTTCTAGGCTCAGGACTCATAGCCAGTAAATGACGAGGGCTGCGAGGGCGATGGCGGACAGGAAGACCTTCGGACATCTG
>NZ_JARCJL010000013.1:0-112973 GCF_028890025.1 Phaeobacter sp. PT47_59
CGTCGGTCAGCCAGAAAAGATTGCTCATGTCACCGCTCCGTTTTCGGATCCGTGAATCACGCAGCGCTCGGAAAATCAATGCATCCTGACCCTAGGTAATGAAGTTATGATAAAATCCTCGTATGTCAGAGGGGCGGCTTGTTGGCTTACGTGCCCGCGAGATAACGGCACGGTGTTCCGGACGCCAATGACGCCCGAGAACCCCGAATGAGTGAACCTGCGACCCGGCCAATCCCGCCTTTGCCTTCAATCTCCTATGCCAAGACCAAACAAGCGGCCGAGGCGTTGGTTATGGAGGCGTTTGAGGACTTTCCGCCGTCCTCAGATTTCTCAATGCGGGCCAATGCCGTTCGGTTGCTGGTTGGCATGTGGTTCATCCACGGCAGTATGTCCTTTCCCAGAGGCTGGGTCACACCGGCAATGCAGGCATTCATTGAAAGCGGTGTTGATTGCCCCAACCCTCGGTGCTGGCGATCTTATCGGTCAGATGTGAAAGACAACCCTGGCCAATTCCTTTCAACCCCAGGAGCGCCGGGTGATCTTATCCGGCAAATGGAACTCGACGTGATGGGCGAAGTCTAAGCCAGCATTTCACGCTGCACAGTCACACGCTGGTCCCCCGCAGCAGGCAAACGCGGCATCGTATAGCTGTTGGGTCATTTCAACTCCTTTCCCGACACCGGACGGCTAGCATGTTTCTCCTTTTCAGCTAGCCGTCCGGCTCACCGACGACCGCTAAACGAGGACCGATATGGATAAGAAGGAATTGGACCAACGCATTGCCGAACTGAACGCCGAGCGTGAACGCCTGAGCGGGGAACTCGACAAAGCCCGTATCGAGGCCCGAGAGGCCATGATCGCCGGGAAGAAACCCGGCGGAACCGCAGCCGCATTGGCTGAACGGATCGCAATCGTGGACGATGCCTTGGCCGAGCTTCAAGACCGCAGCCGAGGGGCTGCCGAAAGTGCCGAACGGAACAATCGCCGGCGTCGTGCCGAGGCCGCACTTGATGCCACATCGAAGCGGGCCAAGCTCGCCGCCGAAGTGGATGATGCTCTCAATGCGCTGACTTCTTCGTGGGATGCTTATGCCGATGCCCTGCGTAAAGACGTTGGGCAGGTTTCGGGTGCTGGTGGCGACCTGACCGCCGTGGAGCGGGCGCTGACGAACAACCGGGCCGCTGAGCCCCTGGTGAAAGCTCTGATCCAGTCAGGCGGCGTCAAGCTCGCCCGCACCTTTGGCATCGATACCCCGATCCGGGAACGCCACGCAATTTCTCTTGTCGATGCCGAGGGGCGGGTGGCCGAAAGCCTACGGGTGGAATTGCTCCGCATCAAGGCATCGTCCCCGCAACCTTACGTGTCCCGAGAGGCACAAGCTGAACTGGAAAAGATGGAGGCCACACGATGAGCCAGGAAGGACAACGCCATGCCGCTGAACTGGCACGGCTGGAAGCACGCAAGAAAGACCTGGAAGACGCTTTGATGCGGCTGGCCCGTGATGAAGCCGAAGCTCAGGAAGTCGCTGAACTGGCCCTGGAGGTCGAACAGCTTGAAAACCAAGTGGAGACCGCCCGAGCGGCGGCGAATATGGAGAAGACCATGACCAAAGATGTGCGTAAGGTCGCACGGCTAAACCGTGAAGCCGCCGAAACCCAGCTTGATACGCTGGCCAAATCGATGCAGCAGGACGGTGAAACCTTCGAGAAAGCCTACCTGCGGGCGCTTGATACCGACATGGGTAAGGCGCTGATGCAGACCCGCGACGATGCTCAGGAACTTGAGCGGGGTGGCATCACTAGCATGGATGTTGCCGAAGCGCACAAACAGCTTGGCGGCTAACGCGATTTATGGCTTGCCCTTCGACAGAAGGGCCTCAACGGCATCGGTCAGCGATGCAATCGAACTGTGCCGGTGCCCCGAATACTTATCCTTCGAGGTTGATAGACGGCTGGGCGCCAGCACGTACTTGTTCGGACGGTCGGTAGCTACGGCCGGAATGTCGGTCGTCGGTATCATCCAGGCCGTTTCTATGGCCAGGGTCTCCATTTCCATGACGACACATATCAACGCCCCCGACTTGCCCTCCCCAAACGTCGTTTTCTGGACATCGAACTGCACCCTCTTGACCGGTTTGTCTGGGTCGAGCAGCCAAGACTTCACCTGAATCGGCAACGCCCGGCCGCTGATCTTGTCGAGCACGACCAAATCGATGCCGTGGTCGTCTGACAGAGGCTCAAAGGGCGACAACCTTCCTCCGGACTGTGACATGAGCGCCGTTGCCACATGCAACTCAGCGATCTTGCCTCTTTGCGTCGAAGTCAGATTTTGGCGCAATCCCATTGCGTTATCCTGTTTTGGGATAATTCTATTTCGGGATTATCGCGACCAGCACGAGCAGTCAAATGGAACGTGCGGTTGTCAAAGAGCATCTACGATGAAGAATACAGGAAGCTCATCGACGATTTGCGCGCTGAGCGGAAGGCGGCTGGCCTGACGCAACAGGCCTTGGCCGATAGATTAACGAAGCCTCAATCTTTTGTGGCCAAGGTTGAGGGCTACGAAAGGCGGATTGATGTAATTGAGTTCGTCCACTGGTGCAGGGCGCTCGGCATTGAACCCGCCAAATTGATGTAGGACCGCCTGGACGCCGCAGCACGTCACCCCGACATACTATCATTTACCTCTGGCGCCCCAAATAAGGATATGCCGGGGCTTGACGTTTTCCTATTAGATGGTCCGTTCACACGAATCGTGGACGGCTATTTGGAGAAAACTCATGCCTATGGACCAGCCCAACATGCCAAACTTAATCCAGACTGATGTGGTCTGTCTGGAGCAACGCAGGAACGACCTCGCAATTCAACTTGAGGATGTGGAATGCACACTTTGGAACGAGATGGTCAACATCGCGATCCAGCTCGAAAGGGGCAATGCGATTTCATCGGAGGCCGCCCTGGTACTGGCCCGGAACGATCTTCCTGATTTCGAAGACTGGGACTGAACAATGGTGCCGTCCATCTATTGGTGGTCGGCCCTTCTCGTTTTCAACGGCAAAAAAGGAGATTGATATGCCTTTGGATAGAATTGGTGTTGCATCTACGATGCTAAACTTTAATCCCGATTGCACCGCGCGAACGTTAGCTGAAGCGCTTCAATGTTCGGAAGGATATGCCGCGTCGCTTAGGACATTCTTTCGCAACAGCGACGGGAGCGCCGAAGCGATGCGACAGAAGAATAGTGAGGCCAGTCGGCGTTGCAGAGCTGGGAAGCAAGCTCTCCACCGAGACGCAGCGTAATATTGTTGGGCGCCGGGCTTGGTCACCGGCGCCCAACGGCGTCGATTAGCTTGCGAGGACGGTACTGTGCCGAAAAGCATGAACGCCCACACGCCCGCCGTATGTACAAGACTCGATTTTGTGTGACGCAAATTCTGCAAGGGTTGGCAGTTCCGTGTCTAAGAGGCTGAACTCCTCCACGAGAAATTCACAGACATGCCCATGTGCAATCTCGAATGCTTCCTTAACCAGATCAGTCGGCGCATCGGTGACAAGGGCAGGACAGTTCACGGCACCTAAGCCGTGAAGGGCGCCGGATTCCGCGTACCAATTCCGCTCCTCCAGCCAATTCGCGGCCAAATCCAAATGGAGCATCTCTGTTGAATAAAACTGCGACTCCGTCAGGGCAGTATTCTTATTCGGAAAGGGGATTATCTTTGCGGTCAATTTGTTTCTCCTTTTTGCGGTAACGGTTGGATTGTGAACTTCGAGGCTATTTCCCGGAACCCTCATGTCCGATTGCAGGGCGCAATGCGGGCTAAGAAAAGACCGCTATTTCGCTTGAAGCAATTTGTGAGCAACCGACCGGCTCGCAGGCTACCCGCTTCTCGACAGGATGATCCTATCAACGCTGATAAGGAGAACAGCCATGACCAAGACCACCTATGTTGCAACTGCACCTGACGGATCGGAACACACCCGCAAGACCGATCGAACCTACTCTCATGCTGTCCTGCTGGAAGGCAAAGACGGTTGGGCAGTGGTCGGCTTCTGCGGTCGTCTTGACCTCGCCCAAAAGAAGCAAGGCGAGCATCCGGGCAGTATCTTTGTCGAGGTCAGAGAACTCGGTGCGACCGAGGCCGACGAGACCAAGGCCGAGGCTGCCGAAGACGCCGAGCAAGCCAGCCATGAGGCAGAGGAAGCCGCCGAGACCGGTCGGCCAAAGCTGACGATCAGCCGCCTCACTGAAAAGCTGCTGATGGACGAAAATTTGGGCTATGCGGCGATTGTGGATCAGATCGTGGCCGAGTTTCCCGGTGCCAAAACCACGACTCGCTCGGTTGCTTCTGTTGCAGCGGTCATGCGGAAGAAAGGTGTGGATGTTCCGATGCGCAGGAAGTCAAAGGGCTAGGCGTTTGTGTAGTTGGCGGCCTTCGTGGTCGCCGACCCCAGCAGTTCCTTAGGCGGCTTTTCGTGGCGTGATCGTGGCGTGCATCCGTTTTGCCATAAACGACGGAATTCTTTGGCTCAACCTTCGGAGATCATCGCTGTGACAGTCCCTCAGGCGTTTCCCGCTACCGCAAGGACACAATGCGTGTCCTTTAATTTTCTGGCGAGAAAGCAGGTGAAGATAGTCTGCTATGACTCTTGCGTCGGGGGACACGCCGAGAAGATCAGCATAGCTTTCTAAAACGCCGAGAACGCCATGTGATCTTTCACCATAGGGCCAACTGCCATTGACCTCAAAGTGGGTCTGGCTGACGAAATAGTCGTGCATCGGCCCAGTGAGAAAGGTCTCAAAACGATGATCTGGTGCCGTCAATAGCCACTCCTCCCAAACGCCTAGGCAGCAGTTCCCATCCTCTGGAAAAACATGACGATCAGCTATCCGCGGAATACGCCCTCCGGTCTCGAAAACGACTGGTTCCTCAACGGGAAATCCCGCTGTCACTCCTGCCTGGATTTTGTAGGAATCGAAGACCCCATCTGGCGTATCGACTGGCCCATCGGGTCCACAAGCAAGGAACTGGCCCTCAAGAATAATTAGCCTTTCTGTTCGTGAAACGCTCAGCTCTGGCTGATGATGAGCTACTGCCTTTTGCACCTCAGAATAGAAGGCGTCCGGTATAGTCACTCCGCCCAAGGTTTGCCACCACTCCCGCTCTCTTTCCGAGCGTTGACCGCCGACTCCATTCGCGATTGCTTTTCGCTATCTGAGAGTGCAGCCGCTGCTTTCGAGGCAAGAAATGGTGCGGCCAGACCGGCACCGCCAAGAGCACTCTTGGTTTCAAGGGGAGCACTGGAGCTGTTTGCCGCATTCTTAGTAGCATCGTCAAAAAAGCTATGGCGGAAGACGGTCTTCCAAATCTTGTTGGCGTCTGAATCTGTGATGTCGTCCGCGTCAAGTTTGTCGAGTTCCTTTACGGTGTCCTTAGCCTGGTCGATCAACCGACCAATGCGGTCGGTATCCTTGTCGTCTGATACTTGAACTCCGTTGGCAAACACGGGCGTGTATTTCGAACGCTGTGACAGGCTGCGAAGCGTCTCCCGGAAGGACCTGTCGTCGCGGCCCTCATCCGCCGTGTAGCACTCAATGAATAGCGCGGTAGCGACCAAACCGCCGGGAAAAGACCTTTTGAGCCTTGCGGCATGCGTCTTCGAGAAGAACTTACCAAATCGGATGATGCGTCGCAGCTGGTAGCTGCCCGAAGTCTCCGGGCTTTTCCAGGAAACCTCTCGCTCAATCCACTGGTTCATGGCGGCAGGGTCGGAGGCAACCCACTCATCGCCCGAAGACAGTTCGTAGCGCCAGCCTACATCGGTCCAGCGCCTACGGAACACGGGGAAATCACACTGATACCCGTCCGCATACACAACCCGGACACACTTTTTCTTGGTCACCGGATCGTTCTTCATATTCGTCGCCTTGCGGGCGATTGCTTGGCGAACCCAATCACGGGTGGTTCTCGGTCCATTGGCATCGTCCTGATCGAAAACGATTCCAAGGTCGATGTCGTACCGGCTTTCCTGGTCGGATTCCGGCGGTTGGGTCATGGTCTTTTGAGCGTAACCACCTTGATTGATGGTTTCTTTGAAGGCTGGCTTTTCCAATTCTTCGAGACCCTTCTCGATACGGTCGAGATTGGTTTCGCGTCTGCGCTTCATGTCCGCGCGCTGGTCGTTGCTCAGCCGGACGTGTTGGTTGTGAAAGCTGGAAATTCGCTTTGAAAAATCATACATCTTGGGCACCTGCCTCTGTCGTTCCCCTCAATCTGGTGGGCGCGCCGACGAAATTCAAGGGGATTGGGCCAGAAAAGAATCGGAGAACGAATCGTGTATTCACTGTTGCCTTGGAGATGGATTGGTTCCGCTGTCGCGTTGATTGTGGCGGTCTCGCTTTACGCCGACGACATTGGTCTGCTGTTGGGCTTTACGGTAACCGATCAGCACCTCATCCGATACCTGCCTCCCGTGCTCTTGGGTTTCCTCGCCGGGTTTTTCGGACCCACTGGCTACTGGGCACCTTGGCGGGTTGTGTGGCGCTTGATACCCGCTCTCAACAGATGGCTACCTGACCTGAATGGAGTATGGCTGGGGACAACTGGCTCCAATTGGCCGACGATCAAGAAGATGCTGGATGGGGCACAGGCTTACTCGGTCATTGACAAAGAAGAGTTGCACTCAACGCAAGAACAGGTGGATGCTATGGCCGTTCAGGTTACGGCCTCCTTGTTCCGTTTGAAGGTCGAGGCGGGCCTCAGTTCGACCGACGGGCGTTCGCATTCGATAACCGCGAAGCCTCACCGGGATCAGCACTCTGGGCGGATACATCTCACCTACGTCTATGAACAGACTTCGCCAAATCCGGCCATCACAGACGAGGAAAGGCATATGGGTGCTGCCGACCTGACCATCGACCCGGACAACCTCGACGTAGCCGAAGGAGTGTATTGGACCCGAAGGAATTGGCAGATAGGGCTCAATACAGCAGGGCGCCTTGAACTGCACCGATCCACTCAACGCAAGGAAAAGGGTAAATCTCTACGTCAATATGCGGCGGAGGAGAAAAAGCGTTTAGAGGCCGATAGTTAGCGAAAGAACATGGCACTGGGTCACAAATGATCCAACAACACCGATCCGGGCAGTGTTTGCTGTACTTACTCTGTACTCGAAAAGAAAAAGGACTTAGCGGATGAGCGCTAAGTCCTTGAAATCTTTGGCTCCGGCGGTAGGGATCGAACCTACGACCAATTGATTAACAGTCAACTGCTCTACCGCTGAGCTACGCCGGAACGGTGCAGGCGATATAGCGGGACCATTGCGGCGCGTCCAGAGGGAAATTGACGTCGCCCGCAAGTTTTTTGCCCCAGTCAACTCTGCAGCGCATAGACATAACCCATTGGGCGCACGGGTTTCTTTTGGGACCATGCGGTGTGTCGCGCGGACGAATGCCTCTGGCGCAGGGTCAGGCACACATGTGGACGGAGAGGAAGCTCTCCGCCTCGCTCCAGATTTCGTCCAGAAGCTGCGGATCGACCACCTGATCGCCCTCGGCCATTTCAATCTCCAGCATCAAGGCCCGGAAGCGGGTCAGGCCCAGGACCGCCGCGGAGCCGGCCAGGCGGTGAGCCTCCTGGCGCAGGGCGCTGGTCAGTTCGGAACTGGCAGCCAGATCCGCGCGCAGCCGTTCGACATCCTGACAGAAGGTGACCAGGAACCCCCGGGCGCGCTCCGGACCCAGGGCATCGAAGAACTGAACGATATTCTCCTGCTGATTGTCCTCGGCCAGCACCGGCGTGCGACCGGCGCGGCGGGCGATCAGATCGGCCAGTTCCCGTTTGCTGATCGGCTTGGTGATCACCTCGGCAAATCCGGCCTCCAGAATGCGGGCGTGATCCTCGGGGGCGGCATGGGCGGTCAGGGCCACGATATCCGTGCCCTCTGCCAGTTTTCCCTCCCGGATCCGGCGAATGGCCTCGATGCCATCCACCTCGGGCATGCTGATATCCATCAGGATCAGATCGAAGCTGCCGTCCCGTGCCGCCTCCACAGCCTGCAGGCCTCCGGCGGCGGTGGTCACCTCCTGGCCCTGCTGCACCAGCATCTGCTCCAGGAGCAGGCGATTGATATCGTTGTCTTCCACCACAAGAATCGCGTTGGAGCCGCTCTGCTGCTTGGTGGCGGCATCGTCTTGCTCCATCTGGGCAGAGGCAATCGGCAGCGGCATGGAAATCGTGAACAGGCTGCCCTCTCCGACCTCGCTTTCGCAGGTGATTCCCCCATCCATCGCCAGCACGATACGCCGGGTGATGGCCAGCCCCAGACCGGTGCCCTCGTTGCCGCGCCGATAGCTGGCATCGAGCATGGTGAAATCCTCGAAGATCCGCTGCTGATCCTCCTCGGGAATGCCGGGGCCGGTATCTGCCACCTGGAACTCCACCTGATCCGTGTCGGCTTGGCGCTGGATATCGACGGAAACCGCACCTTCCTTGGTGAATTTCAGCGCATTGGCAATCAGGTTCAACAGCGCCTGCTGGATCGCACGCGGCCGCCCCGCCACCATCGGTGACGGACCCAGGCTGCAATGCAGAGACAGGTCGATGCCACGGCTGAGCGCCGTGGCCTGCTGGCTTTCTAGCAGGCCTTCGGCAAGCTCCTGCAGGTCGAAGACGCGCATCTTCTCCGGATCGACGCCCGCCTCCAGGCGCGACAGCTGCAGAACATCATTGACGTGATGCAGCAGCAATTCGCCGGACACCCGCATCGCCTGCAGATAGCGCGCCTGTTCGCTGGTGGGATCGGTGTCCTCCAGCAGATCGATCGCGCCCAGCACCCCGGTCAGCGGCGTGCGCATCTCGTGGCTCATCACCGTCAGCAGGTTCGCCTTGGCCCGTTCCCCCGCAAGCGCATCGTCGCGCGCCGTTCGCAGCTCTTCCTCGGCGGCCATGCGGTCGGAGATATCGCGCAGGAAACTGACAAAAACCATGTCCTGCCCGGTCTGGCTGAGAGACAGCGACAGTTCCACCGGGAAGATCTCGCCCGTTTTACGCATGCCGTCCAACTGCACCCGCCCTGCCCCGATGACGCGGTTTTCACCGGTTTTCAGGAAACGGGCCATGCCGCGGGCATGTGCCTCGCGCAGGTGCGGCGGAATGATGAGGTTTTGCATCTTCTGCCCGATGGCCTCGGCGCGGCTATAGCCGAAAATGCTCTCGGCGGCTCCGTTGAAGGCCTGGATACGGTCCTCCTGATCGACCACCAGGATCGCATCCAGCGAGGAAGAGATCATCGCCTCCATCCGGGAGGCGGCGCGGCGGCGTTCCTCGGCCAGAGACTGCCCGCGCCGGTACATGCGTGCCAGCATCAAGGCGGTGATGGCCAATGCCACAAAAAGCCCCAGGATCACCCAGGCCAGCTGTGACAGAATGCTGAACAGCTGCAGACGCTTGGCTTCCGTCCCCTCGACCTGGATGACCACGCCGAACAGGGCCAGTTCGCGGACTTCCTCGCCGTTGTGGGCGAGTTCACCCTGCACCTGGAGCATATTCTGCAGCAATTGCTGATCGCTGACATCGATCAGCTCGGCCAGCCGATCCAGCCGGGCGCTTAGCCCGCCCAGGAGCACCCCGCCCGCCTCGCTTTCGCGCAGATCCTGAAACAGCGGGCTTTCGAGAAAGGTTGCAATGCGGCTGTAGTAGATGTCGAACTGCCGCCGGAGCAGGCCCAGGTCTTCAGGCGCCTTGGCGGCGTTGACCGCGGCTGCAAGTTTCAGATGCTCGACCTCGGCCTGAGACATCACCCATTGCATGTTGTCGGTTGCCGCAGTCGAAAGCCCCTCAAGGCGCAGCAGAACCTGGTGACCCAGACGGACGGACTGCACCGCGAGCAACGGCAGCACGATCAAGGCGGCTGCCAGAACCCAACGCGATGCAAGCGGAAAACGCCACTCCGTCTCTTGTGTCACCGATCCTCACCCTCACTGCTGCACGTCGATCCGATCCAGCTGCCAGATGCTCCGGGAATAGACCGCTTCGGTCTTATAGGCGGGATTGCTGTCATAAGGGTAAACAAGCCACAGCGGCCCCTTGGAACGTACCGACATCTCGGCGCCGTTGCGTTCATAGGCGATGATCGGCCCCCCTTCGACCGCATCCGAAACCGGCACTTCGACCATGTAGTCGTTGATCGCCCGCGCCTGAAGCACTCCTTCGGACACGCCCAGATGCGTGGTCAGCGCCAGCAGCGACACGCCAGAAAACGTCTGCGTGCCCGTGGTCCAGATGGTTTCGGTTTCAAATGAAGTTTCCCCCAGTGCTTCCAATTCGCTGCGCGTGAAGGTGACGGGCGCGGACTCTTCACCTGCAAGACGCACGGTGAGCAGCACGCCGTCCTGGGACCCGGCCCAGGCCGAACCGGCCGCCCCCGACCAGATTGCCACCGCAAAAGCACATAAGGTCCTGATCAAACGGGTCATATCTATCTCCTTCTCCATCCCGGACTATCCTGATGCGCCTACCATGCCAGATCGCAATCGACCTGCCACCTACAACTGTGGATATATTTCTATACGAAGGGATAGGCACCACACCCAATCGAGAGCAGCATTCGACTATTGCAGCATTCTCATTACTTAATGCTATGTTATTATTTAATTAGATTGTATTGGCACGCGACCGCATCAGGCCCTTATAGACGATTGTTTAGGAGAATCGGAGCAACGGCAGCGGGAGTTGATACTTATGAAACCCTTGTCGGGTAGTGTTTGATCTCGACGTCTCACATTGGCTGAGGAAATGTATGCGTATTCTTTTGGCAGATGACCACGATATGGTTCGGGAAACGATTTCCGCCTACCTCAGCAATGAGGGCGGCGCAGAGGTCTCTTTGGCGACGGATCTGTCCGGCGCCCTGGATAAGATTTCTGCGGAAGGCCCCTATGACCTCGTGCTTCTGGATTACCAGATGCCGGGCATGATGGGGCTGGACGGTCTGGCCAAGGCGCTGGCGGCCAATGGCGGCAAAGGGGTTGCCATCCTGTCCGGCAGCGCCCCTGCAAATACCGCCAAGGCGGCGCTGGATGCCGGGGCCATCGGCTTCATCCCCAAGACCATGGGGGCGCAGTCCCTTCTGAATGCGGTTCGGTTCATGAGCGCCGGGGAAGTCTACGCCCCGGTCGATCTGATGCGCGCCGAGAGCGCGACCCCGACGCACCCCTTGGCCGAACGGCTGAGTCCGCGGGAACTTGAGGTGCTGAACGGGCTGTGCCGGGGGCTTTCAAACAAGGAAATCGCCCGCGAGCTGGACCTTCAAGAGGTCACCATCAAGCTGCATGTGCGCACCCTGTGCAAGAAGCTGGATGCCAAGAACCGCACCCAGGCCGCGCTGACCGCCAAAGAGGCAAGCCTGTTCTGACCCCCGGGCGGATCGGTCGCCTACGCCGCAAAAGACATCTTTCGCAAAAGAAAGTGCCCCGCCGCGCCGGAACCGGGCATGCAGCGGGGCGTGATCCAGGCATGAAGCAAAGCCGATGGGCCGGTTGGGGAGGCCAGGAAGCAGCTTTTGCCCGGATGGGGAGTGGTCTTCGTTCCAAGTGTCGCGGTGCCGAGCCATCGGGCCCGCCATCGCTTGGCTCGATCTCAAGCGGCGATTGCACGCCCTGTTGCCGGTTTTTGACCGGCAGCCCGGGTGGCGGCAGCGCGATCGGCCTGCGCATCGCTGTACCAATCCGCAAAGGGATCCTGCTGTGGGTCTTCGCACGGCAGCGCCACAACCGTCTCCATGCGCGCCAGGATCGCTGTTTCGAAATCTTCCCGACGGACCCGGTCATAGGCCTGCGGCGCAAGGCGCAGGAAGCCATCGCGCGCATCGATCTCTTCGACCGCACGTTTGGTGGATTGCAAAAGACGCGGCGCATAGCGTTTGAAGGCCGCCAGCAGGCTTCCGGCCCGTACCATGTAGACACCCGCATTCGTCAGCGCGGCGGACGCCGAGGCGCCGGAAGTGGCGTCTTTGAACAGCGCCTGAACCGGCTCACCCAAGCGGGCACGGCACAGGGGCTGCGCGTGACCATAGCGGGAGGTGCCGCGGCCCTCCTGCGTCAACAGCACCAGGCTGCCGACAAAGACCTCCGGCAAGGCCGCCTCTAGGACGTGATAAAAGGGAGCGCCTTCGGCACCGGAATACTCGGCCGGAAGCACCAGAAGAGTGGCCTCCGGGTCATGCTGGAACCTGAGCGCGACCGCCGCCAGGGCGGCAGCAGAATTCGACAGGCCGGGTTCGATCAACAGGTCGCCCGAGGCGCCCACCGCCTGCATCTGTTGCACCGCGAGGAACCTGTGGGCTTCGCAGGCAACGATGGTGGGCGCGGCGAACATCGGGTGCATCAATCCCCGCAGCAGCGATTGGAACCGGCTTTCGACCATCTCTTCACCGCAGAAATGCGCAGGCAGGCTCTCTGCCGCCCCGCATCCGCCTGGCTCCTGCGGGCCAGAAAGTACAATCGGATAGATCATGTGACGCCTCTCCGGGTTGATACCGTTAACCCATTAATAGGCCCGCAGCCCCGCAAAAGCGCCTATCCATGGGGCGGAAGACCCGGTGCAAAAGGATAGGCCCTTGGCGCGAAACTACTGCTTCAGGCTCACCCCAGCCGCGAAGGCAGATGCGCATAGCCCCGGAACCGGATGCGCCCGCCGGGCACCCGACCGGGCAACAGATGGTAGTTCGGATAGCGCTTCAGGAAACGCTCGATTGCGATCTTCCCTTCCAGCCGCGCCAGTGTCAGCCCGACGCAGACATGCGGTCCGCCCGCAAAGGCCAGATGGCGGTTGGGCTTGCGCGCGATGTCGAAACGCCCCGGATCCTTGAACACCTCCGGGTCGCGGTTGGCCGCCCCGATCACCAGGTGCAGGTTGGTGCCGCGCGGGATCTCCACCCCGCCGATCTCGACCATTCGGGTGGTTTCGCGGTTGCCCAGCTGGTTCGGGGACCGCATGCGCAGCATCTCCTCCACCGCCGGTTTGATCAGCTCGGGATCCTCCTGCAGACGCGCGCGCTGATCGGGGTGATCATTCAAGAGCGCCAGCCCGTTGCCGATCAGGTTGGTGGTGGTCTCATGCCCCGCGTTCAGGATGAAGATACAGTTCTGAATGAGTTCGATCTCGCTCAGCTGCGCATCCGCCCCCTCGCCCCGAATGAGCCGGGTCAGCACATCTGTTTCGGGATCACCGGGATGCGCACGACGATCGGCGATAAGGCCGGTCAGGTAGGTCTTGAACTCCTCCACCGCGCGATGGCCCTGCGCCAGCTGCGCGTCGCTCAAGGCAGGCTCCAGCGCGCCCAGGATCGCCAGCGACCAGTCCCGCAGCGGACCGCGCTCCTCCATCGGCACGTCCAGGAGATTGCCGATGATCTGGATCGGGATGGTGGAGGCGAAATCCTCGATCAGGTCCACCTCCTCGCGCCCTTCCATCGCGTCAAGCAGCTGATCCACGGTATCGATCAGCCCCTGCTCCATCCGGCCAATGGCGCGCGGCGTCAGCGCCGAGGTCATGATCTTGCGCACCCGGGTATGCAGCGGCGGATCAGAGAACACCAGCGATGTGGTGTGATGTTCAAACAGCGGCGAGCCTTCCCCGAACTTGGGCGCAAAGGCAGCCTTCTTGTCCGATGAAAACGACGTGGTATCGCGATAGATCCGGTCCAGATCTGCGTGCCTGCTCAACAGGATAGAGCCATCCGGTTGTTTCAGCACCGGCGCATCGGCCAGGAGCGCATCATAAAAGGGAAAGGGATCTTCGACAAATCCGTCCGGCGGATTGGCCAGATCAAAGGCGTGGATACTATCGGTGGCTGGCTGTTTGCTCACGTGTGCTCCTCCCAGAACGTGCCGTAAGGTCATCCGCCCATCCGTGAGTGTCAATCACCATGCGGGAAAATTCCGCAACGAAACCGGCGTGACAGGATCGCGCAACCCGCATATGTTCGCCTTATGTCCTCGCCCATCTCGTCGATCCGCAATCTTGGCCCCGCCTCGGAAGAAGCCTTTGCCCGTGCCGGCATCCATTCCGCCGAAGAGCTGCGGGATCTTGGCGCCGATGCCGCCTATGCACGGCTGTTGCAGGCGGGCAGCCGCCCCCATTTCATCGGCTACTACGTGCTGGTGATGGGGCTTCAGGGCCGCCCCTGGAACGATTGCAAGGGGGAGGAGAAGACGGCCCTGCGCAAGCGGTTCGATCAGATCAAGGCCGAGAACAAAACGGCCACGACCCAGGCCGCCGGCCTGTCACGGCTTGAGCGCGAGCTGGACGCCATCGGTGTCATCCCCCGGCGCGGGTGAGGTACCTCAGCAAAGAAAAAGGCCGCGCAGGTCTCCCCGCACGGCCCGAATTCCTGATCAGGACAGATCCGGCTTAGCCGACCAGTTCCAGACCGGAGAAGAAGTAGGCGATTTCAACCGCTGCGGTTTCCGGTGCGTCGGAACCGTGGACGGAGTTTTCGCCAACCGATTCTGCGAACTCGGCGCGGATGGTGCCGGGGGCCGCATCGGCGGGGTTGGTGGCGCCCATGATTTCGCGGTTTTTCGCGATGGCACCTTCACCTTCCAGAACCTGGCAGACGATCGGCTCGGAGGACATGAATTCGCACAGTTCGTCGTAGAAGGGACGCTCGGCGTGCACTTCGTAAAACTTGCCAGCCTGTTCCTTGGTCAGGTGGATGCGCTTTTGCGCGACGATGCGCAGGCCAGCTTCTTCGAACTTGGCGTTGATCGCGCCGGTCAGGTTGCGGCGGGTTGCATCGGGCTTGATGATCGAAAAGGTGCGTTCCAGAGCCATCGGGCGTTCTCCATTCCAAAATGCGGGCACGGGGGCAATTCCCGCGCCGGATATCTCGCGCGCCGCCTAGCATGCCTGCGCCCGCATGGGAAGGGCCGAGTTGCGCCAAGAGGCCATTTACACGCGCCCAGGCGGCACAGCGGCGTGTCAGCCCGCCTCGGGCAAGGGATCGCACCGATCGACCCAGCGCACATAAAGCGCAGAGGCCAGCGCCAGGATGCTGGAGCAAAGGATGATGCCCAGCACCGCGAAAGGCGCGAGGTGAGGCTCCACCAATGCGCCGGTCAACGAGGTGATCACCGCGCCAAGCGCCACCGACAAGGCGCCCGAAAGCCCCGAGGCGCTGCCCGCAAGATGCGGCCGTACCGACATCAGACCGGCACTGGCATTGGCGATGGTAAGCCCGTTGCCGAACCCCACAAGGATCGCCGAGCCGAAGAAGACCGGAACCGATCCCTGCCCCAGTGCAAAGAGGAACAGACCCGCCAGCGGGCCAAGGGTCGCACTGATGCGCCCGGCAATGATCAGCGTCAAAAGCGGCACCCGGCCCGCAACCCGGCCGGTGATGAAATTGCCCAGCATGAAGCCACCGGTGATGATGCCGATTCCAAGCCCCACCATGGCCGGGCTCAGGTCGAACCAGGCCGCCGCCACCAGGGGCGCACCGGTGATGAAGGCAAAGAAACCGCCAATGGAGAAGGCGACACACAGGCTGTAGCCCCAGAACCGGCGCGAGGCCAGCAGTTCGGGGTATGTGCGCATCTGTGCACCGAAGGTGGCGGACCGGTTGCTGTTGGTCTCGCCCCAGTCGCCCCAGGCCAGGGCCAGCATGCCAAGGCCCAGCACAGTATAAAGGACAAATCCCGCCCGCCAGCCGAAGGCCATTTCCAGGAAACCGCCCAGCATCGGCCCCAGCATCGGCGCCAGGGCCATCGCCATCGAGACATAGCCCATCTTGCTGGCGGCCTCTTGGGCGCTGTGCATGTCGCGGATCGCGGCACGCGACACCACCTGCCCCGCAACCACCGCGCCCTGCGCCAGGCGAAAGCCCAAGAACACCCAGATCGATTGCGCCAAGGCGCAGCCGACAGAGGCCGCAACGAAGATCGCAATCGACAAGAGCATCACCGGACGCCGCCCAAAGCGATCCGACAGCGGCCCCATCACCAGCTGCAGCACCGCGGAAATCGCCAGATATCCGGCGATGGACAGGTTCACCAGGCCATAATCGGCCTGGAAATCCTCGCCGATCCGAGCCAGTGACGGCAGAAACATATTGAGCGACAGAACCGACAGGGCGGTACCGAAGATGAGCGTCACGATGTGAGGCGCCGTTTGCGCAGGCCGCATGGGGAGATCACCGACAGGAAAGGTATCAATGTGATCCAGCTAGCACGCAAGCCCAGGAAGGACCAGTTGCAACGCGGCGTTTAATGGCGCTGGTTTGCCCCCATCGGCTCTGTTATGAGCGCTGCCATGTTACGCATTCAGGACATCACCTATTCGGTCGAAGGCCGCCCCCTGTTCGACGGGGCCAGCGCCACCATTCCCACCGGTCACAAGGTCGGCCTTGTGGGGCGCAACGGCACCGGCAAGACGACGCTGTTCCGCCTGATCAAGGGCGAGCTGTCGCTGGAGGGCGGCAGCATCTCCCTGCCCTCCAAAGCGCGGATCGGCGGTATCGCGCAGGAGGCACCCGCCTCGGATGTGTCGCTGATCGACACGGTTCTGGCGGCCGATACCGAACGCGCCGCCCTGATGGCCGAGGCGGAGACCGCGACGGACCCTGCCCGCATTGCCGAGGTTCAGACCCGCCTGGCCGATATCGACGCCTGGTCGGCAGAGGCGCGCGCCGCCTCGATCCTCAAGGGGCTTGGCTTTGACGAAGAGGCGCAGCAACGTCCCTGCGCCGATTTCTCGGGCGGCTGGCGAATGCGGGTGGCCCTGGCGGCGGTGCTGTTCTCGGAGCCGGACCTCTTGCTCCTGGACGAACCGACCAACTATCTGGATCTGGAAGGTGCGCTCTGGCTTGAGGCCTATCTGGTGAAGTACCCCCATACGGTCATCATCATCAGCCACGACCGCGAGCTGCTCAATCGATCGGTCGGCGGCATCCTGCATCTGGAGGATCGCGGGCTGATTTACTATGGCGGCAACTACGACCAGTTTGCCCGCCAGCGCGCCGCCAACCGCGCCAATCAGGCCGCAGCCGCCAAGAAACAGGAAGCGCAGCGCGCCCACCTGCAGGCCTTTGTGGACCGGTTCAAGGCCAAGGCCAGCAAGGCCAAACAGGCCCAGAGCCGCGTCAAGATGCTGGAGAAGATGGAAACCATCCGCGCGCCCGAAGATGCGGCGCGCACCGTTTTCACTTTTCCCGAGCCCGAGGAACTGTCGCCGCCGATCATCGCCATGGAAGGCGGCTCGGTCGGCTATGGCGACACCGTGATCCTGTCGCGCCTCAACCTGCGCATCGATCAGGATGACCGGATCGCGCTCTTGGGCAAGAACGGTGAGGGTAAATCGACCCTGTCGAAACTGCTCTCAGATCGCCTGAAGCCGATGTCCGGCAAGATCACCCGCTCCGGCAAGCTGCGCATCGGCTTCTTTGCCCAGCACCAGGTGGACGAGCTTTATATCGACGAAACGCCGCTGCAGCACCTGCAGCGCGAGCGCCCCGAGGAAGGCCAGGCGAAACTGCGCGCCCGCCTTGCGGGGTTTGGCCTGGGGGCAAATCAGGCCGATACCGAAGTCCGGCGCCTATCGGGCGGGCAAAAGGCGCGCCTGTCGCTCTTGCTGGCCACGCTGGATGCACCGCATCTGTTGATCCTCGACGAGCCGACCAACCACCTGGATATAGAAAGCCGCGAAGCCCTGGTCGAGGCGCTGACCGCCTATACCGGCGCCGTGATCCTGGTTAGTCACGACATGCACCTTCTGAGCCTGGTGGCGGATCGGCTCTGGCTGGTCTCGAAAGGGACCGTGGCGCCCTACGAAGGGGATCTCGCCTCTTATCGGGCGCTCTTGCTGGAAAAGGACAAACCCGCCCCGAAAGTATCTGCGCCCAAGCCCAAGCCGAAACGCCCCTCCCGCGATGCCATGCTGGCGCTGCGATCCGAGGCGCGCAAGGCAGAGGACCGCGTCAACAAGCTGACCGAGATGAAGGACAAGCTGGACATCAAGCTGGCCGATCCGGAGCTTTACGAGGTAGAGAAGAAGGACGAGGCCCGCGTCTGGCAGGCCAAGCACGCCGAGGTGATGGAGGCGCTGGAGCGCGCCGAGACCCTGTGGATGCGCGCCCTTGAGAAACTGGAAAAGGCCGAAGCCCTATGATTGACACGGCCTTTCTGATCACCTCCTTTGTCACGCTGTTTGTGATCATCGATCCCATTGGCCTGACCCCGATCTTTCTGGCGCTGACCCAAGGCATGAGCCCGCGCCATCGGCGCGGCGTCGCCATCCGGGCCTCGCTCACGGCCACCTTCATCCTGGCGCTCTTCACCCTGTTCGGGGAGGCTGTTCTGGCCTTTGTCGGCATCTCCATGCCCGCCTTCCGGGTGGCCGGGGGCGCGCTGTTGTTCCTGACCGCGCTTGACATGCTGTTCGAACGGCGCACCAAGCGGCGCGAACACCAGGGCGAAGAAGCCACCGAACAGGAGGACCCATCGGTATTCCCGATCTCGATCCCGCTGATCGCGGGGCCGGGTTCGATCGCGACGGTGATCCTGCTGGCAGGTCAGAAACCGGGGATCGAAGGCTTCGTTCTGGTGATGAGCATCGTTCTGGCGGTGCTGGCGCTGATGCTGGTGATGTTCATGGTCTCGGGCGTGTTGGAGCGTCTTCTCGGCAAGACCGGCATCAATGTGGTCACCCGCCTGCTGGGCATGCTGCTCGCGGCGCTGTCGGTGCAGTTCATTCTGGACGGTCTGCGCGCCTTTGGCTTTGCCGGGGGCTAGGCCCCAAGGGCTAGGAACTCGGCTCAAACTTCCTACATCAAGGGCCAGGAGGCGCGCACATGAGCGATATGGACTATGGCCGGGTGATCTATCTGGTGCTGCTGCTGTTGGCCGTGGGATCCTGGGTCTTTGTGCAGAACCGGCAATCCCTGGGTAAGACGGTGCAATCCCTGGCGATCTGGGCCTTCATCTTCCTCGGCGTCATCGCGGGCTACGGCCTGTGGGGGGATATCCGCCAGACCGTGATGCCGCAGCAAAGCGTGATGACCGAACAAGGCCGGGTCGAGGTGCCCCTGGCACGGGACGGGCACTACTATCTCACGCTCTCGGTCAATGGCGCGCCGGTGAATTTCCTGGTGGATACCGGCGCCAGCCAGGTGGTGCTGAGCCGCAAAGATGCCGAACGAGCCGGGATTGACACCGAAAGCCTCGCCTATCTGGGCCGCGCGCAGACCGCCAATGGCGAAGTGCGCACCGCCTCCACCTGGGTCGAGGAGATGTCGCTCGGCGGAATCACAGACAAGGGCGTGCGCGTCTGGGTCAACAGCGGCGACATGGAGAAA
This sequence comes from Phaeobacter sp. PT47_59, assembly GCF_028890025.1. Classification (NCBI taxonomy): domain Bacteria; kingdom Pseudomonadati; phylum Pseudomonadota; class Alphaproteobacteria; order Rhodobacterales; family Roseobacteraceae; genus Phaeobacter; species Phaeobacter sp. PT47_59. The sequence goes on from NZ_JARCJL010000013.1 coordinate 19,350, forward strand.
TCGCTTCTGGGCATGGGGTACCTGCAGCGCTGGTCCCGGATCGAGATCCAGAACCGCGCCCTGGTTCTGACCCGCTAGCCTGGTTCTGACCTGCCAGGATGTGCAAATCCGCCAAGATGTGCGAACCCGCTAGGCCAGAACGCCCAACCTGAGCGGATTACTTGCTGAGCCGCGCCTTGGGGTAACCGGCACCACGCACCCTGTTCAAAGCCGCCTCCCCGGCCCCGTCACCCGTGAAGGGACCAGCCAGAACCACCTTATAGGGTTTCCCGTTGCGGGTCGCCGTGCCCAGACGTACGGGCAAGCCCGTGCCACGCGCCAGGGCCTGGGCAGCGCTGCGTGCCGCTTCGGGATCGGCAAAGGTTGCGGCGCGCACATAGCGGCGCGGACCAGCGTCGGATGATGCTGTCTCGGCTGCCGGATCAGAACGGGTGGACAGGCGCATCATCAGCGGTTCGCGTGCTTCGGCCGCACTGCGCGCCTGATGTCCGGACAGGCGCACCGTCGGGCGATCCAGCGGCTGTCTCACCAGGGTGCGCGGCACCTTGTCGGTCCAGATTTCCGCCATCCGGGCGTCGCCCTCGGCGGTCCGCTGGGCGCGCATCGCATTCATCCGGTCGTCGTCCCGTTCGACACGCACATATCCCGGAGGAACAGTTGCGTCCTGGCGGATCACGGCCGATGCAATTGTACGCTCGGCCCGGCGCAGGTTCAGGCGATCATCCTTCCAGACCGGGCGATACCCCTCGGGCACGGAAAGATCGCTGCTATAGCGCCGCTGATGATAGACATGGGCCGGGACGACAGGCGTATTCGGCGCCAGCTGTAGGGAAGAGTTTTGATCGTAGCGTCCCCCACGACCATAGGTCACCGGAGATTCCGCTTGCGGGCCGCAGCGCACGTTCGCCCCGCTGTTGATATACTGCTGGCTGATGGCCGAAGCACCGGGACATCCACCCGCCGCAGGTGAGACCTGCCGGATCACCGGCGCGGGGGCAGGCGCAACCGGCGCCGGTTTGACGACCCGCGGCGGCACTGAGGCAGTCACCCGGGCCGGGGTGGCGCTGGTGCTGCTGGCGGTGCGTCGCGGCTTGGCGGTGGTCACGACCCGTGGCGCGGGCGCTGGCGTTCGAACCGAGGCCGCAGGCGCGGTTTGCGCCGCCGCGGCGCTGGCCGTCGTCGTCGTTGCGCCACCTGGGCGCTGCGATTCTGGCAAGGTGATCATCTCAAACGCCGGAGCACCACCGGTTCCTGTCTTGGTCGTTCCTGCGATGGTGGTCGGCTTGTAGCCACACAGCTGCTTGCGGCTGCGGGTGACCCGCGGCACCCAGCTCACATTGCCGTCGATACCCGCACGGATGTAGATACAGCCACGGCTGTCCACATATTGCTTGCCCTTGTAAGAGGCGGGCGGAACTTCCGATGGCGGACCCGACGCACGCAGTGTCTGCGCCTCTGCCCCTTGAAGGCCAAATGTGCCTGCAATCAAGGCGAGCGCGACAATTCTTGTTATTCTCATGAGACAGCCCCACAACATATGGGCGCAGGATGCCTGAAAATGAAATTTGAGTAAACCCGGCGGCAGGACAATCTTCCTGCCACCGCGCAATTTGTTTCCATGTCCAGTCAAGGCGCGCGAACCTGCGCGCCGCCCCCCGTTCCAGACGGCGAGCGACCGTTTACTTGGTGCCGAACATCCGGTCGCCGGCATCGCCCAAACCGGGCATGATATAGCCCTTCTTGTTGAGCTCGCGATCCAGCGCGGCGGTCACGATCGGCACATCCGGGTGCGCCTCTTTCATGCGGGCAACCCCCTCGGGGGCGGCCAGCAGACACAGGAAGCGGATATTGTTGGCACCTGCCTCTTTCAGCAGGTCAATCGCCGCCACCGAAGAGTTGCCAGTGGCCAGCATCGGATCGACCGCGATCACCAGACGATCCTTCAGGCCTTCGGGCGCCTTGAAGTAGTATTGCACCGGCTGAAGGGTCTCTTCGTCGCGGTAAAGACCGACAAATCCGACCCGGGCCGAGGGGATCAGCTCCAGCACGCCGTCCAGCATGCCGTTGCCGGCCCGCAGGATCGACACCAGTGCCAGTTTCTTGCCTGCCAGGATCGGTGCTTCCATTTCTTCCATCGGCGTTTCGATGGCGGTTGTGGTCAGCGGAATCTCGCGGGTGATCTCATAAGCGAGAAGCTGGGTGATCTCGCGCAGCAGGCGGCGGAAACCGGCGGTGGAGGTGCCCTTGTCCCGCATCAGGGTCAGCTTGTGCTGCACCAGCGGGTGATCGACAACGGTCAGATGATCGGACATAGCGGCATTCTCCTACAGAAATCTCTGTTCTCTCTTATGCGCCCTTGCCCCGGACAGGCAAGCCGGAAGGCCAAAGCCGTCACAGAAAGCTGCGACCGGGGCCTGTGCTTGGCACCCCCAGATGCGCGGCCAGCGAAACACCGACATCGGCAAAGGCACGGGCGCCGATAGGGCCTGCCCGCCCCGCCCCCGCCACCAGCACCGGCACCTGTTCGCGGGTGTGATCGGTTCCGGGCCAGGAGGGATCATTGCCATGATCGGCGGTCAGCACCAGGATGTCACCCTGGCGCAGACGCGGCAGAAGCTTGCCGATTTCGGCATCGAACCATTCCAGCGCCCGGGCATAGCCCGAGATATCGCGCCGGTGCCCGTAAAGGCTGTCGAACTCGACAAAGTTGGCAAAGGTCAGGCTACCGTCTTCGGCCGTGTCGATGGCCCCTGCCAGATGCTGCATCAATTCGGCATCGCTGCCCTTTTTCAGGGTGTCGATGCCGCTCATGGTGAAGATATCGCCAATCTTGCCGATGGCATGAACCCTGCGCCCCGCATCCTGCACCCAGTTGGTCAGCAGCTTTGCAGGCGGCGCAATGGCAAAGTCGCGCCGGTTGGTGGTGCGGGTGAACCCAGCCTCGGGCGTACCGACAAAGGGACGCGCAATCACCCGGCCCACTTTCATCTCATGCAGGCGCGGCGCCACCGCGCGGCACAACTCCAACAGGCGTTCCAGGCCGAATGTCTCTTCATGGGCGGCGATCTGGAAGACGCTGTCGGCGGAGGTATAGCAGATCGGCGCGCCGGTCTGCATGTGTTCGGCGCCGTGGCGCGCAATGATCTCGGTCCCCGAGGCGTGGCAATTGCCAAGGATGCCATCCGCACCCGCGGCCTTTGCCACAAGGGCGCTGAGCTCCGCTGGAAAGGCAGGATCAGTGTCGGGAAAGAAATGCCAGTTCCAGGGCACGGGCAGACCAGCCAATTCCCAATGCCCCGAAGGCGTATCCTTGCCGGGGCTGACTTCGGCGGCGCAGCCCCACAGCCCTTCGGGCGTGGCCGCCAACCCCGGAACGGGGACGGAAGAGGCCAGCCGCATGGCGGCGCCAAGGCCCAGCCGATCGAGATTGGGCAGATTGAGCGGGCCGCTGCGCCCCTCTTCGGCGCGCCCCTCGGCGCAGGCCTGAGCAATATGGGCCAGCGTGTTCGCGCCCAGATCCGGCAGATCGCCATTGTAGAAACGGTGCGCATCCGGCGCGCTGCCAAGGCCGACGGAATCCATCACCACAAGAAAGGCACGGGGCATCAGGTGATCCTTTCATGGATGAGCGGAGGCAGCTCCGGCGCCATCCTAGAAATGGTGATCGCCGCCCGCACCTCTGCGGCAGCGCGGTCTGCGGCGTCCTCGCGCGATGCATGGATGCGCGCCATCGGCGTACCGCGCGCGACCCTGGTGCCAAGCGGCAGGATATCCGACAGGCCCACTGCCGGGTCCACCAGATCGCTCTCCACCATCCGCCCACCGCCAAGGCGCACCACGGCAAGGCCCAGCGCCTCGCCATCGATGGCGCTGATATAGCCTGCCTCCGGTGCTGCCACCTCGCGGATGACGCTGGCCTCTGGCAGGACACGGGCCCAGCCCGTGGCAAAATCCCGAGGGCCACCCATGGCCGCCACCATCGTTTCGAACCGCTTGGCAGCCCGGCCATCCCGCAAGGTCGCCGATAGCTGCTCTGCCGCCTCTTCCTCTGTCTTGCAAAGCCCCGCCTGCACCAACAACACCGCTCCGAGCGCCACGGTGATCTCGGCCAGGGGACCAGAGGTCTCGCCAGTCAGAACGCGCATGACCTCGGCCACCTCCAGCGCATTGCCAAGGGAGGGCGCCAGCGGCTGGTTCATATCGGTGATCAGGGCCGAGGTCGCACAGCCCGCCGCATTGGCGGTATCGACCAGCGATTGCGCCAGCGCCCGGGCATCATCGATGGATTTCATAAAGGCGCCAGAGCCGAGCTTCACGTCCAGCACCAGCGCATCTGGGCTGGCGGCCAGCTTCTTGGACAGGATCGAAGCGGTGATCAGATCGAGGCTTTCGACCGTGGCGGTCACATCGCGGATCGCATAAAGCCGCTTGTCAGCCGGGGCAATCCGGGAGGTGGCGCCGACAATGGCGCAGCCGACATCGCGCATCAGCTCCTGCAGGCGCTCTTCGCTGACATTGATCGAAACCCCGGGGATGGCTTCCATCTTGTCCAGCGTTCCGCCGGTATGCCCCAGCCCTCGCCCCGAAATCATCGGCACATAGGCGCCGCATGCGGCCAGCGCGGGCGCCAGCAACAGCGAGACGCAATCCCCCACACCGCCGGTGGAATGCTTGTCCAGCACCGGACCGTCCAGATCCCATGTCAGCACATCGCCGCTGTCGCGCATGGCCAGCGTCAGCGCGCGGCGCCCCTCGGTGCTGAGGCCCTGCAGGCAGACCGCCATGGCAAAGGCCCCGGCCTGCGCATCGCTGACCGCGCCATTGGCCAGCCCTTCGGCAAACCAGCTGAGATCGGCGTCACTGGGTGTCTCGCCCCGGCGCAGGGCAGCGTTGATCGCACGGGCATCCATGGCCGGTTATTGTCCGTCCATATGGCAGGTCTCAAAGGCGCCGGGCAGCAGGTCGGCAATGGTGCTGGCCCGCTCGGCGCCACGGGTGGTGCCCATGGTGACGGGTACATCCCCTGCCCCGAATTCCGCGAGTTTCTGGCGGCACCCGCCGCAGGGCGGCACCGGATCGGGGCAATCGGCGATCACATAGACCTCGGTCAGCTGTTTTTCGCCCGCGGCAACCATGGCGGCAATCGCGCCGGCTTCGGCGCAGGTGCCCTCCGGATAGGCGGCGTTTTCCACATTGCAGCCCACATAGACAGCCCCCGAGGCCGCGCGGATGGCGGCCCCGACCTTGAACTTGGAATAGGGCGCATGGGCGTTTTCACGAACGGCGGTGGCGGCGTCTTTCAGGCTCATGATGTCTCCAGGCTTGTGGTGAAGGCTCCCGGCAGGCTGACTTCCAGAAGTTCCAGATCGTCCGAGGCATCGCTAAGCCGGGTTTTCATACCCGGCGGTATCACGAAGGCATCCCCGGTTTCCAGAGCGTAAGGCTCCCGCCCCTCCCCGTGCAAGGTCACAGTGCCCGCCATTACGAAGGTGAAGAGGATATCGGTGTCATGGCTGGCCCAGGGGCTGTTCCCGGCATCCGCACCTTCGCCGGGGCGCACCACCTGCACCGAGGCAACGCCCTTGGTGTTTTTATTGATGGTGGTGTCGCGGCAGATGAAGCCCGGCAAGCGGAAGGGCACCCAATCGGCGCCTGCGGCCTGATTGTAGACAAACCGCTGTCCCTGCCATTCGCGGTCGGGGCGGTAATCCGGCGTCGGCAAGGTCATCTCGTGGTCGATCTCGGTCACATGTTCCGCCGGAACGCCGATCTCGATCACCTGCACATTGTCGCTGGCCTCCAGCACGCGGTGGCGGATCTCGGGCGGCTGGATAAAGCAATCGCCCGCCGTCAGGCGCATCTTCTCGCCCTGATCTTCATAGACCACATCGACCCAGCCATGGATGCAGAAGATCAACTGGAACCCGACCCGGTGAAAATGCACCATGTCCGGTACCGGACCGCCATCGGGGATGCGGATGTGGCTGGCGATGATCGAGCCGCCGAGGCGATCCGGCACCAGGTCGCGGTAGTGCATGCCCGCGCGCCCGATGATCCAGGGCGCCTGATCCTTCAGCCTGCGCACCACGAAGGAATGCACCGTCTCCGGCATCACCAGCGGCGGGTTGCGCTCCTCGATCTCGATCTTGGTGCCATTGGGCGCGGTCAAGGTCCGCGCGCCATCGGCGAATCCTTCCGGGTCCTCGGTCAGGATCCGCAGGGTGCCCGGGCCTTCCGGTGCGCCCCGCTCGATGCGCAGACGCAGCCCATGGCCGGAAAACACCCCGATGCGCGGATCATCCGCCGGATAGATCATATCCAGCTTCATTCCCAAAACCTTGGTATAGAACGGAATATCGTCGCGCAGCTCTTCTGTGGGCAGCCGCATCTCGGCAATGGTCTCTGCCATTCTGGTCTCCCTGAGGGTAATTTAATGATCTTTTAAACTCACGGCACAGTGATCCCATTGCCGGGGATGTGCAAGGATATGCCGATCACATCGATGACAGCGACGCCCTGAGTGGAAATCGCTGTTTCCCTTCGATCCAAAGTAGTTTAACGCTAAACTATCAGTTTTGGAGCCCTTGCAATGTCCGATACACCCAACCTGCGCGACGCCGCCCTGCGCTATCACGAGTTCCCTCGCCCCGGAAAACTGGAGATCCGTGCCACCAAACCGATGGCGAACGGGCGCGACCTGGCGCGAGCCTATTCGCCGGGCGTGGCAGAGGCCTGCCTGGAGATCAAGGACGACCCCGCAAATGCGGCGCGCTATACCTCGCGCGGCAACCTGGTGGCTGTGGTCTCCAATGGTTCGGCGGTTCTGGGGCTTGGCAATATCGGCCCGCTGGCCTCCAAGCCGGTGATGGAGGGCAAGGCGGTCCTGTTCAAGAATTTCGCGGGCATCGACTGTTTCGACCTGGAGCTGAACGAAAGCGATCCGGAAAAGCTCGCCGATCTGGTCTGCGCGCTGGAACCCACATTCGGCGCCATCAACCTGGAAGACATCAAGGCCCCCGACTGTTTCATCGTCGAGAAGATCTGCCGGGAACGCATGGGCATCCCGGTCTTTCATGACGATCAGCACGGCACCGCCATCGTGGTCGGGGCGGCGGCGCGCAATGCGCTGCATGTGGCGAAGAAATCCTTCGCGGATATCAAGGTGGTTTCTACTGGTGGTGGCGCTGCGGGCATTGCCTGCCTCAACATGCTGGTGAAGCTGGGCGTCAAGCGTGAAAACATCTGGCTCTGCGACCTACACGGGCTGGTCTACGCGGGCCGCACCGAGGACATGAACCCGATGAAGGCCGCCTTTGCCCAGGAGACCGAGCTGCGGACCTTGGACGATGTGATCGCGGGCGCCGATCTGTTCCTCGGCCTGTCCGGCCCCAATGTGCTGAAACCCGACCACGTGGCCAGGATGGCCGCGCGGCCCATCATCTTTGCCCTGGCCAACCCCACCCCCGAAATCATGCCGGAGGAGGCCCGCAAGGTGGCCCCCGATGCGATCATCGCCACCGGGCGCAGTGACTTTCCCAACCAGGTCAACAACGTCCTGTGCTTTCCCTTCATTTTCCGCGGCGCCTTGGACGTCGGCGCGACCGAGATCAACGACGCCATGCAGATTGCCTGCGTCGAGGGCATCGCGGCGCTGGCCCGCGCCACCACCTCGGCCGAGGCGGCAGCGGCCTACAAGGGCGAGCAGCTGACCTTTGGCGCCGATTACCTGATCCCCAAACCCTTTGATCCGCGCCTCGTCGGCATTGTCTCCTCTGCCGTGGCCCGTGCCGCGATGGAAAGCGGTGTCGCCACCCGCCCGATCGAGGATCTGACCGCCTATCGCGCCAAGCTGAACCAGACCGTGTTCAAATCGGCCCTGCTGATGAAACCGGTGTTCGAGGCCGCCCGCGCCGCATCGCGCCGCATCGTCTTTGCCGAGGGCGAGGACGAGCGCGTGTTGCGCGCCGCCCAGGAGGTGCTGGAGGAAACCACCGAGACCCCGATCCTGATCGGCCGCCCCGAGGTGATCGAGGCGCGTTGCGAAAAGCTCGGCCTGCGCATCCGCCCCGGCACCGATGTCGAGATCGTCAACCCCGAGAACGATCCGCGCTATTACGACTATTGGAACAGCTATCACCAGACCATGGAGCGCCGCGGCGTGACCCCAGATCTGGCCAAGGCGATCCTGCGCACCAATACCACCGCCATCGGCGCGATCATGGTGCAACGCGGAGATGCGGACAGCCTGATCTGCGGCACCTTCGGCGAATACCGCTGGCACCTGAACTACGTGACGCAGGTTCTGGGCGGCGGCACCTATGCGCCTCATGGGGCGCTGTCGATGATGATCCTGGAAGATGGCCCGCTGTTCATCGCCGACACGCAGGTGCGGATCGAACCCAGCCCCGAGCAGATCGCCCAGACCGTGATGGGCGCCGCGCGGCATGTTCGCCGTTTTGGCCTCACGCCGCAGATCGCGCTCTGCTCGCAATCTCAGTTCGGCAATATCGACTGCGACACCGGTGCCAGGCTGCGGGCGGCCATCGACATTCTGGATCGCGAGAAACGCGATTTCATCTACGAGGGCGAGATGAACATCGACACCGCCCTGGATGCCGACCTGCGGGAACGCATCTTCCCCAACTCCAGGCTGGAAGGGGCCGCAAATGTGCTGGTCTTTGCCCATGCGGATGCGGCCAGCGGGGTGCGCAATATTCTGAAGATGCGCTCTGACGGGCTGGAGGTCGGACCGATCCTGATGGGGATGGGCAACCGCGCCCATATCGTCAGCCCGTCGATCACCGCGCGCGGCCTGCTCAACATGGCCGCCATTGCCGGAACCCCGGTCGCCCACTACGGATGACCCGCCGCGGATGATCACCTGCGGATAAGCCGGGGCGAATAGCCCCGCCCGCCCCGGCACCTGCCGGGCCTGCCAGGCCTGCCCTGTGACTGGCGGCCTGCCGCAGTTGGCAGGGGGGCAGGGCTACAGGCCCGAACACGGCAACATATCTAAAAATGCTAATATCAACACAATAATAACCCCCGACACTTAACAGTGACAGAACCACCTGTCTGCGCGCGAGCGGGTGGTCGTGGCACCGGCTCGAGATCATTTATCTCCAGTGCCTCGGCAAGGCGACGCAGGGTTTTGAAAAAGCCCCGATCCAAGGGTTGAACGAGTTGACGGTGAGTAATCCCAATAGTGCCTTTCCCGGCACTGCCCCCGCGGCAGAGACGGAAGGCTGCTCCACGGAGCAAAGGGCAGAGATTGATCTGTGCCTGGTGCGACATGGCTATAACAACTACCTGTCAAATATCGTGGTCAATGTCGCCTGCGGCCTGGGGCTTTACGCGGAATTCTATATCACCGGGCACAACTCCGCGCTTGTCACCGCTCTGATCGTCGGCTTGCTCGTGCTGTCTTTGGGGCGCGTCCTTGCCGGGCGCAGTGACATCCAGCGCCTGCAAGCGGTGGATACGCCCCCTTCGGACGTGGCGCGCGGCGCCAGGCGCTACTTTCTTGGCATGTCTGCCGGGGTTGCCCTGTGGGGTACCCTGCTGCATCTGGCGCTTCAAAGCGGCAATGACAACCTGAAGTATTTTGCCATTATCGTGGTCTCCGCTATGGCATCGGGTGCGACCGGCGTCATCGCGCCTTTGTTGAAATCGGGCCGCGTCTATATCAGCGGCTTGCTCATAGTGATCATTGCAGAATTGCAGCTGCAACCCGAACCGCAGCACGTTCTGAGCCTGCTGGTCGCGACCTTTTGGGGCGTGATGCTGGTCACCCATGGCCGCAACCACAATATCCTGCGCAACTCGATTGAGCTGCAGATGCGGAACCGAAGCCTGGTGGACGACCTGCGCGTGCAGCAGGAGGCCTTGACCGAGTTCAACGCCACCCTGGAAGATCGTGTCAAGCGACGCACCAGCGATCTCAAACGCCTGGCCGAACGCGACAGTCTCACGCAACTCTACAACCGGCGCGGCATCATCCAATGGGTCGAAGACCAGCGCCCCCGGATCCCCGAAGGTCATGCCTTTGCGGTCATTTTCATCGATCTGGACCGGTTCAAACAGATCAATGACGGCATGGGACATGCCACCGGAGACTGCACCCTTGCGGAAATCGGGCAGCGGCTGGCCGAGGCCGCGCCGGATCTCTGTGCCTTCTGCCGCTGGGGCGGCGATGAGTTCGTCGGGCTTCTGGCGGCACCCGAAGACCGCTGCGCCGATATCGGCCATGAATTCACCGCCCAGCTGCGCGCCATCGTGCAAAGGCCAGTCAACTTCAGCAACCGTGAGGTCTCGGTCGGCTTCAGCGCCGGACTTGCCGTCTGCCGCCCGCATCCGGTGGCGGTGAGCGAAGCGATCAGGTCCGCCGATCTGGCCGCCGGAGAGATCAAACGCACGGGGCGCGGCAATACCCTGCTTTACTCCCAGGATCTGGTGGCCGAGCAGGAACGCACCCTGATCATCGCCCAGCGCCTGAAACATGCCTTGGCCTCCGAGGAAATGCACCTGGCCTTCCAGCCGCTGGTCTGTTCCGACGATTTCTCCGTACATTCCTACGAGGTGCTGCTGCGCTGGGACAATCCGATCCTGGGCCGTATCAGCCCGGAGGAATTCATCCCCATTGCCGAGGATATCGGCGAGATCGTCAATATCGGCGAATTCGTACTCGACACCGCCCTGGCCACCTACACAGAGGAACTGGGGCGGGCATCGCATATCCGCCTGGCCCTGAACATCTCGCTGCGGCAACTGGTGGTGCCCGGGTTTGCCGAGTTTATCCTCGGCTACCTCGACAAATACGATTTGCCGCCCTGCATGCTGATCCTCGAGGTGACCGAGACCATCATCGATGCCCGCAATCAGGACGCCATCATCGGCGTTCTGAACGACCTGCATTCGCTGGGCATCGAAATCCACATCGACGATTTCGGCACCGGCTATTCCTCGCTGTCACGGCTGCATGAAATGCCGATTTCGGCGCTGAAGATCGACAAATCCTTCGTGCAGCAGATCGACGATCAGCGCTGCGCCATCATTGAGGGCAGCGTGATGATCGCCGAACGGTTCGGCGTGCACACCGTGGCGGAAGGGGTGGAAACCCTGGAGCAGGCCCGGCTGCTGCATGCCATCGGCGTGACCTACCTGCAGGGCTATCTGTTCGGCAAACCGGTAGAACATTTTGCCGAAGTCACCGTCGATTCAGATTTCCTGATCTGGTCGCAGGACAAGCAGAGCAAGGCCTCCTAGGCTCAGGGCCCGGGCGCTACTGCGCGGGCTCCTTCTCGGCTTTCTTTTCCCAGCGGCCGCTTTCCTCGGACCAGTATTGCGCCGCACATCCGGCATCGGTCAGGGTCTTCCACTGCACCCGCGCATGCTGCACCGCCTCCGGGTCGGTGCCATCGAAAAGGATGCAGACCCGTTCCAGCGCCTGCACCTCCTCGGGCGTCACCTCAGCCCCATCCACGGACATCACGCATGTCGGCTTGTTCGCCGCCTCTGTCGCCGTGGTCAGCAGGATCGGTTGATGCGCATCATGCGGGCCACCGGCCAGCCCGTGCGGCAGGAAGCTTTCGTCGCCCCCCAGCCACAGCCGTTCATCCAGCCAGGCCAGCCGCTCGGCATCAGGGCCGCGCACCGCGATGCGCCAGCCCGCGCCGCGCGCCTTGTCCAGCAGCACCGGCAGCGTGTCCTGCAGCCGCCTGCGGGTCAGGTGGTAGAAGAAAGCGGCCCCCATGGCAGTGTCATTCCGCCTCGAAACGGTCCTGCACCAGGCGGTTGAGCGCCATCACCCCCCAGCCGGTCGCGCCCTTCGGCGCATAAGAGGTATCGGTCTTGACCGAGGCAACACCGGCGATATCCAGGTGGATCCAGGGCGTCCCCTCCTGCACGAAGCGCTGCAGGAACTGCGCGGCAGTGATCGAGCCCGCCGGGCGCCCGCCCACGTTCTTCATATCGGCGATGCGCGATTTCAGCATGTCGTCATAGGCCTGGCCCAGCGGCATTCGCCAGGCGCCTTCATCCTCGGCGCTCGCGGATTTCAGGAAGGCATCGCAGAGCTTGTCGTCATTGGAGAAGACACCGGCATTTTCATGACCAAGGCCGATGATGATCGCACCGGTCAGGGTGGCCAGATCGATCATCCCAGCCGGTTTGAAGCGGTCCTGCGCGTACCACATGACATCGCAGAGCACCAAACGCCCCTCGGCATCGGTGTTGATCACCTCCACCGTATCGCCCTTCATGGTCTTGACCACATCACCGGGACGGGTGGCATTGCCCGAGGGCATGTTCTCGACCAGCCCCACCAGGCCCACCACATTGGCCTTGGCCTTGCGCAGGGCCAGCGCCTTCATGGTGCCGGTGACAACGCCTGCGCCACCCATATCCATGGTCATGTCTTCCATGCCCGCCGCCGGTTTCAGCGAGATGCCGCCGGTGTCAAAAACCACGCCCTTGCCCACCAGCGCTAGCGGTGCCTCGTCCTTGGGACCGCCCTTCCACTGCATCACCGCCACCTTGGAGGGGCTGTCGGACCCCTGCCCAACCGACAAAAGGCAATGCATGCCCAGCTTCTCAAGATCCGCCTCTTCGAGGATCTCCACCTCGACACCGATCTCGCTGAGCCCTTCGATGCGGCGGGCAAATTCGCTGGTGGTCAGCACATTGGCCGGCTCGTTGATCAGATCGCGGGTCATATGCACGCCCTCGGCCACTGCCTGCAGCGGTGCAAAGGCGGCTGTCATCTCCTCGGGTCTTTTGTGGGCGATCACCACCTCGCCCGCCTGGGTTTCCTCTTTGGGTGTCTTGTGCTGATCGAAATCATAGGCGCGCAGGGCAATCCCCATGGCCAGATCGGCGGCGCGGCTCATCGGGCCGGCCATCACGGTCATCGCCTTGCCCTTCGCCAGTTTGGCCAGTTCCGCACCGGCCTTGCGGGCCTCGGCCTGACTGATCCGCTTGGGCAGAACCAGCACATGCAGCGCCTCGGCCACCAGGCCCGAGGGCCAGTTCAGGCTGATCACCTGACCGGTTTTTGCGGATGTGAAGGTCTCGGAGTCTTTCAGCCGGGCAAGCGCGCCCTTGGTCAGCCGATTGGCGGTGCGGGCGGCCTGACCCATCGTGCCTTCAGGGGGCAGCACAACCACAAGATGGCCACTGATCTGCGCCAGCTCCTTGGGGTCGAAGGCGTCAAAACGGATCGGGGTCAGACCAGACATCTCATGAGCTCCTGTCGTCTTAGGCATGCGTTTTGCAACAGCTAGCCTGTGTGCCCCGGCTTGACCAGCCCGGAACCACCGCCCCTGCCCGCCACAGGCTGCCTTTGCATATGGGGCGCGCAGATTGCAGTTTTCCCCGCCCGACAATTCCTTTAAGCTGCGGCAAAACAACAATGGCAAGATCTGGGGGGATCGGGTGTCACGCTACGACAGATACGTGCTGTCGCAATACCTGCTGTTCTTCGGCTTCTTTGCGCTTATTCTTGTTGCTGTTTTCTGGTTGAACCGGGCCGTTGTCCTGTTCGACCGGCTGATCGGTGACGGACAATCAGCCCTGGTTTTCCTGGAATTCACCGCCCTGACCCTGCCGAATCTGGTACGTATGGTGCTGCCGGTCGCCGCCTTTGCCGCTTCGATCTGGGTCACCAACCGGCTGCACAGCGAAAGCGAGCTGACGGTGCTGCGCTCGACCGGATCGAGCCCCTGGCAGATGGCCCGACCTGCTCTGGCTTTCGGGCTGATCACCGCGCTGATGATGTCGGCGCTGACCCATGTTCTGCTGCCCGCATCGATCAGCCAGCTGGAAGTCCGGGAACGGGAGGTCTCCCGCAATGTCACGGCCCGGCTTCTGACCGAAGGCAATTTTCTGCACCCAACCAAGGGCGTGACCTTCTACATTCGCCAGATCGATCCGGACGGCACGCTTCGCGACGTCTTCCTCTCCGACCGCCGCGACCCCGATCGTGCCGTGACCTATACCGGCGCGCGGGCCTTTCTGGTACGCGACGAGGACCGCGCGCATCTGATCCTGGTGGAGGGCATGGCCCAGCGGCTGGATGCCAAAACGCGCAGGCTGTCGACCACCGTGTTTTCGGATTTTTCATACGATATCAGCGAACTGACCAAGAAGACGGAAAACCCCATCCGCAATATCCGCGCCATTCCCAGCCTTGAGCTCTTGACCGCGCGCGCAGAGGTGACCGCAACAGATGGCTATTCTGCCGGCACCCAGAGCGAAGAGCTGCATCTGCGCTTTGCCCAGGCATTGATCTGCGTGGTGGTGGCACTGATCGGGTTTTCCACCCTCATGCTGGGGACGTTTTCGCGCTTTGGGGTCTGGCGGCAGGCGCTTTTGGCCTTCCTGTTGCTGATCCTGGTCGAGGGCATGCGCGGGGTGGTGTCAGACCCGGTGATCAAGAACCCGGACCTGTGGCCGCTGATCTACCTGCCTGCGCTGATCGGGCTTTTCTTTGCGCTCGGGTTTCTCTATCTGGCCAGCCATCCCGGCCTGATGCATTGGCAGCGGCCCTCCAAACCGGGGGATCACCCGGCATGAAACTCGATCTCTACTATGCGCGCAGGTTCGCCCAGTGGTTCTTGATCATTACCAGCGTCTTGATGACCCTGGTGATCCTGATCGACCTCAACGAACAGATTCGCCGGTTTGACAGCCTGGAGCTGGGCGCGGGCCGGTTGATCGGGCTGACCCTGCTCAATGCGCCCGCGGCCTTCAGCGAGTTCCTGCCGCTGATCATGATCCTCTCCACCATCGTGCTGTTTGTCGGCCTGGCGCGCAGCAGCGAGTTGGTGGTCACACGGGCGATCGGGCGATCGGGTCTGCGCGCCCTGGCCGCTCCGGTGATCGTGGCGGCGCTGATCGGTGTTCTGGCGGTCAGCATGCTCAACCCCATCGTGGCGGCGACCAGCAACCGGTTCAAGGCGCTCTCCGACACCTATCGCAACGGTGGCCCGGCGGCACTGTCCCTGTCCGGCGAAGGGCTGTGGCTGCGCCAGGGCAGCCCGGACGGGCAGTCGGTGATCCACGCCCGCGGCTATGGCAACGATGAGGCCGAGGCAGGCAATGCGGAGAATATCACCCTGTTTGACGTCACCATCCACGATTACGCGCCCGGCGGCGGCCCGATCCGCTATATCATTGCCGAAAGCGCGCGCCTGCAGGGAGAGGACTGGCTGCTGACCAAGGCCAAGGTCTGGCCCTTGACGATCGGCCTCAACCCCGAAAGCATCGCTGCCGAACATGACGTGCTGATCCTACCCACCACCCTGACCAGCGAGCGCATCCGCGACACCCTGGGCACCGCCGAGGGCATTTCCATCTACGACCTGCCGGCAACGATCCGGGATCTGGCCGCTGCCGGCTTTTCCACCAAACGCTACGAGGTCTGGTACCAGGTCGCATTGGCACGGCCCTTGTTCCTGGTGGCAATGGTGCTGGTCGGCGCCGCTTTCACCATGCGCCACACGAGGTTCGGAGGCACGGGCCTGGCGGTGCTTACGGCGGTGCTGCTGGGGTTTGGGCTTTATTTCATCCGCAATTTTGCGCAGGTTCTGGGCGAGAACGGCCAGATCCCGGTGGCCCTCGCCGCCTGGGCGCCTCCGGTGGCCTCAATCCTGCTGACGATGGGACTGCTTCTACATGCCGAGGACGGATAACATGCGCCGCGCCCTTCTCAGCCTTGCGCTGCTGCCCTGGCTTGGCCTTGGCGCCCCCACCCGGGCAGAGCCCCCGGCCGGAGCAGAGAGCGCTTCGGCCCCGGCCATGCTGGTTGCCGACCGCGTCTTCATCACGCCCCAGCGGATTCTCGTGGCCACCGGCAATGTGGAGGCCTTTCAGGGCGATGTGCGCTTGCGGGCGCAAAAGATCACCTATGATCAAAGCAATGGGACGCTGGAGATCGCGGGCCCGATCCGCATCGATCAGGGCGGCGATGTCACCATCCTGGCCAGCGCCGCCGAAATGGACCGTGATCTGCAGAACGGCATCCTGAGCAGCGCGCGCATGGTGTTCAAACAGCAGCTGCAACTGGCCTCGCTGCAGATGACCCGCGTCAGCGGCCGCTATACGCAGCTTTACAAAACCGCCGTGACCTCCTGCCATGTCTGCGACGACGGGCGCCCGCCCCTGTGGCAGATCCGCGCCGAACGCGTCACCCACGACCAACTGGCGCAACAGCTCTACTTCGAGAATGCCCAGCTGCGCGTGCTGGACGTGCCCGTCTTCTATTTTCCGGGCATCCGCCTGCCGGATCCGACCCTGGAGCGCACCACCGGTTTTCTGATCCCGTCGATCCGTACCACCTCGAACCTTGGGTCAGGGGTGAAAGTGCCCTATTTCTTCCGGCTGGGCGATCACCGGGACCTGACGCTCAGCCCCTATATCTCCGGCAAGACCCGCACCCTGGAGGGGCGCTACCGCCAGGCCTTCCGGACCGGCCGCATCACTATCGAGGGCGCCCATACCCGCGACGACCTGCAAACGGGTGAAAGCCGTGGCTATATCTTCGCGCAGGGGCAGTTCGAGCTTCCCAAGGGCGTGAACCTGGACTTTGATCTGAAAACCGTCTCGGATGATGCCTATCTCGCCGATTACGGCCTGCAGGATCTCGACCGGTTGCGGTCAGAGGCGACCCTGACAAAGGCCCGGCGCGACATGCTGTTGCGGGCCGGCGTCTATCACTACAAGACGCTGCGCGACAGTGAACAGCAGGAGTTCATTCCCTCCGCCATCGCTGATGTGACCTATCAGCAGCGTTTCTCCCCCGGGCGCCTTGGCGGTGAGATGCGCCTCAGCCTCGAAGGCCACGGCCATCGCCGCCAATCGAACCTGACAAGCATCGGCCCTCTGCCGCAGGGACGCGATGTGGCGCGGCTGACGGCGGATGTGGACTGGCGCCGCAACTGGCGGCTGGCCTATGGCATTGTCGCCGAATGGCAGGTCGGAGCCGCAGCGGATGCCTTTTCGGTCTATAACGACGCCAATTTCGCCAACTCGGAAATCCGCCTTGCGCCGCGCAGCGCGCTGACCCTGCGCCTGCCGATGAGCCGCCGCAGCGCCGCAGGCCACAGCACCTATCTGGAACCGATCGTGCAACTGGGCTGGCGTGACGTCACCGGCGAAGCGGTGCCGGAAGACGAAAGCGGCTTTGTCGAGTTCGACCAGGGTAATCTCCTGGCCCTGTCCCGGTTCCCCGCCATCGACGCGCGCGAAGAGGGCCTGACCCTGGTCTATGGCTTCAACTGGGCCCGCTACTCCACCAGCGGCTGGCAGGCCTTCGCCACCGTCGGCCAGGTCATCCGGCAGGATGCAGACCCGAGGTTCACCAAGAGTTCCGGTCTTGGCGGCACCAGCTCGGATCTGCTGCTGGCAGGCCAGTTGAGACTGAGCGAAGATCTGTCGCTGACAGCGCGCGGCCTGCTGAACGGATCATTGAACTTTTCCAAGGCGGAATTCCGCGGCGACTGGCGGCACAGCCGGGCCACCGTCGCCGGCACCTACCTGTGGCTGGGCACCGACCCGGCGGAAGGGCGCAGCGAGGAATCATCGGAAATGTGGTTCGACGGGACCTACGATATTTCCCCCTCCTGGCGCGCCAGTGCCAGCCTGCGCTACGACATCTCCGACGCCCGCGCCACCCGGGCCGGGTTCGGCCTTGCCTATAGCAACGAATGCGTCACGGTCGACGTGACGATCAACCGGCGCTATACATCGACAACAAGTCTTGAGCCTTCGACCGATTTTGGGTTTACCATCGCGTTGAACGGGTTCTCCGTGAACAGCGGCAACAAGAAGTACAGGCGATCATGCAGCAATACTTGACCTATCGGCATCTGGCCTCTCTAACACACCGCAGCCTGCGCGTTGCGAGCCGCCCTGCCGCAGCCGTTTTGATCTGCGCCGCGTTGCTGGCGTCTCCCCAACCTGCCCCTGCCCAAGGGCTGTTCTCGCCGGCGATCACCGTCGATGACGCGGTCATCACCCATTACGAGCTGGAACAACGGGCACGGTTCATGGCCGTCCTGCGCGTCCCTGGCGACCTGATGGAGGCCGCGCGCAAGGAGCTGATCAACGACCGCCTGAAACTGGTTGCCATGGAAGAGGCCGGAATTGCGCCCAGCGAGGACGAAATCACCACCGGCATGACCGAACTGGCGGGACGGGCGAATCTCTCCTTGAACGAATTTCTCTCGACCCTGCAGGAAAACGGTGTCGATCCTGAAACCGTGCGCGATTTTTCCCGCGTGGGCATCGGCTGGCGCGACCTTGTCAGCGCCCGTTTCCTGGCCCGTGCCCGCCCCACCGAGGCCGAGATCGACCGCGCCATGGGCCAGGCGGGATCCGGCAGCGTTCAGGTGCTGCTCTCGGAAATCATCCTGCCCATCAATGAACAGAATGCACCTCAGGTCGAAGACCTCGCCCAGCAGATTGCGGCCCTGACCACGCGCGCGGCCTTTGCCGCCGCCGCGACCCAGTATTCCGCCGCCCAAAGCCGCGAGCGGGGCGGCGAATTGAACTGGATGCCGCTGACCAAACTGCCGCCGCAGCTGCAGCAGGTGGTGCTGGCCCTCTCGCCCGGGGACATCACCGAACCCCTGCCCCTGCAGGGGGCGGTCGCCCTGTTCCAGATGCGTGGCCTGCGCGAGGTCTCTGGCCGTGCGCAACGCTTTGCAGCCATTGAATATGCCGCCTACTACCTGCCCGGCGGGCGCAGCGCCGCGACCCTGGCCAAGGCACAAGAGATCATCGAGGGCACCGATACATGCGACGATCTCTATGGCGTCGCCAAGGGGCAGGACCCATCGGTTCTGGACCGCGTGAGCCTCTCGCCGGGTGAGATCGACCGCGACATCGCAATTGAACTCGCCAAACTGGACCCCGGTGAAACCTCCACCGCCGTGACCCGCAACAACGGTGAAACCCTGGTGCTCCTGCGCCTGTGCGGGCGCACCGCGGAACTGGGCGAAGGTGAAAGCCGGGAAACCGTTGCCAATGCGCTGACCGCACAGCGGGTCGAATCCCTCTCTGCAAGTTACCTGGAACAGCTGCGCGCCGACGCCCGGATCGAGGACAAATGACCCCGCCACGCCCGGTTGCGATCAGCTGCGGCGAACCGGCGGGCATCGGCCCTGAAATCGCGGCCAAGGCCTGGGCCGCCTTGAAGTCAGAGCTGCCCATGCTGTGGATCGGCGATCCGCGGCACCTGCCTGCAGACACCCCCTGGCAAGAGGTTCAGCGCGCGGAAGAGGCCGCGCGGATCTGCCCCCATGCCCTGCCGGTGCTGCACCTGCCCTTTGCTGGCTCTGCTGACTGCGGCACTGCCGATCCCAGAAATGCCCCCGGCGTGATCGCAGCGATCGAGACCGGCGTCGCGCTGGTGCGCTCTGGTGCCGCTGCGGCGCTCTGTACCGCGCCGATCCACAAGAAGGCGCTGATCGACGGGGCCGGTTTTGCCTATCCCGGCCATACCGAGTTCCTCGCCCATCTGGCGGGGCGCGCGCGGGTGGTGATGATGCTGGCAAGCGAACAGCTGCGGGTGGTCCCCGCAACGATCCACATTGCCCTGTCAGAGGTGCCGAAGGCTCTGACCCCCAGCCTGCTGCGCGAGACCATCGCCATTACCGCCGACGGGCTGCGCCACCAGTTCGGCTTTGCCCATCCGCGCATCGCCATTGCCGGTCTCAACCCCCATGCGGGCGAAGGCGGTGCCATGGGACCGGAGGAGATCGACTGGATCGCGCCTTTGATCGACCAGTTGCAATCGCCCGAGATGACCCTGACCGGCCCACATCCGGCGGACACGCTGTTTCACGCCGCCGCCCGCGCCCGCTATGATGCGGCGATCTGCATGTATCACGACCAGGCCCTGATCCCGATCAAGACGCTGGATTTCGACCGGGGCGTCAACGTGACCCTGGGCCTGCCCTTCATCCGCACCTCGCCCGACCATGGCACCGCCTTCGATATCGCCGGAACCGGGCAGGCAAACCCGTCCAGCATGATCGAAGCGGTGAAAATGGCGCATCGCATGGCCATCTCTACAGGCAGCTGACCGCCCGCCCCCCTTGCCATCCTCCCGGTTTTCGCCGCATAGGAGGGAACATGAGCCAGATCGACACCCTGCCCCCCCTGCGCGAGGTCATCGCGACGCACCAGCTATCCGCCCGCAAATCGCTGGGCCAGAACTTCCTGTTGGATTTGAACCTCACCGCCAAGATCGCGCGGCAGGCCGGGGACCTGACGGGCTGCGACGTGCTGGAGATCGGCCCCGGCCCCGGTGGCCTCACCCGTGGTCTTCTGGCCGAAGGCGCGCGCCGGGTGCTGGCGGTGGAGAAAGACAGCCGCTGCCTGCCTGTCCTGGCCGAGATCGCCGCGGCCTATCCGGACCGCCTGCAGGTGATCAATGGCGACGCGCTGGAGATCGACCCGCTGGAATACCTGACGCCGCCGGTGCGGGTGGTGGCAAACCTGCCCTATAACGTGGGCACCGAACTTCTGGTGCGCTGGCTGACACCGAAAGCCTGGCCGCCCTTCTGGCAAAGCCTCACGCTGATGTTCCAGCGCGAGGTCGCCGAACGCATCGTGGCCCAGCCCGGCTCCAAGGCCTATGGCCGCCTGGCAATCCTGGCGCAGTGGCGGGCCGATGCGCGGATCGTGCTTTCGCTGCCGCCCGGCGCCTTTACCCCGCCGCCCAAGGTCAGCAGCGCCGTGGTGCATCTTGATGCGCTGGCCGAGCCCCGTTTTCCTGCGGATGCCGCGGTGCTGTCGCGGGTTGTGGCCGCCGCCTTCAACCAGCGGCGCAAGATGCTGCGCGCCAGCCTCAAGGGGGTCTCTCCCGATATCGAGGAACACCTGGTTGCCGCGGGCATCGCCCCGACCGAACGCGCCGAACAGGTCAGTCTTGAGGCCTTCTGCGCCCTGGCCCGCAGCCTGAAACCGCTGGGTTGACCCAGTTTTCTCAATAAAAAAACCCCGGCGCCCAACAGGGCGACCGGGGGTATTCATCTCGCTTCCGAGCTGCGCTTATTCAGCCGCCTCTGCCGTGTCTTCCGGTTTCGGCTTGGGCTTGGCCCGGCTGCGTGCGGGTTTCTTGGCGGCGGGCTTTTTCTCGCCCTCTTCGGCAGCGGGCGCTGCAGCTTCAGCCGATTGCTCCCCATCCGCAGGCTTCTTGGCCGCGGGTTTGCGGGGCGCGCGCGGTTTGCGGGCCGGTTTGTTGGAAGCAGCGTCATCTCCGCCCCCCTTGCTTTCGGGTGTTTCCACCAGACCGCTGTCCTGATCGTGGCCTGCATCCGCTGCTGCGCTTTCGCGCGGGTCGATCACATCGGGCTGCGGAGCCTCGGCGGGATCCTGTGCCCTGGCCGCGGCCTCACGCTCCTGGCGTTCCAGTCGTTCGGCGCGCTCGCGGTCGCGTTCGGCCTGGCGTTCGCGGTTCTGGCGCTCCTGCTCCTCGCGGCGCGCTTCGATCTCGCGCTGTGCTTCATTGAGAAGGCGCAGATAATGTTCGGCGTGCTGCTGGAAGTTTTCCGTGGCAACGCGGTCATTGCTCAACTGGGCATCGCGCGCCAGCTGGTTGTATTTGTCGATGATCTGCTGCGGCGTACCGCGCACCTTGCCTTCGGGGCCGGAGCTGTCAAACACACGATTGACAACATTGGCGCCATTTGCAGGACGATTCCGGTTCGACTTGGAGCGCGAACGTGATTTTGACGATCTCATATGCCTAACGTCAGCCTTGATTTAATGCGTCGTAGCCCCCTTTGTGCGCAAGCTTTGCGCCGGGTCATCGACAATTTGGGCTTGATGTCGCCGGGAGGCACGAGCGCCTCACTCCGCAAGCGACAGTTTGAGTAACCATTTTCCGCGCCCCCATACAAGGGGCACCGGGCGATTTTCGCCTCTTTTTCTTTCTAAAGTCCGAATTTTTTCGGTTCTGCCCCAGTTATTCCGGCCGAATGCCGCAGACAACCCGGTCGCGCCCGTCCAGATCCGGCAGGATTTGCACGGCCTCAAGCCCTGCTGCGTTGAAAAGATCAGCAACCGCAGCCCCCTGGATCGGGCCGATTTCGACCATCAGCCGCCCGCCGACCACAAGATGCTGCATCACATCCGACAGGATGCTGCGATAGGCGCCAAGACCATCTCCGCCATCGGTCAGCGCCATCTCGGGCTCATGGCTGCGCACCTCTGGCGCAAGGTCCGCCATTTCCGCCACCGCGATATAGGGCGGGTTGGAGACAATCAGGTCAAAGCTGCCGCTTACTGTGGATAGCCAGTCGGACTGGCGGATATCGGCGCGCTCCGCAACCCCGTGCAAAACCGCATTGGCGCTGGCCTGCAGGCAGGCGGCCTCGCTCAGGTCCACGCCCAGGCCCGTGGCCTCGGGCCGTTCTGCCAGAAGCGTCACCAGGATACAGCCCGAGCCGGTGCCCAGATCCAGAACACGCCGATAGGGGCGCGACAGGGCCGCCTCGATCAGGGTCTCGGTCTCGGGGCGCGGATCCAGGACATCACCGGACACCTTGAAACGGCGCCCGTAAAACTCCCGCTCGCCGATCAGATGCGACACCGGCACCCGGATACAGCGCAGCGCGATCAGCTGTTCGTAGCGGTCCGCCACCTCGGTCGACAGCTCTTCCGGGGCAATCAGGGTGACCCGGCTGGCTTCGATCTTGGCCGCATGGGCCAGAAGCACCCGCGCATCTCGGGCCGGATCCGGCACCCCCGCGGCGCGCAGCCGTGCCGCCGCCGCCGCCATGGCCTGCGCTGCGGTTCCGCCTGACAGCTCCACCCTATTGGCCCATCTCGGCCAGCATGCGGGCCTGATCGTCTGCTGTCAGCGCATCGATGATCTCATCCAGGTCGCCCTGCATGATCTGATCCAGCTTATAAAGCGTCAGGTTAATGCGGTGATCGGACATGCGTCCTTGCGGAAAGTTATAGGTGCGGATCCGTTCAGACCGGTCGCCCGACCCTACCTGGCTTGCCCGGCTGGCCGAGCGTTCGCTGTCGATCCGCTGGCGCTCCAGATCGTAAAGCCGGGTGCGCAGCACCTGCATGGCGATCTCGCGGTTGCGGTGCTGGGATTTCTCGGAACTGGTCACCACGGTGCCCGTGGGCAGGTGGGTGATCCGCACCGCGGAATCGGTGGTGTTGACGTGCTGCCCGCCCGCGCCCGAGGATCGCATGGTGTCGATGCGCAGGTCGTTGGGATCGATGGTGATATCCACGTCCTCTGCCTCGGGCAGGACTGCCACGGTCGCGGCCGAGGTATGGATGCGGCCACCGGATTCGGTCACGGGCACCCGCTGCACCCGGTGCACGCCGGATTCGTATTTCAGGCGGGCAAAGACGTTATCGCCCTTGATATGGACGGTGACTTCCTTGATGCCGCCAAGTTCGCTGGCCTGTTCTTCCAGGATCTCGAACTTCCAGCCACGTGCCTCGGCATAGCGCTGGTACATGCGCAGAAGGTCGCCTGCGAACAGGGCTGCCTCATCGCCGCCGGTGCCCGGACGGATTTCCAGGATCGCCGGGCGCGCATCGGCCTTGTCCTTGGGCAAGAGCGACAGCTGCAAGTCATGCTCTGCCTCGGGCAGCGCCGCCTTCAGGGCGGGCAGCTCTTCCTCGGCCAGTTCCTTCATGTCGGGGTCCGACAGCATCGCCTCGGCCTCCTCCATGTCGGACAGGAGCTTGCGATAGGCAACAACCTGCTCGGCCACGGGTTTCAGCTCGGAGTATTCCTTGGCCAGCGCCGCAATGTCCCCGCCGCTGGCGCCATCCGCCATTGCGGCTTCAAGGTATTGGAACCGTTGCAGGATCTGCTCCAGCCGATCTTCGGGTACCATTGGGAAGGCCTATCTTGTTTCGCTCGTATCTGATCGCCGACACGGATGTTTTGGTCCGGGCCGCGCCTTGTGATATTCTAGGGCCATGCAATATGCCAGATCTGTTCTTTTGTCTGCGGTGATCTGCGGCGCCCTGTTTGGCGGTCCTGTCTGGTCCGATGTCATCGGGCCGGGCGGCAAGACGATTGACTGCTATTGCACGGATAGGTCCGGCGCCCGCGTCGAATTGGGAGAGTTCCGCTGTCTCTTCGTCGACGGGCGCAGCTTCATGGCGCAATGCCAGATGTCACTCAATGTGCCGATGTGGCGCGAGGTGCGCGCCGATTGCCCCTCGGCCAGCTTGGAAGAGACCGCTCCGGCAGCGCCGCTTTCCGTCCTGCCCGCCTCGCTTCCCCGGCTCTAGCCGCCATCCGATCAGGCGCCATCCGCGCCGCGCGTCAGCGCGGCGCCCGGCCCAACGGGAGCGGTGCATGCCCCATGCACCTGCGACGGGCGGGAGCACCCGCCTGCCCATATCACATCAGTTCGACGCACTCGCACTGTCCTGCATGTCCATCTGGGCCAGCCAGCCATCGATCCGCGCCTTGTTGGTGCCCAGATCCGAACGGCCAAAGCGCAGCCGCGCATAGACCTTCAGCAATTCGCCATCCTGGCGCGCCGTGGTGTAATCGGGAAAGCCGAACAGCTTGGTGCGGGTCACATAGGTGGCCATCTGGTCCTCGACCGAGCCGGCCAACAGCTTGGTGCGCGGCGCCTGGCCGACGATCCGGTTGAAGCGCTCCAGCCCATCCGGCCCGGTGCGCACCACCCGGAAGACGCCGCCACGGAACTCCTTGTCCTCGGAGAGCTCCGGTTGGGTGTTCCAGTCCAGGGGATCAGAGGGTGCCAGGCGGATAAAGCCCAAGACCACCACGACGACCGCCAATGCAATCCAGCCCAACATCATCACCCGTCCCATGTACTGTCCAGTCCCCGCCATCCCCTGCCCGCGAAGGCCACCGGGATCCCGGGTGCGCTCCGCCTGCCTATTTCGTCGTCACACCCGGCAAGACACAGATCAGCTCGTAGAGCAGGTTCGCCGCCGTCAAAGCCGTGTTGCCCGAAGGGTCATAGGGCGGCGACACCTCAACCAGGTCACAGCCCACGATATTGAGCCCTTTCAGGGCGCGGATCAGCTCCAGCGCCTGCGGTGTCGTCAGCCCGCCGATTTCGGGCGTGCCGGTGCCCGGCGCATAGGCCGGGTCAAGACTATCGATATCATAGGTCACATAGACCGGCCTATTGCCGATATCGCGACGTATTTCCGCACCCATGTTGTGGAGCTGCCGCCCCCAGAGTTCCTGCGCCGGGAAGTGCTGGAACCCCCAGGACTGGGCCTCGGCAAAATCCTGCGCCGAATAGCCGGTGCCACGAATGCCGATCTGATAGGTCTTGTCAGGAACGATCAGCCCTTCCTCATAGGCGCGGCGGAAGACGGTGCCATGGGTTTCCTTTTCCCCGAACATCTCGTCATTGACGTCGGCATGGGCATCCACATGCACCAGCGCCACGGGGCCGTATTTTGCAGCAATCGCCCGCAGGATCGGCAGGGTGATCGAATGATCGCCGCCCATGGCGACCGGAATGGCCGAGCCCCCCAGGATGGCCGCATAGCTGTCCTGGATGATGCGCAGCGAATCCTTGAGCGAGAAGGTGTTGATCGCCAGATCGCCGATATCGGCGATGTTCAAACTGTCAAAGGGCGCCGCTCCGGTGGCCATGTTATAGGGCCGCAGCATGGCGCTTTCGGCACGGATCTGCTTGGGGCCGAACCGGGTGCCCGACCGCCAGGAGGTGCCGATATCCATCGGAATGCCCAGAACCGCCACATCGAGGCCAGCCAGCGAGGTCGCCTGCGGCAGGCGCATATAGGTGTTGGGCCCGGAGAACCGCGCCAGATCGTTGCCACTGATCGGTTGATTGAACTCAGACATTCTCTGCTCAGCCACTCTTATTTGTCATGTTCCAGCCCAGAAGGCAGATGATTTCCATCGCCACATGAGCGCCCGCAATCGCCGTGGCGCCTGTGGTGTCGAACGGAGGCGAGACCTCCACCACATCGCCGCCCTTGATGTTGATCCCGGCGATGTCGCGCAGGATCCGCGCCGCTTGCGCCGAAGTCAGCCCACCCCAGACCGGCGTGCCGGTGCCCGGCGCATAGGCGGGATCCAGGCAGTCGATGTCAAAGGTCAGGTAGGTGGGGCGATCGCCCAGGATCTCCTTGATGCGGCGCGCGGTCTCTGCCGGGCCGATCTCATGCACGGTGGGGGCGTCGATGATATTGACGCCCAGCGTGTCCTCATTGGTGGTGCGGATGCCCACCTGCACCGAAGTCTTGGGATCCACGATGCCGGACTTCACCGCCTTGTAGAACATGGTGCCGTGATCCACCCGGGTGAAATCGTCATCCTCCCAGGTGTCGGTATGGGCATCGAAATGGAGGAGCGAGATCGGTCCGTATTTCTCGGCATAGGCGCGCAGGATCGGAAAGCTGATGTAGTGATCGCCGCCCAGGGCGACCGAGGCGGTATCGCTGTCCAGAATGCCCTTGATATGAGCCGTCAGGGTATCCGGAAAGGCCGGCACATTGGCGTAATCGAAGGCGAGATCGCCATAATCGGCGATGGCCAGCTCGCTAAGCGGACAATAGCCCCAGCCATAGGGCGCATCGGGGCTTTGCAGCAGGCTCGCCTCCCGGATGGCGCGCGGGCCAAGGCGGGTGCCGGGGCGGTTGGTCACCGCCTGATCGAAGGGCACGCCGGTCACGGCAATGTCAGCACCGCTCAGATCCTTGGTGTAGCGGCGGCGGGCAAAGGAGGGCGCGCCGCCGAATGTGTTCTCGAAACTGAGGCCCTTCAGGTCTTCGCGGGTGAAGGCCTGATCCACCTGGGTCTTTGCGTCTTCTAGTGCCATCGGGCCTGCTCTGCTGTTGTTAACCCTGTTTCAGCCGGGAATACCCGACTGATCGGCCCTTGTCACCACTTCCCGCCGATATCAGCCGACCGGCTGCGCGCGCTCCACCAGACGGGCAAAGAAAGAGGCGCCGATGGGGGCGATCTCGTCGTTGAAATCATATTTCGGATGGTGCAGCCCGGCAGTATCGCCCTGGCCGAGGAACAGGTAGGCGCCGGGGCGCGCCTCCAGCATGTAAGAGAAGTCCTCGGCGCCCATTTCGCGCCCGCCTTCGGCCTCCACGGCGCCCTCACCGGAGATTTCGCGGGCAACCTCGGCGGCAAAACCGGTCTTGGCGGGCTCGTTGATGGTGGCGGGATAACCCACCTCGTAATCCAACCGTGCTTCAACGCCGTAGCTGGCCGCCTGGCCTGCGACGATTTCCTCCATGCGGCGCATCACCATCTTCTGTACCTCAGGGTCGAATGTGCGCACGGTGCCGTTGATATAGGCGGTATCCGGGATCACGTTGTCCACGGTGCCGGTGTGGATCTGGGTCACCGAGACCACCAGATCCTGCAGCGCATAGTGGTTGCGGCTGACGATGGTCTGGATCGCCTGGGCAATGCCGCAGGCCGCCATCACCGGATCGCGGGTCTCATGCGGCATGGCACCGTGGCCACCCTGCCCCTGGATATGGACGTGAAAGGTATCGACCGCCGCCATGATCGGCCCGGGCGTGGTCAGGAAGGCGCCCACGGGCAGACCCGGCGCATTATGGAGCGCGTAGACCTCGTTGATGTCGAACCGCTCCATGATGCCTTCCTCGACCATGATGCGGGCGCCGCCGATGGCCTCTTCCGCGGGCTGGAAGATCAGCGCAACGCGGCCAGAGAAATTGCGCGTCTCCGCCAGGTATTTCGCCGCGCCCAAGAGCATGGTGGTATGCCCGTCGTGACCGCAGGCATGCATGTTGCCCGCATGGCCGGAGACATATTCGACGCCGGTTTCCTCGGGGATCGGCAGCGCGTCCATATCGGCGCGCAGGCCGATGGTCTTTGCCCCCGGTGCATCGTATCCCTGCCCGTTGATGATCGCCACCATGCCGGTCTCAGCGATGCCTTCGTGCAGCTCGTCCACGCCGAACTCACGCAGTCGCTCGGCCACGAAGGCGGCGGTCTTCGGCAGGTCCAGCGCCAGTTCCGGGATCTGGTGCAGATGGCGGCGCCATGCGGTCATCTCGGGGGCAAAATCGGCGATACGGTTGACGACCGGCATGGGGTGGACTCCTTGGTCAGACTCGGGATGATGCATGTGACACCGATCAATGGGCAGCTGCAATGGCCGAAACAGACCTCATCCACGACGAAACCGCCGGTATTGAACGGCTTTTGCAGATCATGCGGCGCTTGCGCGATCCCGAAACGGGCTGCCCCTGGGATGTTGCACAGGATTTCAGCACCATCGCGCCCTACACGATCGAGGAAGCCTATGAGGTCGCCGATGCGATCGAGCGTGACGCCTGGGATGAATTGAAGGGAGAGCTGGGCGATCTTCTGTTCCAGTCCGTGTTCCACGCGCAGATGGCCGAGGAGGCCGGGCATTTCACCTTTCAGGATGTGGTCACCACCATGTCCAACAAGATGGTCAGCCGCCACCCGCATGTGTTTGGCGAGGAGTCGCGGGACAAATCGCCCGAACAGCAGACCCGCGACTGGGAGGCGATCAAGGCCGCAGAACGGGCCGAAAAGGCACAGAAAGGCACCCTGGATGGCGTCGCAGTCGGCCTTCCGGCACTGCTGCGGGCCTACAAGTTGCAAAAACGCGCCGCAAGGGTTGGGTTCGACTGGCCCGATGCCTCACATGTCATCGACAAGATTAGGGAAGAAGCCGCCGAACTGGTGGAGGCGCGCGATAGCCTGACCCAGGACGCGGTAGAGGAGGAATTCGGCGATCTGATGTTCGTCATGGCCAATCTTGGCCGCCACCTGGGCGTCGAACCCGAGGCGGCGCTACGCCGCGCCAATACGAAGTTCATCCGCCGTTTCGAAGGCGTCGAAGCCCGCCTGGCTGCCCTGGGCAAGCGGCCCGAGGACAGCAGCCTTGAAGAAATGGACGCGCTATGGGATGCCGAAAAGGCAGCCCAGCGCGCCAAGACTGCCTGAGTGCGACTGACATAGATACGGGAAAACCATTTTCATGACTGCACGCAAGATCATCATCGATACCGACCCCGGCCAGGACGATGCCGTTGCCCTGCTCTTGGCGCTGGCCAGCCCGGACGAGCTGGATATCCTCGGCATCACCTGCGTGGCGGGCAATGTGCCGCTGGAGCTGACGCAGAAGAACGCCCGCATGATCTGCGAGGTCGCGGGCCGCACCGATGTTCCGGTGCATGCGGGCTGCGAGGCGCCGCTTTCGCGCCCGCTGGTCACGGCGGAACATGTGCACGGCAAGACCGGCCTTGATGGGCCGGAACTCTGGGAGCCGAAACTGCAACTGACCGAAGGCCATGCGGTGGATTTCATCATCCACAGCCTGCGCCGCCATGCGCCGGGGTCGGTGACGCTTTGCCCGCTGGGACCACTCACCAATATCGCCAGCGCCATTCAGAAAGCCCCCGACATCGTCAAGCGCATCAAGGAGATCGTGCTGATGGGCGGCGCCTATTTCGAGGTGGGCAATGTGACCCCGGCCGCCGAATTCAATATCTACGTAGATCCCGAGGCCGCCAAGGTGGTCTTTACCTCGGGCGTGCCGCTGGTGGTGATGCCGCTTGATGTCACCCACAAGGCGCTGGCGACCCGCCCCCGTGTCGAGGCGATCCGGGCCCTGGATAGTCGCGCGGGCCATTTCACCGCCGATATGCTCGATTTCTTCGAACGCTTCGATGTGGCGAAATACGGCTCGCAAGGCGGCCCGCTGCATGATCCCTGCGTCATTGCCTACCTGTTGCAGCCCGAGCTGTTCACAGGTCGCAACGTGAACGTGGAGATCGAAACCCAGTCGGAGCTGACCCTTGGCATGACCGTGGCCGATTGGTGGGGTGTCACCGACCGCGAGCCGAATGCCATGTTCATGGGCGATGTGGATGCGGACGGGTTCTTTGCGCTGATCACCGAACGGCTTGCCCGGCTATGAGCGCCGCGCTGCACCTTGCCAAGCCCGAGCACCTGGGTACGCTGCTGCCGCTGGTGGCGGCCTTTCACGGCGAGACAGGGATCGACAGCATGGAAGCCCAGCGCGAGGCGGCCATTGCGCCGCTCTTGCAGGGGATCCCCTATGGCGCGGTCTATATCATCGGCCCCACCCGCGCGCCCATCGGCTATATCGTGGTGACCTTCAGCTGGTCGGTGGAGTTTGGCGGCATGGACGGCTTTGTGGATGAGATCTACATCCGCCCCGCCGTGCGCGGGCGTGGCATCGCCACGGAAGTGCTGACCGAACTCCCGAAAACCCTGGCCGAAGCCGGGATCACCGCGCTGCACCTTGAGGTCGACCGGGAAAACGAGGCCGCCCAGCGGCTTTATGCGCGGGCCCGCTTTGCGCCCCGCGAGCGTTTCATGCTGATGAGCAAGATCCTCACATCCTGAGACGCAGCGACACGATAGGGCCTTTGCACTCCGCACTCACCTGGCTCGATGATTATTTTTTCATCCCTTTGATCCAGAACAGATCAGGCTGTTGAAAGCGCTGCGATACTCCCCGCCAGACCACCGACCAAGGAGTGCACGAATGAAGACCAAGATCATCGCCAGCGCCACTGCTGCGCTTCTGGCCTTGGCAGGCTGCGATGGCTTGACCAGCAATCAGCGCAAGGTTGTCGCCATCACCGGCGGGGCCGCTGCCGGTCTGATCGCCGCCGATGCCCTGAATGCCAACAAGAACTGGCGCATTGTCGCGGCTTTGGCGGGGGCCGCGGCAGGCACCGTGGTTGCCCAGAACCACAACAGCGGGGCCTGCGCCTATGCCCGCGGCAATGGCACCTTCTATCAGGCGCCCTGCCCCTAGGCCCGCTTTTGCCGCATCTCCTTGACCGGCGCGCCGCCACGGGCTAGCCAGGACCCAGCTGGAAAACGCAAGGCCGGTACGGTTATCCCGGCCCTTGCAGGGGAAATCTTCGCACATCGGTGAGGCTGCCCTGCAAGAGTTAGTCGGAGCAGCCTTTGCCGCCCGAACCCACAGCAACCCCATCGGGGTGCTGTGGTGAACTCTGACCTGAACGCACACACCCCTGTCATGCCTATCGCGAACGGAGTGCGTCTCATGCCTCATACCAAAGCAACGGTCCTATTGGCCCAGTTCTTCATTGCCCTGATCATGGCCTTCCTGATGACCGGGATCTTCACGGGTATTCCCACGGGATTTGCCCCCGGATGGGTCAGCGTTTGGCTGCAGCGGTTCGTAATCGCCATGCCCATCGCCTTTGTGCTGTCTCTGGCTGTGGGTCCCATCGGCTTTTTCCTTGCCAGCCGACTGATCCGCATCCTGATGCCGTCACGTGACGCCGGATGAAGCCTGCATGGAAACGCAAAAGGCCCCGGTGATATCGCCGGGGCCTTCTGAGCGATCTATGTGACCGATCTTACTTCAGGATCGAACGGCCTGCATATTCGGCCACTTCGCCCAGCACCTCTTCGATGCGAATGAGCTGGTTGTATTTCGCGAGCCGGTCGGACCGCGCCAAGGAGCCGGTCTTGATCTGGCCGCAGTTGGTGGCAACGGCGAGATCGGCAATGGTGGCATCCTCGGTCTCGCCCGAGCGGTGCGACATCACGTTGGTGTAGCGGGCGCGATGCGCCATATCGACGGCACGCAGGGTTTCAGTGAGCGAGCCGATCTGGTTCACCTTCACCAGCATGGAGTTCGCAACGCCGCGGGAAATACCATCGGCCAGACGCGCCGGGTTGGTCACGAAGAGGTCGTCGCCCACCAGCTGCACCTTGTCACCGATCTTGTCGGTCAAGAGTTTCCAACCGTCCCAGTCATCCTCGGACATGCCATCCTCGATCGAGATGATCGGGTAATCCGCAACCAGCGCCGCCAGATAGTCGACGTTTTCTTCGGATGTCAGGGTCTTGCCCTCACCGGACAGCACGTATTTTCCGTCCTTGAAGTATTCGGTCGCGGCACAATCGAGCGCCAGGTAGATGTCCTCACCGGGGCGGTAGCCTGCCTTTTCGACCGACTTCAGGATGAAATCCAGCGCCTCGCGCGAAGATCCGATGTTGGGAGCAAAGCCGCCCTCGTCACCGATCCCGGTGGAAAGACCCGCAGCCGACAGCTCTTTCTTCAGGGTGTGGAACACCTCGGCGCCCATGCGCACGGCGTCGCGGATGTTCTCCGCTGCCACCGGCATGATCATGAATTCCTGGATGTCGATCGGGTTATCCGCATGTTCGCCGCCGTTGATGATGTTCATCATCGGAACCGGCAGAACCCGCGCCGAGGTGCCGCCCACGTAGCGGAACAGCGGCTGGGTGGTGAAATCGGCTGCGGCCTTGGCCACGGCCAGCGACACGCCCAGGATGGCGTTTGCGCCCAGACGGCCCTTGTTGTCGGTGCCGTCCAGCTCGATCATGGCAGAGTCGATGGCGACCTGCTCGGTCGCGTCAAAGCCGACCAGCTCTTCGGCGATCTCACCGTTGACGGCGGCGACAGCTTCCAGCACGCCCTTGCCCATGTAGCGGGATGTGTCACCGTCACGCTTTTCCACCGCCTCATAGGCGCCGGTAGAGGCCCCCGAGGGCACGGCGGCGCGGCCCATGGTGCCGTCTTCCAGAACAACGTCGACCTCGACGGTCGGGTTGCCCCGGCTATCGAGGATTTCTCGGGCGTGAATGTCGATAATGGTGCTCATCGGTCGGTTCCTGACTGTGGCAATTGGTTGCCAGCGTCATAGCAGCCGCGCGCCAATTGTAAACCAGTCTCGTTATCGCTAACGTGCGCTATTTCGCCCCTTTAGGGCTAACAATTCTCTGTTTGCGCCAACAGTTTTCGGCTCTGGCGCTCAGGCCTGGGGGCTGGATGCGCCAGCGCGGGCCAGGCGCCGCTCGCGCAGATAGGTATAAAGCCCCGACGCGATGATCAGCCCGGCCCCGGCCAGGGTCATGGCATCGGGGCGTTCATTGAAGATGATGACGCCGACAAGGATCGAGAAAACCAGCCGCGAATACCGGAACGGGGTCACCGCCGAAGCATCGCCGATCCGCATGGCGGTGACAATCCCGTAGTAACCCAGCACGCCGAAGACCACCCCGCCCAGCATCATCAGCCCTTCCTGGCCCGCCAGCATGCGCGCCTCCCCTGGCGTCAGCAGCAGCAACAGCGCCCCCGCCGGAATCACCGCGGCAAAGGCCTGAAAGCTGACCACAGTGGAGGGCACCGCACTGTCCATCACCCGTGTCAGAAGGTCCCGCCCGGCCACGGTCACGACAGAGACCAGCACCAAAAGTGCCGCCGGTTCAAACCCCGCAAGGCCCGGACGGATGATCATCAGAACCCCGGCAAACCCTGTCAGGATAGCGCTCCAGCGCCGCCAGCCGACCTGTTCGCCCAGAAACAGCGCCGCCCCCATGGTGATCACCAGTGGGGTGGCCTGGAACACTGCCGCCACCACCGAGATATCCACCAGCGCCAGCGAGGTGGCAAAGCTGACCGCCGCCACCGCTTCGGTAAGGGCACGCAGCATCGGCAGCCGCCGCCAGGCGCGCGCAGCCAGGATCCGGTGCCCCTGCCACTTCGCCAGCACCGCAAAGACCGACCCGCTGCCAATCCCCAGAAAGATCAGGATCTGCCCCACCGGCAGTTGCTCGGACAGGGATTTGATGAACATGTCCTCCAGGGTGAAGGCCGCCATGGCGCCGATCACCAGAAGAATGCCGTTGACGTTGTTCATGAGCGCGCCTCCTGCCGGACAGACCCCGTCGCCTGCACGAGGTTTCACCGGGCATGCCCAGAGTGAACCGGCTCGGCAAGCGATTCCGCGACATGGGAAGCGCACAAGTTGTGATGTTAATCATCACGCAGGCTGATGGATGCCCTGCGCTCAGCTCTCTTTCTTGATCGGCACGCCATAAAGTTCAAGCTTGTGCCCTTTGAGCTGATAGCCCAGCTTGGCGGCGATCTTTTCCTGCAGCGCCTCGATTTCGGGGTCGCAGAATTCGATCACCTCGCCCGAGTTGATATCGATGAGGTGGTCGTGATGCTCGCGGTCGGCATCCTCGTAGCGGGCGCGCCCATCGCCGAACTCCAGCCGTTCCAGAATGCCGGCTTCCTCGAACAGCTTTACCGTGCGATAGACCGTCGCCAGTGAGATCCCCGCATCCAGCGCGCTGGCACGGGCATATAGCTCTTCCACATCCGGATGATCATCGCTGTCCTCAAGCGCACGCGCGATCACGCGGCGCTGGCCGGTCATGCGCAGGCCCTTGGCCTCGCAGCGGGCGATAATCGATTCTGGCATCGCGGTCCTCTCCGGTTTCTGGCTCCCCTGTTTAACGAAGGAACCCAGGCGCGAAAACCGACAATTCGCCCGCCTTTTCCCTGCAACTTCCCTGCAACGCGCCCTCTCGTGCCCGCTCGTGCCATTGACATTTCCCGCCCGCGGTCCCATGTGGCTCTCAAGGCATCCCTCCCTGCCGCGTGAGCAGAGACGGCCCGGTCGCACCTGAGCTGCGAATGATCCCGGCGTCTAGTGATATGCCCCGAGTTCCCAAAATCACGCGTGGGGCGTTTGCAGAGGCCAGCGGCCTGGCATCCGGCCAGCCCCCGCCCGAGGTCCCTGCCCCACCATTTCCGCGCCCGGACCGTATCCGGGGGCGCGGCACCGGCTCTTTGCATGTCGCAGGGGCCGCGAAAGGACGACAATTGACTGAATTCTCCACCATGGGGCTGCCCGAGCAGCTTCTTTCCCGCCTCGATGCAATGGGTCTGAAGGATCCGACCCCGATCCAGGCGCGCGCCATTCCCCATGCGCTCAATGGCGAAGACGTGCTGGGCCTGGCGCAGACCGGCACCGGCAAGACCGCCGCCTTCGGCATTCCGCTGGTCACCCGCATGCAGGACTATGGCCGCAAACCCGCCGCCAAGACCGTGCGCGGCCTTGTGCTGGCGCCCACGCGCGAGCTGGCCAACCAGATCGCCGCCACCTTGAAGGACCTGACCGAGGGCACCCCGATGAAGGTGGGCCTGGTGGTCGGCGGCGTGTCGATCAACCCGCAGATCCAGCGCATCGCCCGCGGCACCGATATCCTGGTGGCCACCCCCGGCCGCCTGCTTGATATCCTGGACCGCGACGCGCTGGACCTTGGCTCCTGCGATTTCCTGGTGCTGGACGAGGCCGACCAGATGCTGGACCTTGGCTTTATCCATGCCCTGCGCAAGATCTCGGCCCTTCTGCCCGAAGAGCGCCAGACCATGCTGTTCTCGGCCACCATGCCGAAGCAGATGAACGAGATCGCCAACTCCTACCTCAAGCGCCCTGTGCGCATCGAGGTGACCCCTCCGGGCAAACCCGCCGCCAAGGTGACGCAATCGGTGCATTTCATCGCCAAGGCGGAAAAGCTGAACCTGCTGAAGGAGCTGCTGGCCGAACACAAGGACGAGCGCACGCTGGTCTTTGGCCGCACGAAATACGGCATGGAAAAGCTGATGCGGGTGCTGGAAAAGGCCGGTTTTGCCGCCGCCGCGATCCATGGCAACAAGAGCCAGGGGCAGCGCGAACGTGCGCTTGCCGCCTTCAAATCCGGTGATGTGAAGGTGCTGGTCGCCACCGATGTGGCGGCGCGCGGCCTGGATATCCCGGACGTGAAATACGTCTACAACTACGAACTGCCCAATGTGCCGGATGCCTATGTGCACCGGATCGGCCGCACCGCGCGGGCGGGCAAAGATGGTCAGGCGGTGGCCTTTTGTGCCCCCGATGAAATGGAAGAGCTGAAGGCGATCCAGAAGACCATGAAGATCACCATCCCGGTGGCCTCTGGCCGCCCCTGGGAAGTGCTGCCCGACCCCGACGCTCCCAAGGGCCGTCGTGGCGGTCCCGGCGGCGGTGGCAAACCAGGCGGACGCCCCGGTGGCAACCGGCGGCGCCGGGGCGGCGGCGGAGGTCGTGGCAAGGGCCAGGGTGGTGGCCAGGGTGGTGGCCAGGGCGGACATCAGGGTGGCGGACAGCGCCGCCGCTCGAGCTGATCGGACACCCCAGTCCTCATGAAAGCCGCTGCGCCCCGCGCAGCGGCTTTTCCATTTTAGATCAGATAACTAACCTACTCGCCTCAAATCGGCCCAGACCGGCAAATGGTCCGAGGCGATATGCGCAGGCTGCGCCTTGTGCACCCCGGTGCGCACGGCCTCCAGCCCCTCGCTATGGGCAATCCGGTCCAGGGCGCCCAAGGGCCTGAGCGCCGGAAAGCTCGGCAGGGGCGGCAGAAAGCGCATCATCGGGGCCAGCCGGTCCAAGACCGAGCCGCGCGACCAATCGTTGAAATCCCCACCCCAGACCATCGGCATATCAGTCCATGCCTCGCTGTGCTGCGCCAGATGCAGCACCTGCGCCCGCCGCGCCCGGCCCGTCAGCCCCAGATGGGCGCCCACCACACGCAGGGGGCCGATCGGCGTGTCAAAAGCGGCCCAGACCGCGCCGCGCGGCTCCAGCCCCGGCAGATCGATATGGCCCTTGCCCAGTAGAGAGATGCCCTGCCCTTTCCAGATCACCGCATTGCCGTGCCAGCCAAGCGAGCCCGCCCCGCCCAGATCCACATCCCGCCAGCCCGCCTCCTCCAATACGAAATGCGGCAGGGCTGCCGGGCGGGGCGGCAGGCGCTTGTCGGCCTCCTGCAACAGCACGATGCGGGCGCCGATATCCTCCAGCACATTGAGAATGCGCCGGGGCTGCCGCCGCAGGTCCAGGCCGACACATTTCTGGATATTGTAGCTCGCCAGGCGCAGCGTGGGCTCAAGCATGGGCGCTCCTTTCCCGATCCAGTTTTCAACGCCCCGATGCAGGGCGCAAGGCAAGATCGCAGCATGTCTCGCATTGGTGCGGCACGGCGCGTCATGCTTGACACGCCCTCGTGCCAAGCGGCTGATGCGGGCATGACAGAAAAGAGATCCATGGATGCCGCAGGCGCGGTTGCGCTCACCGGCTTTGCCGCCCTTCTGGGCTTCAATCAGGTGGTGATAAAACTCACCAATGGCGGTTTTGGCCCGGTGTTTCAGGCCGGCATGCGCTCGCTTGTTGCACTGGCGGTGATCCTGCTCTGGGTCTGGCTGCGCAGATCCCGCTTGCGCCCCGAGGCGGGCCTGTCGCCGGGGATCCATGTCTGGGGGATCGTGGCGGGGCTGTTGTTCAGCATCGAATTCCTCTGCCTGTTCTGGGCGCTGGATGTCTCATCGGTGTCGCGGGTCACCATCATCTTCAACTCGATGCCGGTCTGGCTGGCGCTGGCCGCGCATCTGTGGCTGCCCGGAGAGCGGCTGAGCCGCCTGCGCGTCACCGGCCTGGCACTGGCCATGGGCGGGGTGGTGCTGGCGGTGCTGGATCGGGATGCCAGCGGTGCATCGGTGCTGGGCGATGCCCTGGCGCTGACTGCCACCCTGTGCTGGGCCGGGATCGCCTTTTGCCTGCGTGTGACGCCCCTGTCGCGGGTGCCGCCGGTGATGCAGCTGATCTATCAACTGGCGGTCTCGGCGGTCGTGCTTCTGGCGCTGGCGCCGCTGTTCGGCCCGCTAATGCGCGCGCCCGACATGATGCATATCGCCGGTGTGCTGTTTCAGGCCGTGGCCATTGCCAGCCTTGGCTATCTTCTGTGGTTCTGGCTGTTCACCATCTACAAGGCGGGATCGGTCGCCTCCTTCAGCTTCCTGTCACCGGTGCTGGCGGTGCTGATGGGCTGGCTGATCCTGGGCGAGACACTCACCTACGAGGTCTGGCTCGCACTGGCGCTGGTGGCGGCCGGTGTGTTCCTGATCAACCGCCCCTGAAAGGCGACGGGGGTTCTCCCGCCCGTCGCAGCTGCATCAAGGATGCAACCGCTCCCGTTGGGCCCGGCGCCCCGAAGGGGCGCACGCCGTGCCAAAGCACGGCGCCGGGCCCAAGGGGGAGAGCACCTCCGACAGGAGGTCGATCCCGCGCGGGAGAGCCCCCGGCGATCGGTTTGATTGATCCCTTCAGGTGCCGCAGAAGGTTGCCGGAACCACCTCTTGGGGGCGTGGTGGGTTTTGCAGATTCCTATGCTCCGGCTGATCCTCATAGGGATGCACAAGAACGTCCATCAGCCGCTCGAAAGGCGCCAAGTCGCCGCTGACCGCCGCCGCAATCATCTCTTCCATGCGATGGTTGCGCGGAATGAAGGCCGGATTGACCTGCCGCATCAGGCCTTCCGGGTCTTCCTCTGAGGCAATCCGCTGCCGCCACGTCGTTGCCCAGCTGTCAAAGGCCCCAGGATCCAGGAATTGACCCCGCGCGGCCTCCCCGGCCAGAGCGCGGAACGTATTGGTGAAATCCGCCTGCCCCGCGGCCATGCGATCCAGCAGATCCTCGATCAGCGCCATATCGCCCTCCTTGGGCGTCGTGATCCCGATCTTCGCGGCAAAGCGGCTGAGCCATTCCCGCTCGATCACGCCAGGCATGGCATGGACGATCTCGGTTGCCTCCTCGACGCCCTCCTGCGGATCGTCCATCTGCTGGATCAGGGCCGTGGCGAGCTGCGCCAGGTTCCAGACCACGATCCCCGGCTGGTTGTCATAGGCATAGCGCCCCATCCGGTCGATGGAGCTGAAGACCTGCGAGGGATTATAGATATCCATGAAGGCGCAGGGCCCATAGTCGATCGTCTCGCCCGAGATGGTGCAATTGTCGGTGTTCATCACCCCGTGGATGAAGCCCACCGACATCCACTGCGCCACCAGCCGCGCCTGGGCATCGCGCACCGCGCGCAACAGGCCCATCGGCCCCTTGGCCCCCGGGTAATGGCGATCAATCGCATATTGGGTGAGCCGCTTCAGCGCCGCGGTCTCTCGGCGGGCGGCAAAGATCTGAAAGGTCCCCACCCTCAGGTGACTGGCGGCCACCCGCGTCAGCACCGCACCGGGCATGGCCGCCTCGCGCCAGACTGAATCGCCGGTTTCCACCGCCGCCAGCGCCCGTGTGGTGGGAATGCCAAGGGCATGCATCGCCTCTGAGACCACATATTCCCGCAACACAGGCCCCATCCAGGCCCGCCCATCCCCGCGGCGCGAATAGGGCGTGCGCCCCGATCCTTTGAGCTGGATATCCCGGCGGATTCCGTCCGTGCCGATCACCTCCCCCAAGAGCACCGCGCGCCCATCGCCCAGCTGCGGGTTGAATGTGCCGAACTGATGCCCGGCGTATAGCTGCGCCAGCGGATCGGCGCCCTCCGGCACCCGGTTGCCACCAAAGACCTGCGCCATTTCCGGCAAGTCCCCCGGCGTGATGCCCAGGACCTGCGCCAGGTCGCGATTGAAGGCGAGCATGCGCGGGCTTGAAACCGGCTCCGGAGCCTGTTTGCTGTAGAACCCCGAGCCAAGGCCCGCGTATGTGTTGTCAAAGGGGATGTGCAATGTCATGGCCCAAACATATGCGGCCATTAGCGGATTGCCAGATCAAACCGGCGCAATGCAGGAGGAAAGAGATGCCCATGACGGCAGATGAGATCATCAAGCACCTCAGACTGGAGCCTCACCCCGAGGGCGGCTGGTATCGGCAGACCTGGGTGGCCGAAAACGAGGGCCGCCCCAGCGGCACCTGCATCTATTTCCTTCTGAAAGCCGGAGAGGCCAGTCATTGGCACCGGGTCGATGCGGCCGAGATCTGGCTTTATCACGCGGGCGCACCGCTGGTGCTGTCGCTCTCTGCATCGGATGAAGGCCCTGCGACAGATCACCTGCTGACCCCGGATCTGACCAAGGGCGCGCCGCAGCTGATCGTGCCCACAGGTCACTGGCAGGCCGCGCGCACGACCGGCGACTATACGCTGGTCAGCTGCACCGTGTCGCCGGGGTTCCAGTTCGAGGGCTTCGAGCTGGCAGAGCCTGGGTTTGATATTCCGCGCGGATAACCTGAGGGCAGCGGCGGAGCCTGGTAGGAAGCGCATACGCCCTCCCTTGGGACGGGTCGGGCGCTGCCCGGCCCTCTCGTCCGGGCAAGTCACTTAAAACACCTCTGTGTTAGCCCTCGCCTGGCAGGCTGACCACACCGCCGCCGACACAGGCGCTCACCCCCGTGGTGCCGGGACAGGAAGTCGGCATGCCCCGCGCAACCCGCACCGCCAGATGGGCAAAGGCCTGGGCCTCCAGCATATCGCCATCAAGACCCACATCCTCGACGGGCTTCACCGGACAGTCGAGCGAGACCCGCAGCATCTCCATCAGCACCGGATTGTGCCGCCCGCCCCCCGTGACCAGCACCACCTCGGGCAGCTCGGGGCAATGCTCCACGCCTTGAGCCACGGCAGCGGCACACATCGCTGTCAGCGTCGCGGCGGCGTCTGCATCGCTCAACTCGCCCACCAAAGTGACCATCTCGGCAAAATCGTTTCGATCCAGAGACTTGGGAGGCATCTTGGCAAAGAAGGGCTCGGCCAGGAACAGCTCCAGCGCGCCCTCTTCCACCTCACCCCTGCGGGCAATCGCGCCATCCTTGTCATAGGGCAGCCCCAGGCGCGCTTGCAGCAAATCGTTGAGCGGCGCATTGGCCGGGCCGGTGTCAAAGGCCAGAAGCGCACCGGCTTCCTCGGGGCGCCGGAAACGCGGATCCACGTAGGTGATATTGCCCACCCCGCCGAGGTTCAGGAAGCAAAGGGGAGCCGTCGCGCCGATGAATTTGGCGCAGGCAAAATGGAAAAACGGCGCCAGCGGCGCGCCTTCGCCGCCCAGGGCCACATCGTCGGACCGGAAATCCCAGACCACGGGTTTTCCCAGCGCCTCGGCCAGGGCCGCGCCATCGCCCACCTGCAGCGTGCCCTGACGGCGCGGCGCATGGGCCAGGGTCTGGCCGTGAAAGCCGACGATCTGCGCAGCAGGAAAACCCGCCAGAACTTCGGCATGGACGCGATCCGTCAGGGCGGCGGCCTCCTCCACCTCTGGCCCCGACCATTTGCCGAGGCCCGCCCGCAGCACCGCCCGCTCTGCCGCGCTATAGGCGCGATAGCCGCTGTCGCCAAAGGCAAAGATCCGCTCCCCGTCGGTGTCCACCAGCGCCGCATCCACCCCATCCAGCGAGGTGCCGCTCATGGCGCCCAATGCGGTCACGCGACCGGTTTTCGAAATCGCTCGTGTCATCATCCGCTCTTTTGTCCGCCCCCTGCAGCCTGCCCGAAGGGGCCATGAAATTCTGCGCAAAAGCAGGTTCCATGTGCTCCCTTTGCGTTTTATACAGCAGATCGCAATAGACAAGCCGAGGCATGCCATGACCTACCATCCAAAATCGGATTTCATCACCGTGATGA
Source organism: Phaeobacter sp. PT47_59 (assembly GCF_028890025.1). NCBI lineage: Bacteria > Pseudomonadati > Pseudomonadota > Alphaproteobacteria > Rhodobacterales > Roseobacteraceae > Phaeobacter > Phaeobacter sp. PT47_59. The sequence goes on from NZ_JARCJL010000013.1 coordinate 60,625, forward strand.
TGGAGCGCGGGTTTCTCGCCGACTGTACGGACTATCAGGGTCTGGACGAGGCGCTGATGACCCCGGGCCAGTCCGGCTATATCGGCTTTGACGCCACCGCGAAATCGCTGCACGTGGGCTCGCTGATCCAGATCATGATGCTGCGCTGGCTGCAGAAGACCGGCCACAAGCCGATCACCCTGATGGGCGGCGGCACCACCAAGGTGGGCGATCCGTCGTTTCGCGCCGATGAACGCCCGCTGCTGACGCCCGAACAGATCGACGACAATATCGCGGGGATCAAGAAGGTGTTTTCGGCCTATGTCGATTACAACGACGGCCCCAGTGGCGCGATGATGATCAACAACGACGAATGGCTGAGCGGGCTCAACTACCTGGAATTCCTGCGCGACATCGGGCGGCATTTCTCGGTCAACCGGATGCTGTCCTTTGAAAGCGTGAAATCGCGGCTGGACCGGGAGCAATCGCTCAGCTTCCTCGAATTCAATTACATGATCCTGCAGGCCTATGACTTTCTGGAGCTGAACCGCCGCTATGGCTGCATCCTTCAGATGGGCGGCTCGGACCAATGGGGCAATATCGTCAACGGCATCGACCTGACGCGCCGGGTGCTGGATCACGAGATCTACGGGCTGACCTCGCCGCTCTTGACCACTTCGGATGGCAAGAAGATGGGCAAGTCGCAGAACGGTGCAGTCTGGCTGAACCCGGATATGCTCTCCCCTTATGAGTTCTGGCAGTTCTGGCGCAACACCACGGATGCGGATGTGGGCAGGTTCCTGAAGCTCTACACCGAGCTGCCGGTGGAGGAATGCGACCGTCTGGGCGCGCTGGCAGGGTCCGAGATCAACGCCGCAAAGGTGATCCTCGCCAATGAGGTGACCACCCTGCTGCATGGTTCTGACGCCGCCGAGGCCGCCGAGGCCACCGCGCGCGAGGTCTTTGAGAAAGGCGGCGTGGGCGACGACCTGCCGACGCTGAACCTGACGCCTGCGGACCTAGAGGGTGGTATTTCGATCGTGCAGTTGATCGTGAAGTCCGGCCTTGCGAAATCCGGCAAGGAGGCCAAGCGGCTGATCTCCGAGAATGGCGCGCGGATCGACGACGCGCCACTGACAGACGCGGGCCTGATGATCGACGCGGGCGCCCTCGCCGCTCCTATCAAGCTGAGTGCCGGCAAGAAGCGCCACGCATTGGTGCAACTGGTCGACTGAAGACCCTGCTCATCTGTGCTACGGCCAAAGGGGCAAGATCTGCCCCTTTTTCTTTGCCTTGAAACGCTAGTCGAAAGGCAAACGTCGCCCTCCCGCCCGTCGCGGGCGCATCAAAGATGCATCTGCTCCCGTTGGGCCTGGCGCCGCGCTTTGGCGCGGCGTGGGTGCGCCCGGTAGCAAACGGCAGGTCGTTGAAGGGCTTCCGGCAGTTTTAGGGCTCCGCCGCGCGGCGCAGCCGCGCCGGGCCCAAGGCCGCACAAAGGCGTTGACGGCGGCAGCCGTCAGCACCTGCGGGCGCGGGAGCCCCCAGCCGGCAACAGAAGCGGGGGCTATCGATCTAGAAGACCAGCAGATCCGCCAAGGTCAGCAGGAAGAACACCGGGATCGACAGCAGGGTGGCGAACAGAACCGCAGCACTCTTGCTGATCCGAGGACTGGGGGCGCTGTGGCCCATGATATGTGTCGGCTTTTTCATGCCCCTATTAACCCTGAATTAGGTTTCCGTTCCGTAAATGGATATATGTTCGATTTCATTCCGCCGGTCTCTGCGACCCGCCCCGACACTCAGGGCAGCCTGCCCCAATCCGAGGAATTCCTACGCGCTCTGAGGGCGACGGGACAGGATCCGCTGGTCCTGGAACGGATGAACAATACGGTCGTGCTGCGGCAACGGCTCTGGGGTCGCCTGGATGTCGCCATGGTGAACCGCGCCCGGTTTGAAAAGCCCCTGCGCCTCTTGGAGATCCTGCAGGAAGAGGGCCTGCGCCGCACACCGGTGATCCTGTCCCCCGAAGCCCCCACGCCCGAACTGGCCCAGCATGGCGCCCTGCCCTTGATGGGACCGGCCAGTATCGCCCGGCTGGACCTGTCCAGCAGCCCCGAGCGGCGCCGTGCCGCCCTGCACCAGAAATGGCGCAATCGGCTGAAACATGGCGAAAGCCAGGGCCTGCGCCTGACCCGGCAGACCATGCCGTTCGATGCAAATCACTGGCTCTTTGCCGCAGACCAGGCCCAGCAATCCGAACGTGGCTACCGCAGCTGGCCGCTGGCACTGACCCTTGCCTATGGGCAGGCCAACAAGGGCATGGCAAAGCTGTTTCAGGCCTTTGAGGGCAAAGACCCCGTGGCCGCCATCCTGGTGCTGCGCCACGGGCGTGAGGCCAGCTATCACATCGCCCACACCACCCAACGCGGCAAGGCGCTGTCGGCCCATAACCTCTTGCTGTGGGAAGCGATGAGCTGGCTCTCGGCCCAGGGCTGCAAGAGCCTCGATCTGGGCGTGATCAATACCGAGGACGCGCCGGGTCTGGCGCGCTTCAAACTGGGCACCGGTGCCCAGCTGCATCGCCTGGGCGGCACCTGGCTCTTCTGGCCACCGATGGGTCGGCTGCTGACGCCGCTGGCGCGGCTCGACAGGCGCATGATGGGCGCATGATGGACGCGTAGGAACGCTGGACAGCGCCCGCCCCCCGTGTTTATTTGAACACATGTTCAGATACCGGGAGGACCCCTTTCATGAAACTCGATCAGACATGCGCGGTGATCACCGGCGGCGCATCCGGTCTTGGTGAGGCAACCGCCCGCCATTTTGCCGAGAGCGGCGCCAAGGTCACCATCCTGGACCGCGACGCCGAGCGCGGCGCCAAGGTCGCGGCCGAGATCGGCGGCTATTTCGTCGAAACCGACGTAACGGACGAGGGCTCTGTCGCCGCGGCCATCACCTATGCGGCCGAGCAGATGGGCCGCATATCGGCCTGCGTGAACTGCGCCGGCATCGCCTACGGGATCAAGACCGTCGGCAAGGAGGGCGCGCACCCGCTTGATGCCTACAAGCGGACCATCGACATCAACCTGGTGGGCACCTTCAACGTGGCGCGCCTCGCCGCGGTCGAAATCGCCAAGAACGAGCCCGAACCGGATGGCGCCCGCGGCGTGATCATCAACACCGCATCGATCGCGGCCTTTGACGGGCAGAAGGGCCAGGTGGCCTATTCCGCCTCCAAGGGCGGTGTCGTGGGCATGTGCCTGCCGATGGCGCGCGATCTGGCCTCGACCGGCATTCGCGTGATGACCATCGCACCGGGCATCTTCATGACCCCGATGCTGGCCGGCCTGCCCGAAGAGGTGCAACAGCAACTGGCCGCCGATGTGCCGAACCCGGCCCGCCTGGGCGATCCGTCGGAATACGGTCGCCTGGCCGGGTTCATCGTCGAGATGGGCTACCTAAATGGTGAGGTGATCCGCATCGATGGCGCCCTGCGGATGCGGTAAACTCGATCATTAACAAATTGTTAAGGCGAAACCTTAAAGGGGCACTCTCACCGGGCGCCCCTTTTTGCGTCTCCTTATTCACCGCAGGAAGGTGAATGAAGTATTAACCATATAAAGCTGATTTTATTCAATGTTTCGTGCGCGAAACACAGCCCGTCAGGCGCCTTCGGATTTTTCTTCCAGCTCCAGCCACTCCTCTTCGGCGGCAGCCAGTTTTTCCTGCCGTTCCACAAGGGCTTCACTGGCCTTCTTGAACTTCACAGGTTCACGGGTGAAGAGCTCCGGATCGGCCATCAGCTGTTCCAGCTTGGCGATTTCCTGCTCCAGGCGTTCGATCTCGCCGGGCAGCGCCTCAAGCCGGTGTTTCTCCTTGAAGCTAAGCCCCTCTTTCGGCTGCGCCTCCTGCTTTGGCTTCGGCTTTGAGGCCTTTGGCTTTTCTGCCTTTTCCTCCGGCTCGCTTGGGGCACGCTGGGACAGGTAATCGCTCCATCCCCCGGCATAGGCGGTGGCGCGGCCATCCCCTTCCATGGCGATGGTGGTGGTGGCAACGCGATCCAGAAAATCCCGGTCGTGGCTCACCAGCAAGACCGTGCCATCATAGGCATCCAGCAGCTCTTGCAGCAGGTCCAGCGTTTCCACATCCAGATCGTTGGTCGGTTCGTCCAGCACCAGAAGGTTGCTTTGCCGCGCCATCAGCCGGGCCAGCAAGAGCCGCGCCTTCTCCCCACCCGAGAGCGAGCGCACCGGCGCGCGGGCCTGGCGTTCGTCGAACAGGAATTCCTTCAGGTATCCCACCACATGTTTCGGCTGACCACGTACCATGACCTGATCCGCCTTGCCGGAAATCCCCAAGGCAGGATCAGTGGTGAGGTTCTCCCAGAGCGAGGCTTCGGGATCCAGCTGATCGCGGGTCTGGTCGAAAAAGGCGATCTCGAGATTGGTGCCCAGCGTCACCTTGCCGGCATCGGGCTGCTCCATCCCCAGCAGCATCTTCAAGAGCGTCGTCTTGCCCGCGCCATTGGGGCCGACAAAGGCGACGCGTTCGCCGCGCTGCACCTTCAGCGAGAAATTGGAAACGATGGTTTTGCCGTCATAGGCCTTGGCTAATCCCTCGGCCTCGATCACCTTGCGGCCCGATTTGGGGCCTGCCTCCAGCGCCAGTTCGGCAGCGCCCTGGCGTTTGATCTGCGATGCGCGCTCGGCCTTCAGATCCTGCAGGGCGCGCACCCGGCCCATGTTGCGCTTGCGCCGGGCCGAGATGCCTTCGACCGCCCAGCGGCTTTCGGATTTGATCAGGCGGTTCAGCTTGTGGCGCTGCTGGTCTTCCTCTTCCCAGATCTTGTCGCGCCAGGCCTCAAAGGCGTCAAAGCCCTTTTCCTGCCGCCGCACCTGCCCTCGGTCCACCCAGAGCGTGGCGCGGGTCAGGGCGCGCAGGAAGGCGCGGTCGTGGGAGATCAGCACATAGGCGGCGCGGGTGGATTTCAGCTCATTTTCAAGCCAGGTGATCGCCTCGATATCCAGATGGTTCGTCGGCTCGTCCAGCAGCATCAGATCCGGCGCCTCGGCCATCAGCTTCGCCAGGGCCGCACGGCGGCGTTCGCCCCCCGAAGCGGTCTCTACCGGGCGGGCGGGATCGAATTTCAGCCCCTCACCCGCGCGCTCCACCCGGTACATCTCGCCGGGTTCCAGCGCGCTGGCGGCGAAATCGCCCAAGGTCGCAAAGCCCGTCATCTGCGGGTCCTGCTCCATATAGCCAACCGTCTTGCCGGGCGGCACCACGATGCTGCCCCGGTCGGATTCCACCAGGCCGGCCATCACCTTCATCAGGGTGGACTTGCCGGAACCGTTGCGCCCCACCAGCGCTACCCGGTCACTGGGCTGCACCACGAGATCGAGATCGGAAAACACCGGATCGCCCCCGAAGGTGAGCGATATGCCGGACATCTGCAAAAGAGGAATTCGTGCCATAGACGCCAGCTAAACCGGCCCGCGCGCGCCGTCAACGCCGCAGGTGCGCAGAGGCCACCCGTCAGGCCGGTGCGGCCACCGCTCGCAACAGCCGTTTGCGCGCCTCCGGGATGGCATCGATGGCAACGCCGGTGAAGACATGCAGCGTATTGAGATCCCGATCCACCACCGCGTGATCGCTGACCCAGCCCCCCATCAGGAGGTAGGTGCGCAAGAGCGGTGGCATCTGGCGCAGGGCGTCCTTCTGGTCAGGGGGGTGATCTGGCAGATCCGAGAAGCGCAGGACCTCGGCCGCCTTGGCAGCCGGGCGCCATTGCTCGGGCGCAAGATGGCGCTGCCGCAGCAGTGCCAGGCTGTCTAGATAGGGCGCCACCTGTGTGCCCGCAAAGGAGCTGCAGCCAAACAGCAGGCGCACATCGCCCGCCTCCACCAGTGCCGTGATCGCGCCCCAGGCAAGGCGCAGGATATCGGCATCCTTTGCCGTGGGCCCGATACAGAAGCGGCCGACCTCGGCAATGGCACCCTCAAATGCACGCAGCCGCTCCAGATCGTAAAACTGTGCCGAATAGCTCTGATCGATCTCAGAGCCGCCCGACAGCAGGATCATCCGGAAACAGCACAGCAGCGCGCCGCTTTGCTGATCCTCCACCAGTACATGTCGGCAGATGTCGTCATAGGAGTCAGAATCCGGCCCCTTTGTACCGAAACACAGCCCACGCAGGGTCTGCGCCGCCCGAAGGTCCGCCGCATCCGCCGCCAGGCGTGCCCGGTAGCGTCCCTTGCTCAGGAGTGTGTCGCCTTCAGCCATTCCGGACCCTCAATGAAGCAGACACCGCCGACACCGGCAGCTGTTCCGCTGTGGCAGGCACCACGGCGCAGCAAAACACAGGCTGATCACAGCAAGGCGACAGACTTCGGGAGAAACCACAGGCCACAGGAATTGGACAGAACAGGCGAATAGGACAGGCCGACCACAGAGTCAGGCGCCCCTACTCGTCCAGAAGTGCCCCGGGCCCGAAGTTGCCGAGGTTGCCAAGCAGCTGCCGCAGGAATGTCTTGTCCTGAACGCTGGAGGAGGTCACCCGACGCTGCAGGGGAATCACCCGTCCATCTTCCAGTCCGAACCGCTGCACACCGCTGACGACACCGTTCTTGTCGAAGTTGACGGCAACCAGATCACGCGAAACCGGCTTGGGCGCCGCCGCTCCGAAATGCCGCATGCGGGTCGAGATATAATAATAGCCGCTGTCGTTCAGAACCCCCGAGGAACCCGGAACGCCGATGGTTTCGGCAACGGAATCGCGGGTATCCACCCCGACGACCACCTCTGCCAGCTGCTCATCCGAGGGCACATAGCCGTGTTTGCGATAGCTCGCCGCACAGGCCGCCACGGATCCGGCGGCCAGAAGCAGCAGCGCGCGCCGCATGGCTGTTTTCAGCTGAAATGACTGTGCACCCATGATGCCCCCTGATCCTGTGCCGGTCTCCGGCCTGACGGCCATCCGGCCCCGACTGTACGTATCCCGTACGAAGGCCCGATCGCCACGGCTTGATTGCGCCGCCCATCCCGATTACCTAATGCGCGCTTCTGGTTCAAGAAACGAAAGTTGCCAATATGGCTGACAGCACAGCTTTGCGCGTGGCCGATCTGCCGCAAAACGCCCCGACAGTTTTTGAAATTCGCCCCGAAGGCGAGACCCTCACCGCCCTGGCGCAGGAGCTGGGCCTCAACGCCCTGCGCAAGCTGCGCTTTGCCGGAGAGATCCGCGCCAGCGGCAAACGGGACTGGAGCCTGCAAGCCACCCTGGGCGCCACGGTGGTGCAGGATTGCGTGGTAACGCTGGAGCCGGTCACCACCCGCATAGATCAGAAGGTCGAGCGGCGTTACCTTGCAGGCTTTGAAGACCCCGGCGAGGAAGAGGCGGAAATGCCCGAGGATGAGACCAGCGAAGCCCTGGGCAGCCATATCGATCCCTTCGCGGTCATGGTCGAAGCCTTGAGCCTGGCGATCCCCGCCTACCCGCGCAAGGACGGGGAAGCCCTGGGCGAAGCCGTCTTCACCGCACCGGGCGTCGCGCCGATGCGCGATGAGGACACCAAACCCTTTGCGGCGCTGGCCGCGCTCAAGGATCAGCTGAAGACAGACGACTAGACGCCCGGCGGAAAACCACTGGCGAATAAATCACTGGCGCAAAAAACACCCGCCGCCCGTTTTTCCGGCTGGTACAGATCCGCGTCCTGGCTTAAAAAACCGCTTGCGTCGAAAAGGATTCGCAGTATTTTCGCGCGCTCATCGGAATTTTTGGTTGGACATCGGACAGGCTGCGGCCTACACGCACGTCACACCGATCACGACAGACAATGAAATCGCGCGGCGGGGAAGGCCCCAAGGCGCCAAGCAGACAAAGGTTGAGACATGGCCGTCCAACAGAACAAAGTATCCAAATCGCGCCGCAACAACCGTCGTGCGCACGATGCCCTGGTTGCTGCAAACCCGAATGAATGCTCCAGCTGCGGCGAACTGCGCCGTCCGCATCACGTGTGCCCCTCCTGCGGCCACTACGATGACAAGGAAATCATCGCGGCAAACGACGAAATCGACATGGATGAGGACGCGGCTTAAGCCCTCCTTTCAATCACGTAGCGCCAGGCAGGCAGGCTCATGACGGGAACACCCGATCGAACTGAGGCACAGACTGGCCGAATCGTGATTTCTGTCGATGCCATGGGCGGAGATGCCGGCCCTGCCGCTGTGGTGGCCGGTATCGCAAAATCCGCCGAGAAGAACACGCGAATCGCATTTCTTCTGCACGGCCCCGAAGACGAGCTGGCGCCCCTGGTCGCCAAACGACGCATCCTGACGGATCGCGTCGTTATTCGTCATGCGGAGAAGGTCGTCACCATGGGTGACAAGCCCAGCCAGGTGATGCGCAACGGCAAGGGCACCTCGATGTGGTCTGCCCTGGATGCCGTCAAGAACGGCGAGGCGGCAGGCGTTGTCTCCTGTGGCAACACCGGGGCGCTGATGGCGCTCAGCATGCTGCGCCTGCGCAAGATCCCCGGCGTCAACCGTCCGGCGATTGCGATTCTCTGGCCCTCGCGCAACCCGCAGGGGTTCAACGTGATGCTGGACGTCGGCGCCGACATTCGCGCCGATGCCGAGGATCTGTTGCAATATGCGCTCATGGGCACCTCCTACACGCGCAACTCGATGGATATCGCCCGCCCGCGCGTCGGTCTGCTCAATGTGGGCACCGAAGAGCACAAGGGCCGCGCCGAGCTGAAAGAAGCCTATGCGCTGATCGCGGAAAATGCCGAGGTTGCCGATTACGATTTTGTCGGTTTCGTCGAGGGCAGCGACATCCCCGGAAGCGTAGCCGATGTGATCGTCACCGATGGTTTCACCGGCAATGTGGCGATCAAGACCGGCGAAGGCACCGCAAGCCTCCTGCGTTCGGCGGTGAAGGAGGCGTTCGAATACTCCATCCTGTCGAAACTGGCGGCGCTGCTGGCCTATAGCTCCCTGTCGCGGCTGGCAAAGCGGCTTGATCCGCGCCGCGCCAATGGCGGCGTGTTCCTGGGCCTCAATGGCACCGTGGTGAAATCCCATGGCGGCGCCGATGCGACCGGCGTGTCCGCCGCTGTCAAACTGGCCTTCCGCCTGGCCGAGCAGGGCTTTGCCGACAAGCTGGCCGCACGGGTTGCATCCGCCGTCGAGCTTGCTCAGGATGCGCCAACTTCGGGCGATACCCGCCCTCCCACAGACTAACCCCATAAAGGCAGGCAACGAATGACGCGACGTGCAGTAGTAGTAGGCACAGGACATTACCTTCCCAAACGGGTGGTGGAAAACGCGGAATTCGAAAAGACGCTCGATACCTCGGACGAGTGGATCCGGGCGCGGTCGGGCATTGAGCGGCGCCATTTTGCCGAAGAGGGTGAAACCACATCCACCATGGCAACCGCCGCAGCCCGGGCAGCGCTGGCCGATGCTGGGCTTGAGGCCGACGATATCGACGCCATCGTGGTGGCCACCTCTACCGCCGATCTGACCTTTCCGTCTGCCGCCACCATGGTACAGGCGCAGCTGGAGATGACGCGCGGCTTTGCCTTTGACGTGCAGGCGGTCTGCGCGGGCTTTGTCTATGCCCTGTGCAATGCCAATGCGCTGATCGCCTCCGGCCAGGCCAACCGGGTGCTGGTGATCGGTGCCGAGACCTTCTCGAGGATCATGGACTGGACCGACCGGTCGACCTGCGTGCTGTTCGGCGATGGTGCGGGCGCGCTGATCCTTGAGGGACAGGAGGGCGCAGGCACCAACCAGGACCGCGGCATTCTGGCGACCGATCTCAATTCGGACGGGCGTTACAAGGATCTGCTCTATGTGGACGGTGGCGTCTCGACGCAGAACACCGGCCATTTGCGCATGCAGGGCAATCAGGTCTTCCGCCATGCGGTGGAAAAGCTGGCAAAAACCGCAAATACCGCGCTGGAGCGGGCCGGGCTTGGCGCCGATGAGGTCGATTGGATCGTGCCTCACCAGGCCAATATCCGCATCATCCAGGGCACCGCAAAGAAGATGGGGCTGAGCATGGAGAACGTTGTGGTGACCGTTCAGGATCATGGCAACACCTCCGCCGCCTCCATCCCGCTGGCGCTGTCGGTGGGCAAAGAGCGCGGCCAGATCAAGCCCGGCGACCTGATCGTGACCGAGGCCATTGGCGGCGGATTGGCCTGGGGTGCGGTCGTGCTGCGGTGGTAGCACGACTGCGTACAAACTCCTGCCTCGCAATTCATTGATATTGACAGTGAAATTCACCACACCCTATGCTTGAGTAAACAACGGGGATTGGTATGAGTGAAAAAACTCTGACGCGAATGGACCTGAGCGAGGCAGTTTTCCGCGAAGTCGGCCTCTCACGCAACGAAAGCGCCCAGCTGGTCGAAAGCATGCTGCAGCACATGTCCGACGCCCTGGTCCGGGGGGAGCAGGTGAAAATCTCGTCCTTCGGCACCTTCAGCGTGCGGGATAAATCGGCCCGTGTCGGCCGAAATCCCAAAACCGGTGAAGAGGTCCCGATCCAGCCGCGTCGCGTGCTGACCTTCCGGCCCTCCCATCTGATGAAAGACCGCGTCGCCGACGGCAACCGCAGCTGACGGCAGCTTGATCCGCGCGGTCGCAACCAACGGAACGAATACCCATGTCCAAATCACCAGACGCCTTCCGCACCATCAGTGAAGTTGCGGAATGGCTGGGGGTGCAGGCGCATGTGCTGCGCTTCTGGGAAAGCAAGTTCACCCAGGTCAAACCCGTGAAACGGGCGGGCGGGCGCAGGTACTACAGGCCCGCGGACATGCTGCTTTTGGGGGGCATCCGTAAACTGCTGCATGACGATGGCATGTCCATCAAGGAAGTGCAGGCGATCCTGCGCGATCTCGGGATTGGCCATGTCTCGGAGATGTCGCATAGCCTTGAGTCTGCGGCTCCCGGCGAACCCTCCATCAGTGGCGATGGCGGCCACCAGGACCAATCGGGCGCAGATGCCGCTTCTGGCGCGGCCCCTCAGGCCACCTCCGAAGAGAGCGCAGCCGACGCATCCCAGTCCGCCGCCCAGCCTCCCGCCGACGAGACCCCGCCCTTGGAAGGGCAGATGGATGCGCCCTCCGAAAACCAGGCCTTCTTCCATCAAGATGAGTTGGAGAGCGATCCCTCGGCCGCCGCGCAGGAACCTGCACCCACGCCAGACACCGGGACTTCGGATGCAGATCTGACAGCGCCTGAGATCACGGAACCGGATGTGGATAGCGCCCTGGAAAGCGCAGAGAGTGACGCCCCGGGTCACACACCGGACCCCGCAGCCGAGGAGCAAGCAATCGCAGCCGAGCCGGAACAGATCATGATGGATCTGGGTGCCCCGGCAGCGGGCACGGCGCCGGACCCGCTTGCTGTGCCCGACGCGGAAGACCTGCCCGCTCCCGAAGCCTCGCTTGAGGAAGCACCCGCCTCCGATGTGGACACCACACCGGACCTCTCACAAGCTGCGGAGGCCCTCGCGGATGACAGCTCCGCGCCGATGGATGCCGATCTTGCGTCCCCCCCCGAACTGACAGCCGACAGTGAGCCTGCGGCTGAACCGGTATTGGAAGCTGAGGCTGATCTCGCCTGGCAAAGCGCCATGGATGCCGATGCCCCCGCCGCACCAGAGGCCGAAGCGGCAGAACCGGCGGCTGACGATCCGGGCGCCTTCTCCGCCGCAATTGAACCGGCACCCGAAGACGCCACCCCGGTCGTGGCCTTGGATGACGCGGGCTCAAGTGATCCCGCCACGGACAGCAAGCCGCGAATCATTGCCGTTGCCGATGAGGACCTCGCCGCTCAGGTCAGCCTGCGCCCCGGAATTCTGACGCTCCTGTCGCAAGCAACCGAGATTGCGCCGGAGGCCCGTGCCGAAGTTGCCGCCTGCGCAGAGGAGCTGCGCGCCTGGCTGGACGCACATTAATTCTCCAAAGCGCGGAAAAACTTGGCAATGCCTCTTGCCCCCGCCGCCAAAACCGGTAGAAAGCGCGTCAACGGGCTATGGCGCAGCCTGGTAGCGCGTCCGTCTGGGGGACGGAAGGTCGCAGGTTCGAGTCCTGCTAGCCCGACCATATAAAACGCCTGGGTGTTTGCGCACCCAGGCGTTTTGTGTATCTGTAACCGGGGGTTACGGCTGTGGCGTATCAATTCACACAGAGCGGAACCCGGCCAGAGGGAGAGCGAATATGACAGGCGTATTGCCCAGCCAGAGACTGGAAACCATGCTGAGCCAGGGCCAAATTACCCTGGCCGAACCGCTGGTTGCCGGGCAGATCCAGCCCGCCAGCCTGGATCTGCGCTTGGGTCATGTGGCCTACCGCGTGCGCGCCTCCTTCCTGTCGGGCCATGGCAATACGGTCGCGGATCGCCTGTCCGAATTCGAAATGCACCGGATCGATCTGACCGGTGGCGCGGTGTTGGAAAAGGGTTGCGTCTACGTGGTGCCGCTGATGGAAGGCCTGGCGCTGCCGCAGGATATCTCGGCTGTGGCCAATGCCAAAAGCTCCACCGGGCGGCTTGACCTGCTGACGCGCACCATTACCGACGGCGGCGAGGAATTCGACCGCATCAAACCCGGCTACACCGGCCCGCTTTATGCCGAGATCTGCCCGCGCTCCTTCTCGGTCCTGGTGCGTCCGGGGATGCGGCTCAATCAGATCCGGTTCCGCACCGGTCAGGCGGTGCTGAGCGATCAGGAACTCGCCGCGCTGCACGCCCAAAGCCCGCTGGTGGATGGCGAGGCGGTGATCGAGGACGGGCTTGGCTTTTCCGTCGACCTGCAACTGCCCGGCAGCGATCTGGTGGGCTACCGCGCCAAGCCCCATACCGGGGTGATCGATCTGGATCGCATCGGCGCCTATGAAGCGCAGGACTATTGGGAGGAAGTGCGCACCACCAAGGGCCGCATCATCCTGGACCCCGGCGCCTTCTACATCCTGGTCAGCCGCGAGGCGGTGCATATCCCGCCCGCCTATGCCGCCGAAATGGCGCCCTATCTGGCGATGGTCGGGGAGTTCCGGGTGCATTACGCGGGCTTTTTCGATCCCGGGTTCGGCCATGCCTCAGCGGGTGGCGCCGGATCGCGCGGCGTGCTGGAGGTGCGCTGCCACGAGGCGCCCTTCGTGCTGGAACACGGGCAGGTCGTCGGCAGGCTGGTCTATGAACGGATGGCCGAGGTACCAGAGCAGCTATATGGCGCGGGCATTGCCTCCAACTACCAGGGACAGGGGCTGAAACTGTCCAAGCATTTCAAAAGCCCGCAGTAGAACCGGGCAACCGTCAGCGATTGTCCCGCTGTGCGCGTCTGGCGCGGCGCTCCTGCCGTATGGCGCGGACCCGTTCCTGCTCTTCGGTCTCAGCGGCTGCCTGGCGCCCCCTGCCCCGCCCGGCCATCGCATTGATCCCGGCATCCACGCCCTTGTTGACTGCCCGCCCCACCAGGCGGCGCAGGATCATGTTGAAGATGGATTCGACATTCATCACTTGGCTCCGCTTCTGTCCAATCCCAGGCTAGCCCAGGAATGAGACGATTTCTGGGCGCGCTCAGCTTTCGAACAGCTCCGGCTGCTCGCCAGTATCGTCGTCATCCGAATCGTCGCTCCCCTGGCCCAGCGGGAAGCTGCCCGGCGGCGGGCGGCTTTCGAGCAGACCCGCGGCGCGCAGTTCCTTCAGGCCCGGCAGATCGCGCGCGCTTTCCAGACCAAAGTGATCCAGGAACACCGGCGTCACCACAAATGTCACCGGGCGCCCCGGCGTCATCCGTCGGCGCCCCAGCCGGATCCACTCCATCTCCAGAAGCTGATCGATGGTGCCGCGCGACACCGAGACACCGCGGATCTCTTCGATCTCGGCACGGGTCACCGGCTGGTGATAGGCGATGATGGCAAGGGTCTCGATCGCGGCACGGCTCAGCTTGCGGGTCTCGACGACCTCCTTCTGCATCAGGAAGCCGAGGTCGGGCGCGGTGCGGATCGCCCAGGCCTCGCCCACGCGCACCACCCGCACGCCGCGTCCCTCGTAGCGTTTGCGCAGGTATTCCAGCGCCTCGCCCGGGTTGCAGCCATGCGGCATGCGCGCTTCCAGATCGCGGATCGTCACGGGTTCCGTGCTGGCAAACAGCACCGCTTCGACCATGCGTTCCTGTTCGGCCATGGGCGGGGCCTCGAACAAGCTGTCCGAGCCTTCGGGCCTGCCTTCGCTTTCAGGATTGCTGAAATCTTCCATCAGGGGTCCCCATTCAGATGGCGCAGCTGGATCGGCGCAAATGTTTCGCTCTGGCGCAGTTCCACCTGGCCTTCCTTCACCAGTTGAAGTGAGGCGGCAAAGGTCGCCGCCGTGGCCGAGCGCCGCTTCACCGGGTCGCTGTGCCAGCCCTCCGGCAGGTAGCTCAGCATATCGGTCCAGCTGCCGGTAAAGCCAATCAGCCCGCGCATCCGTTCCAGCGCCTCTTCCATGGTGAAGACCGAATCGCGGTCCATCACGAAGGGGCGGAAATCGTCGCGGGTGCGGATGCGGGCATAGCCCTGCATCAGGTCAAGCAGGTTGGCGCTATAGGTGACGGTGCGGATCCGCTCCACGGTTTCGCTTTGACCGCGGGCAAAGAAGTCGCGCCCCAGCTGATCGCGCCCCATCAACCGCGCCGCCGCATCGCGCATCGCCTGCAGCCGCTCCAGCTGGAAGGCCAGGTGTGCCGCCAGTTCTTCGCCCGAGGGCCCTTCTTCCTCCGGGTCGGGCGGCAGCAGCAGGCGCGACTTCAGGAAGGCAAGCCAGGCCGCCATCACCAGGTAGTCGGCAGCCAGTTCGATGCGCAGCTCCTTGGCGCGCTCCACGAAACTCAGATATTGCCGCGCCAGTTCCAGAACCGAAATCCGCCGCAGATCCACCTTCTGGGTGCGCGACAGCATCAGCAAAAGGTCGAGCGGCCCCTCATAGCCGTCGACATCGACGATCAGCGCCTCAGCCGCCAGACGGTCTTCGACCGAGGGCTGAGCCTCTTCCGGGAACAGGGTATCTTCAGACATAAACCTTTCCGCCCATCAGGGCAGCAAGTTCGGCCTCGGCGGCCTCTATGTCAAGCGGCGCAGGCGTTTTGCGCGCCTCAACCGCCTTCAACGCACGCATTTGGCCCGTCTCGTCCAGGCGTCCGGCAGCTTCGGCCACGGCGGTGCGGGTGGGCAGATCCGCATTGCACAGAAGCACGATATCGCAGCCCGCAGCCCGGGACTGGCGCGCGATATCCTGCGGCGCGCCTTTCAGCGCCTTCATCGAGATGTCATCGGTCATGATCAGCCCGTCAAAGCCGATCTGCTGGCGGATCATGTTCATCACCGGCTGGGACAGGGTCGCCGGGCGCTGATCCAGCGCCTCGAACACGATATGGGCGGTCATGGCCATGGGCAGGTCGTTCAAGGCCTGGAACGGGGCGAAATCGGTTTGCTCCAGCTCCTCAAAGGAGGTTGCCACATGGGGCAGGTCGTGATGGCTGTCCGCCACCGCGCGACCATGGCCGGGAATATGTTTCAGCACCGGCACCACGCCACCGTCCAGATGCCCCGCAGCGACCGCGCGGGACAGCTCAGCCACATCGGCAGCCGTTTCGCCGTAGCAGCGGTTCTTCAGGAAGGGGTGCGTATCGGCCCCGGCAATATCGGCAAGCGGCGCGCAGTTGCTGTCGATGCCAAGGGCGCGCAGCTCCTGGGCAATCAGGCGGTAGCGCAGATACATGGCGCGGGGGGCCTCCTTGCCTGCCTGCACGGCATGGTCCAGCGGCGGCATCCATTCGCGGCCCAAGGGGGCGCGCAGACGCTGCACGCGTCCGCCTTCCTGATCGATGGTGATCAGACAGTCGCGCCCCACCGCCTCGCGCATGTCATCGCAGAGCGCGCGGATCTGATCGGGCGTGTCGATATTGCGGGCAAACAGGATGAACCCAAACGGGTCCGCGTCGCGAAACAGCGCCTTTTCATCTGGGCTCAGGCGCAGGCCCGTGGCATCCAGGATGGTGGCGCCGAAACCGCCGCTCATCGCGTGGTCACGGGGATGCAATCGGCATTGCCTGCCACCAGCGCCGAGCAGAAGCGACGCGCATCCGACAGCCCGTCAAAGCCCATGGCGCGCAGGCGGTAGAAGGTACGCCCGCCACTTTCGGCGCGCTGGATCACGCGCTTCTTGTCGGCAAGGTAGTCTTCGAACTGGCCATAGATGCGGTCCCATTCGGCGCGGGCGACCTCGGCGCTTTCGTAGGCGCCAAGCTGGGCCAGCCGGGTGCCCGCAGGCAGGCTGTCGGCAGAGACTTCCAGGGCAACCGAGCCCGAAGCCGTGGCCGCAGGGGCCGTGGCCGGGGCAAACCGCGCCGGACGCAGATGCGGGCGCAGGGAGATCTTCACCCCCGGCGCCTTCAGAAGCGCGGCAGAGGGTTGCGGTGCCGCCGCGATGGCGGCGATCTCCACCGGCTTCAGCGGCTCGGGCTGGATGATCGCCGGGGCAGAGAGGGCTGTTTCAACGCGCTCTGCGGGGGCAGATCCGACCTCCGGAGCCGATCCAAGCGGCGCAACGCCCTCGGTCAGCTCGGCCACCAGCGCATTGATGTCACCGCCTTGATAGGCGGCCAGGGTTTCCTCGGACACGGCAGAGCCGGAAGGCCCGGCCTGATCGGCGCGGTCCTGTTCGGCCAGTTGCGCCAGTTCCGACATCGGACGGTCATCTTCGGTCAGTTCGATCGGCTCGGGCGCCAGCACCAGGCGATCCGCGGGATCCTCGGCAACGCCGGTGGCGGCCACCGCATTGACCGCCAGCCCCTGATGATCCGCCTGACGTCCGCCGGGGTTTTCCGGCTGGATACGCATCGGGCCTTCAACGGCCCGCACCACCGGCACGCCGCTCACATCACGCATCACCAGCTTGTAGCCCCAGACACCGATGCCAACCACCAGCGCCAGCGAGGCGATACCGCCCAAGATCCCGGCGATGCGGCCAAAGCCGCCCTGCCCTGCAGCGGCATCCTCGTCGATGCCATCATATCCGTAATCGTCTTCCCCATAGGCCCCGGCCTGGGCCGGATCGAAGCCGCCATAGGCATGCGGCGCTTCCGGGGCCGCGTATGCGGGCTGTGGCTGGCCAAAGGGCTGCCGGGCCGGAGCCGCGATGGGCGGCTCGGGCGCTGCGAAGTGCTGCTGCTGATACTGTGCACCGCCTGCGGGGTCAGCTTGTGCGACTCCACCGTGGTCATAGGCAGGGCGCGCGCCCGCCTGCGTAAAATACGCCATGATCCGCCTCACTGCCCATCTCACGCAGGGCCGGGATGGCGCTGCGTGTCAGGGTCTCTTGAACTGCCTCGTTCCGGCGGTCTGTGCGTATTTTTATCGCATCTCTTCCGCCGGGGTTACGCCAAGAATACCAAGACCTGCGGAAATGACAATGGAAACGGCCCGTGCCAGCGCCAAATTGGCATGTGTTGCCGATTGGCTGCTCTCATTAACAAATCGTAAACTTTTGTCACTTTTGCCGAGGTGGTACAATCCGTGCAGATCCGAGGCCAGATCATAGAGGTAGAAGGCGATGCGATGCGGCTCGTTGCTGCGCGCGGCGATCTCCACCAGACGCGGCCATTCCGCCAGCTTGCGGGCCACCGCCTGCTGCGCCGGGGCGGCCAGCAAAGACAGATCCGCACCCTTCAGTGTCTCATCATCGGTGGCAATCCCCGCCTCTGCCGCCTTGCGCAGGGTCGAGCAGATCCGGGCATTGGCATATTGCACGTAGAAGACGGGGTTATCCTTGGACTGTTCCAGCGCCTTGTCGAGATCGAAATCAAAGCCCTGATCGTTCTTGCGGGTGAGCAGCATGAAGCGGGTGACATCGGGACCCACCGCCTCGACCACGTCGCGCAGGGTGACAAAGGTCCCTGCCCGCTTGGACATCTTGAACTCCTGGCCGTCCTTGAACAGCTTCACCAGCTGGCACAGTTTGATATCCAGCGGCACCTTGCCATCGGACAGGGCCGAAACGGCGGCCTTCATGCGTTTGACATAGCCACCATGGTCGGCGCCGAAGATATCGATCAGCATATCGAAGCCACGGGTCACCTTGTCATAGTGATAGGCGATATCGGGGGCGAAATAGGTCCAGGCACCGTCGGATTTCTTCACCGGGCGATCCACGTCATCGCCGTGTTCGGTGGATTTGAACAGGGTCTGCTCGCGCGGCTCCCAGTCATCGGGCTTCTTGCCCTTGGGCGGCTCCAGCACGCCCTGATAGATCAGCCCCTTGGCATCGAGGCTTTCAAGTGCCGCTTCGATCCGGCCGGTGCCATAGAGGGATTTCTCCGAGAAGAAGACATCCATCTTGATGCCGAGCAGGTTCAGATCCGCGCGGATCAGGTCCATCATCGCATCGGTGGCAAAGTTGCGCACCTCTTCCAGCCAGACCTCTTCGCCCTTGCCGACATAGGCATCGCCCACCTTGGCCTTCAGCGCCTCGCCCACCTCGATCAGGTAGTCACCGGGGTATGTGCCGTCTTCAAAGGCGACCTCCTGCCCGTGCGCCTCGAGGTAGCGCAGGTAGACAGAACGGGCTAGGACATCGACCTGCCCGCCGCCATCGTTAATGTAGTATTCGCGGGTGACATCATAGCCTGCATAGGCCAGCAGTGACGCCAGCGCATCGCCAAAGACCGCGCCGCGGGTATGACCCACATGCAAGGGGCCGGTCGGGTTGGCCGAGACATATTCCACATTGACCCGCTTGCCCGCACCCAGATCCGAGCGCCCGTAGGCAATGCCATCCTTCAGCACCGATGCCAGCACGCCCTGCCAAACCCCTTCGGCGAGGCGCAGGTTCAGGAAACCGGGACCGGCGACCTCGGCCGAGGTGATGCGCGGATCCGTTGCCAGCTGGGCGGCCAGCGCCTCGGCGATGTCGCGGGGCTTTGCCTTGGCGGGCTTTGCCAGTACCATGGCGGCATTGGTCGCCATATCCCCATGGGCCGCATCGCGGGGCGGCTCTACCGCCACATGGTCAAAGGAAAGCCCCTCGGGCAGAGTGCCTGCGGCGGTGAGCGCTGTCAGGCTGTCGATCACGAGCGAGCGGATATCGGTAAAGAGGTTCATATCGGGCGTCCTATAGGTTTGTCCTAGCGGATACCCACGCCCGCGCCCCCGGTCAACCGGATCACGCGCCCGTTGGGCCCTCTGGGCCTGGAAACCCGCACCACGGATGACCGCCGATCAGCCAGAGGGTCAGCCGGAGGATCAGCCAGAGGCGGGTTTGCCCGCAATCAGTCTTTCGTGCAGCTGCAGGGCAAACCGGTCCGTCATGCCCGCGATGTAATCGGACACCAGCCGCGCCAGCGCCGTCTTGTTCTGCGCCATGCGGATTTCGGGATGCCAGCGTTCCGGCATCTCCAGCGGGTTGGCCAGAAAATAGGGAAACAGCGCCTCGACCACCTTGGAAACTTCGGCACGCTTTTCCATCACCTTGGGGGCGCGATACATGCGTTCGAACAGGAAGGCGCGGATATCCTTCAGATCCAGCCACAGCCCATCGGAGAAGCGCACCACCGGCGCCCCCAGCGCCCGCACCTCCTCGACGCTTTGCACGCCGGATTCCTGAAGGCGGTCCTGCGAGGTTTCGATCACATCCTGCACCATCACCCCAAAGACGCGGCGCAGCGCCTCGTGACGGCGACGGTTCTTCTCCAGCCCCGGATAGCGCAGATCCACATCGCGATAGGCAGAGCTGACGATGGGCAAGCGGGCGACTTCCGCGTCCGAGAATAGGCCCGCGCGCAATCCGTCGTGCAGATCGTGGTTGTTATAGGCAATGTCATCGGCCAGGGCCGCCACCTGCGCCTCGGCGCTGGCATGGCTGTGCAGCTCCAGGTCCATGGTGGCGTTGAACTCCGCCAGCGCCCAGGGCAGCGCGCCGGTGACCGGCCCGTTGTGCTTGGCGATGGCTTCCAGCGTCTCCCAGGTGAGGTTCAGCCCGTCGAAATTGGCATAGTGCCGTTCCAGGTTGGTGACGATGCGGATGGCCTGGGCATTGTGATCAAAGCCGCCATAAGGCCCCATCAACGCATGCAGCGCATCCTCTCCGGTGTGGCCGAACGGGGTGTGACCCAGATCATGGGCCAGGGCGACCGCCTCGGTCAGCTCCTGATTGAGCCCCAGCGCGCCCGCAATGGTACGCGCCACCTGGGCCACCTCGATCGAATGGGTCAGCCGGGTGCGGTAATTGTCACCCTCATGCTCGACAAAGACCTGGGTCTTGTGCTTGAGCCTGCGAAAGGCGCTGGCATGGATGATGCGATCCCGATCGCGCTGGAAGGGAGAGCGGAAGTAGCTTTCTTCCTCGGCAACCAGCCGCCCGCGGCTCTTGTCTGGCATGGTGGCAAAAGGCGCATACATTTCTGATCTTTATCCTTTGCAAATCTTGCCGCCCGCTGTGCGCGTTTCTATATGTATCCTAGCATGCTGCAACCTCGATTTGGGAGAGATTTATATGCAATTGCCCCCAAAGGTAACCGATCGCGCCTTTGCCCGCCTTGCCGAGATCGGCGCCGCTGATCAGGGACAGGCCCTGCGCGTTGCCGTCGAGGGCGGCGGATGCTCGGGCTTTCAGTATGAAATCGCCCTGGACACGCCCAAGTCCGATGATCTGGTGCTGGAAGGCGGCGGCGAAAAGGTGGTGGTCGATGCGGTCTCCCTGCCCTTCCTGGAAAACGCGGTCATCGACTTCACCGAAGAGCTGATCGGCGCGCGGTTCACCATCGAGAACCCCAATGCCACCTCCAGCTGCGGCTGTGGCACCTCCTTTTCCATGTAAGCGTGACCTCCATACCAGCCTGACCTGGCAGCGTGCCTGTCGTGATCGGGGCGCAGATGCGGCTCAAGGGTCCGTCTGCGGCAGACGCAAGCGTGCCACAAGGCTGCTGCGCCCCACGCCCATCTGGTCCCACACCAGATAAAGCCCCGAGATCATGATCGCCGCTGCCCCGGCCCAAGTATCGGGACGCACCGCTTCGCCAAAGGCCAGGCCGCCAATCACCACCATCCAGACGAATTGCAGGTTCATCAGCGGCGTGACCGCAAATGCGGGCAACAGCCGCAGGGCCGCCACCAAGAGCCAACGGGCGCCAAACAGCATCCCCGCATAGATCAGCGCCCAGGCAACATCCGCAAAAGGCATCGGCTGCCAGACGAAGGGCAAGACTGGCAGCATGGTCAGGCAGAGCGCCAGGTTGGGGTAGAAGACCTGCGCCAGCACATTCTGCTCATACCGCCCGATATAGCGCGACAGGGTGATCGACAGGGTTCCCAGCACCGAGGCCGCCAGCGCCACGCCGTGCCCGCCAGACAAGGCCGAAATACCGCCGGGAAAGACGCAGATCACCCCGACAGATCCGACCGCAAGCGCGCCCCAGGCCACCGGGCGCACCCGCTCCCCCAGGATCGGGGCGGACATCAGCCCTGCCAGAAGCGGCATCAGGCCGATAAAGATGAAGACCTCGGCAAAGGGGAGCAGCCGGAAGGCATAGAAGAAACACAAGGCCGCCAGCACCGTGGCGCCCGACCGCACGCCCATGGCCCGGATGCACCGGGTGCGCAGCCCCGCCGTGATCGCGGCCCGCGCGGGCGCGCTGCGGTCGCGTGCAACGAGGCAAGCCAAGGTGCACAGGCCCGCAACCACTGCCCCGGACAGGGCGTATAGCTGCGCGGGCGCATAGCCTCCGGCCAGGAGTTTGGTGATCCCATCCGCCGAAGCGATGAAGCCGGTGTAGACGACCACCAAAAGGGCGCCGCTCAGCGCCGGGGTCCCCAAGGTTTGGGAGCCCAAGGCCGGGAACGCCCGCTTCATGCGCAGCCCGCCCGCAGGCTGCCTGCCTCACCGCTGCGGGCAAACAGCGCGAAGAACTCACCAAAGGCCTGGGAACTGGCCTCGGCCCTCTCCATCACCTCGATCTGGCCCGGATCGAGCCAGGCCGCCAGATCCCGCCGCGCCACATCCCAATCGCCATAGCCGCGCGGCTCTGCCTCATAGAGCGCACGGGAAAGGCTGCGCAGCACCCCCGCTCCGCCCGGTCGCCGCAGCAAGGTGCCCCCCTGCGGCAAGCCCCGCCAAAAGGGCTGCCCGCCTGCAACGCCCTGCCACCAGTTGCAAACGAAATAGGTGTGATAGTCATCCGGCTGGCCGCCAAACCCGTTCTCCACCACCTCGAACCCGGCCACCTGCCGCTGCAGCCAGTCCTGCCAGACCTGCGGCACCTCGGCACCTGCGTAAGCCAGCGCGATGGCCACCTCTGCCAGCAGGTCCGCATCCTGATCGAGGAAGGAAACCAGCCCCAGGTATTCAAGGCTTTTCAACGCCGCAGGCGACAGGCCCGGATCGCGCCGCCCGTATTCCGACAGGTAGAAGACCAGATGGGTCAACTCGTAGCCGATCTTCTTGTTCGGCAGGGCAAAGGCCGCCGAGCCTTCGGCAAAGGCGTGCAGGCGCTCGTCCAGCCCCGGCATATCCAGCCGCACGTCCCGGCGCGCCAAAAGACGGCGCGCCTCGGCCCGTTGCAGATCCGACAGCTCCGCCTGGGCCAGCCCCTGCGCCCCCACCCATCGGGCCAGCGCCGCGCCCTTGTTGTGCCGCGCCAAGCCGAGATCCTCCAGATCGAGGCAGATCGACAGGATGAAACGGTAATAGGGACGAAAGAAACCAAGGCGCCGTTCGACCGTGTCGTAAAACGCCTGAAAGGGCGCCAGCGCAGCCGTAGGCACATCGGCCCCGGTGCACTCCAGGATGTTCAGCAGTTCGGCGTTTTCCTTCAACCAGAAGACGCTCTCCGGATCGTGCCGGTACTCGGCAAAACTCGTGCAGAGCACCGCCCGCCCCCCGGCACCCCCTGGCGTAGTCCGGATGCGATTGCCCGGAAAGGACAGAACCTGTGCGGTTGAACCTCGCGTCATTGTCGACACCCCCCTGGCCTGCGCCAGTCCTATGCTGCCATGCGTGCCCCCGACGGATCCGGGAACTTGGGGGCACCCCCGGAGGGATCCGGAGCTGCCCCTATCTGTCATGGCGCGCCCCTCACCGGGCCGCGCGCCGTGCAGCCGCGCCCTTAGCTGCCCGAAGAAAACAGGCCGGTGGCCTCGCCCCGGGTGCGGCTGGCCTCTGCCCGCGGCGCCGAACCGGACGAGAACAGACCGGTCAGAACGCCCGCGGACTGGCTGGCATCGGCAACCGGAGCGGAGCCGGAGGAAAACAGCGACACCGCTTCTCCGGTCAGGCTGTCGGCGCTGCACGGCGCGGACCCCGAAGAGAACATCTCGGCGCCACCACCGCTGAGCAGATCGGTCGTGGGGGCCGAGCCCGAGGAGAACATCTCGGCTCCATGGCCGCCAAACAGGCTGTCCGGCGCGGTCTGAGCGGTGGTGTGAATGTGTTTTTTCTTGAGCAATGCAGTCATGGAAACCTCCAACGTTAAAGCGTGATTGCCCTGAAACGCTGGCACGGAGGACGTCGCCCAAAAACAGAAAACTGCAATTTACGGTTGCTTTTTCCGCGGTCGACACTTGAACTTTAATCCACAAATTATTACCATTTATCAATGATTTAAAGTGACACACACCTTATGCCCAACCTTGTCCACACGGGCAGTATTGCACAACCCCAGGCATCAACTCAAGGTAGACACCAACGGAGTCGCAAAACGATCCCTGACATGCCCGAACACCTCGGCAGAAACGATTCGCCTTTCGGGGCGCGCTCTTGCTCTGCCGGGGCGTTTGGGCGATAGAAATCGCAACGCAAAACGCCCGCAGCCGCGCCTTTCTGGAGACCGGACATGAAAATCGCCACCTTCAACATCAATGGCATCAAGGCCCGCGCCAAGGCGCTGCCCGACTGGCTGGATGAAGCGCAACCGGACGTGGCGGTTCTGCAGGAGATCAAATCGGTGGACGAGGCCTTCCCGCGCGAGATCTTCGAAGAGCGTGGCTACAACGTGGAAACCCACGGTCAGAAAAGCTTCAACGGGGTGGCGATCCTGTCGAAACTGCCGCTGGAGGATGTGCGCCGCGGCCTGCCCGGCGATGACAGCGACGAACAGGCCCGCTGGATCGAGGCCACCGTGGTCGGCAAGCAGGCCATCCGCATCTGCGGGCTCTACCTGCCCAATGGCAACCCGGTGGAACTGCAGGCCGATGGCAGCCCCGTCGCGGGCGGCAAATACGCCTACAAGCTGGCCTGGATGGAGCGGCTGCGCGACCGCGCCAGGGACCTGATGGCCGATGAGATGCCTGCCCTGATGGCGGGCGACTACAACATCATCCCCCAGCCCGAAGACGCCAAGCGCCCCGAGGCCTGGATCGACGACGCCCTGCACCGCCCCGAAAGCCGCGCCGCCTTTCAGCGCATCGTGAACCTCGGCTTCACCGAAGCCTTCCGCGCCCGCCACCCGGGGCCGGGACACTATTCCTTCTGGGACTACCAGGCAGGCGCCTGGAACCGCGACGACGGCATCCGCATCGATCATTTCCTGCTGACCCCGCAGGCGGCGGATCTTCTGCTGGACTGTCAGATCGACAAGGATGTGCGCGGGCGTGAAAAACCCTCGGACCACGTGCCGGTCTGGGTCGAACTGGATCTTTGAGCGCGCCTTAGAGGGCGGTCACATCGTGGCGGTAGATCCAGTCGAACTGCCCCACCATCATCTGCGGCAAAAGGCGGCCGCCCAGTTTCAGGATCTGATGCGCGGGCCAGTTGAAGGGCGGGCGCAGGTGATATTTCCAGGCATTGCCATTGGCAGCGGCAACCACCTTCGCCGCGCGGTCGCGACGGCGGGCCTGGTATAGTGCAAGCCCCGATGGCATATCCGGCGCCTGGCTCAAGCACGCGGACAGGCTCCAGGCATCCTCCAGCGCCAGATTCGCCCCCTGCGCCATGAAGGGCAATGTGGGATGGGCCGCATCCCCCAGCAGGGCCAGACCTTCACCATGCCAGGACTCCGCCACCTCGTGACGGAACAATCCCCAGAGCGCCACGTCATCGACAGCGCGCAACAGCTCTCCCGCGATACCGCCGAATCCGGCAAAGGCGCGGCGCAGGTTCTGCGGGTCATCCTTGAAATTCCAGCCTTCTTCGGCCCATGCCTTGCGCTCCTGCGCGGCCACCAGATTCACCACGGAACCATCCCGAAGCGGATAGGCCACCAGGTGCCGCCCCGGCCCCATGAAGACCTGCGCCTCCGGCCCCAGCCCCACTGTATTGGGCACAATGGCGCGCCAGGCCACCTGGCCGGTGAAAAACGGCTTGGCCGCACCATTGAGCGCGGCACGCAGGCGCGAGTGCAGGCCATCCGCCCCCACCACCAGATCGCTGCCACAATGGGCCCCGTTGGCAAGCAGCACCCTGGGCTGCGCGCCCGGCTCCACCTGCTCGACCTTCTGCAGCAGGCGCACCTGCACCCCGTCGCGGCGGGCAGCTGCGGCCAGGATGCCGATCAGGTCCGAGCGATGCACGAAGTAATAGCGCAGGTCGGAGGCATATTGCTCCAGATCGAGGCGCAGCACTTCCGCACTGCGGGCATGGCTGCGCAGAACCACGGCGCGCGCGCGCTGCGAACACCAGGCCAGATCCTGGGCCAGGTCCAGCGCCTTCAGCACCGCCAGCCCATTCGGTGTGATCTGCAGCCCCGCCCCCACTTCCGAGATCGCCTCGGCCTGCTCCAGCACCGTCACCCGCGCGCCCTGACGGCGCAGCGCGATGGCCGCCGCTAACCCGCCAATCCCGGCGCCGATGATGGTGATTTTCGTGTCTTTCAGTTCCATGGGACCTGCAGAATCTCCGCTTGTCTCTGCCATAAACGAAAAACGCCGGAGCCGCAGGCCCCGACGTTCATATTTCTGGCTTTCCCGCGCAGTTAGTCGTCGCGGTGGACCTTTTCGCGGCGCTCGTGACGCTCTTGCGCCTCAAGGCTCATGGTGGCGATCGGGCGCGCATCCAGGCGTTTCAGCGAAATCGGCTCTCCGGTGACTTCGCAGTAACCATATTCGCCCTCGTCGATGCGGCGGATGGCGGCGTCGATCTTGGCGACCAGTTTGCGCTGGCGATCACGGGTGCGCAGCTCAAGCGCGCGATCCGTTTCCTCGCTGGCGCGGTCGGCAACATCGGGAATGTTTCGGGTGTTGTCCTGCAATCCTTCGATGGTGTCGCGGCTCTCCGCCAGGAGTTCCTGCTTCCAATTCAACAGCTTGCGACGGAAATACTCGGCTTGCCTATCATTCATGAAAGGCTCGTCTTCGGCCGGACGATAGTCTTCCGGCAGAAACATTTCTTGCTTCATTTCGGCTCCTTCGGTCTGGCCCATAATGCTGGTCTCTTCAATTTGTTCCAAGCACTGCGGCTCCCCATGCCGCAGCGTTTATCCCCTGCGACACAGATTGTCACTACACAATAGTAAACGCGGTGGGTTAAAAGCGCTCTAATCGCGCCGCACCGATGGCTTGTGCTGGCCTATGCGCAATGGAAACAACAAGGGATGCAGGACGGACATGCAGTTTCAGGGCACCAAGGACTATGTTGCAACGGATGATCTGAAGGTGGCCGTGAATGCCGCCGTGACGCTGGAGCGCCCGCTACTGGTCAAGGGAGAGCCCGGCACCGGCAAGACCGAACTGGCCAAACAGGTGGCCGATGCCCTTGGCCTGCGGATCATCGAGTGGAACGTGAAATCCACCACCCGCGCCCAGCAGGGTCTTTACGAATACGATGCGGTCAGCCGGTTGCGCGACAGCCAGCTGGGCGACGAGCGCGTGCATGACGTCAGGAACTACATCAAGAAGGGCAAGCTTTGGGAGGCCTTCGAGGCCGATGAGAAGGTCGTGCTCTTGATCGACGAGATCGACAAGGCCGATATCGAGTTCCCCAATGACCTGTTGCAGGAGCTCGACAAGATGGAGTTCCACGTCTACGAGACCGGCGAGACGATCCGCGCCAAGCAGCGCCCGATCATGATCATCACCTCCAACAACGAAAAGGAACTGCCGGACGCCTTTCTGCGCCGCTGTTTCTTCCACTACATCCAGTTCCCCGATGCCGAGACCATGAGGAAGATCGTCGAGGTGCATCACCCCGGCATCAAGGAAAGCCTGTTGACCACGGCGCTGACCCAGTTTTACGAGATCCGCGATACTGCCGGGCTGAAGAAGAAACCCTCCACCTCCGAGGTGATCGACTGGCTGAAGCTGCTGCTCGCAGAAGACCTCACCCCCGAGGATCTGGCCCGCGATGGCGCCGATGCCCTGCCGAAGCTGCACGGCGCACTACTGAAGAACGAGCAGGACGTGCACCTGTTCGAACGGCTCGCCTTCATGGCGCGGGGACGGCGCTGACCCACAGGGCAGAACAGCCGATCCGGCCCGATGCGCCCGCTGTCACAGCGGGCGTTTTACTTTATTGCCACCAATCTGATCTCGTCACCGGCCGCCACTTCACAAAGCCGCAGCCCCATGACCATACTGCCGTAACAGGCATCCCGCCGTTTCAGACAACCCCATAGTTCAAGGACCACAGGCGTGACCACCTCCCCCGCTCCCACCATTCGCCCGCTGCAGCCTTCGGACGAGGCCGAATGGCGCCGTCTTTGGACGGCCTATCTGGACTTCTACAATACCTCCGCTCCCGAAGAGGTTTATCAGACGCTGTTTTCCCGCTTGCTGAGCGATGATCCGGCCTCTTTCTCCTGCTTTGTCGCTGACGCGGGGGACCGGCTGGTGGGGCTCACGCACTACGTCTTTCACCCGCACGCCTGGAACATCAATGAGGTCTGCTACCTGCAGGATCTTTATGCCGATCCGGACAGCCGTGGCACCGGCGTGGGACGGGCCCTGATCGAGGCGGTCTACCAAGCCGCAGACGCGCGCAAGGCCGCCAATGTCTACTGGCTGACCCAGGACAGCAATGAAACCGCGCGGCGCCTCTATGACCGCATCGGCAAGCTGCCCCCCTTCCTGCGCTATCAGCGAGGTTGATTTGACCTCCCTCGCGCCCCTTCTTCGACGCGCCCTGCTGGCCTTTGGCGTGGCAGCCCTCACCGGCTGCAGCGCTGGCGTTGATGTCGATCAGCCCAGCCGCGCCGCCATCGCGGACAGCACCCTGCCCCCGGCGAAGGCCTTTGGCAGCTCTCACCCCCAGCCACCGATCCGGGCCAACAGCGATATCGCGCGGGATTTCCTGGACCTTCACTTCAATCTCGAAGGCGGCGGCACCCTGCCCGTCTTTACCCGCTTTGAAGAGCCGATCACCCTGCGGCTGACGGGCACCGCGAAACCGGGCTTTCGCCAGGATCTGAACCGGCTGCTGCACAGGCTGCGCGATGAGGCGGGGGTCGACATTGCCGAGGTCACCGGCGGGCCCGCGCATATCACCGTTGAGACGGTATCGCGCAAGGCGATCCGCAAGGCCCTGCCCAAGGCGGCCTGTTTCGTGGTGCCGAATGTGTCATCCCTGGCCGAGTTCCGCCGCAAGCGCCGCAGCCCCGATACCGATTGGAGCCAGCTGCGCAGCCGCGAACAGCTGGCCATTTTCCTGCCCAACGATGTCAGCCCGCAAGAGGCCCGCGACTGCCTGCACGAGGAACTGGCCCAGGCCATCGGCCCCTTGAACGATCTCTACCGGTTGCCGGATTCGGTCTTCAACGACGACAATGTGCATACCGTTCTGACCGGCTTTGACATGCTGATCCTGCGCGCGACCTATGCGCCGGAGCTGCACACCGGGCTCAGCCGTGCCGAGGTCGCCGCCCGCCTGCCCGCCCTTCTGGCCCGGCTCAACCCGGCGGGGCAGCGCATCGCGCCCCACCCGCTGCAGCGCACGCCGCGCGCCTGGATCGATGCGATCGAAACGGCTCTTGGCCCCGATACCCGCCTGCCGCAACGCCAGAACGCGGCACGGACCGCCCTGCGGATCGCCCGCGACAATGGCTGGCGCGACCACCGGCACGCGCAGGCGCTTTATGTGCTGGGGCGCCTGATCCAGGCCGAAAACCCGAACGCCGCGCAAGAGATGTTCCTGGCCGCGATGGAAATCCTGCGCACCCAGCCCGGAACCGAGCTGCACCAGGCCCGCCTGCGCCCAAGGATGGCGGCGAAGGCCATCGCGGAAGGTGCCGCAGACAGGGCGCTGGCCCAGCTTGCCCCCGTGCCGGAGATCGCCGCCCGCCACGAAAACGCGGCTCTGTTGGCCACCGCCTTGATGATGCAGGCCGAAGCGCTAGACCTTGCGGGGCAATTCGACGCCGCCGCCGCGGTCAGGCTGGACAGCCTTGGCTGGGCGCGATACGGGTTTGGCCCGGATTGGGCGGTGCGCGCCAAACTGCAGGAAGTGGCGGGCCTCAGGCCCCGAACCAACTGATCGCATCGGGACCGATTGGCCCGGCCCGAACCGCGCAGGTAACAGGATGAAACAGGCGGAAGACATATGATCGTAATCGCTGCTTTGCTGCTGGGGGCCACTTTGGGCGTCCTGACAGCGCGGAAACGTAACGGCAATCTGGCCGACATGCTGCAATATGGCGCTGTCTATGCCATTGCCTTTGGTATTGTCGGGATGCTCGCCACCCTGATCATTCACCGGATGGCGGTGTAAGACGCAAGGATAGACAGCCGATGTTCCAGCCCTTTTTCGAGAACCTGCGAAAGGCCTCCGTTCCCGTGTCTCTGCGGGAGTATCTGACCTTTCTGGAGGGGATGAAACGGGGATTGGCGACCTACGACATCGACGCCTTCTACTATCTGGCCCGCGCCGCCATGGTGAAGGACGAGCGCAATATCGACAAGTTCGACCGTGCCTTTGCTGCCACCTTCGAAGGGCTCGAAGCGCTGCCCGCCTCTGCCGTTCTGGAAGCCGTGGACATCCCAGAGGAATGGCTGCGCAAGATGGCGGAAAAGCACCTTTCCGAGGAGGAGCGCGCCGAGATCGAGGCGATGGGCGGCTTTGAGAAGCTGATGGAGGCCCTGCAGGAACGCCTGAAAGAACAGGAAGGGCGTCACCAGGGCGGCAACAAGTGGATCGGCACCGCCGGCACCTCTCCCTTTGGCGCCTATGGCTACAATCCCGAGGGCGTGCGCATCGGCCAGAAAGAGGGCCGCCATGGCCGCGCGGTCAAGGTCTGGGACAAGCGGGAGTTCAGGAACCTGGATGGCGACGTGGAGCTGGGCACCCGCAACATCAAGGTCGCCCTGAAACGCCTGCGCCGCTGGGTGCGCGAGGGCGCGCAGGAAGAGCTGGATCTCGATCACACCATCCGCGCCACCGCCGAACACGGCTACCTGGACGTCAAGACCCGCCCCGAGCGGCACAACGCAGTGAAGGTGCTGCTGTTCCTCGATGTGGGCGGCTCGATGGATCCTCATATCAAGGTGGTGGAAGAGCTGTTCTCGGCCGCGCGAAGCGAGTTCAAGCACCTGGAATACTTCTACTTCCACAACTGCCTCTACGAAGGGGTGTGGCGCGACAACCGTCGCCGCTGGGATGCGCAAACGCCCACCCATGAGGTGCTGCGCACCTATGGCCCCGACTACAAATGCATCTTCGTGGGCGATGCCTCGATGTCGCCCTATGAGATCGCCTATCCGGGCGGCGCCAACGAGCATTGGAACCAGGAGGCCGGTCAGGTCTGGCTGCAGCGCGCCCGCGAGCAATGGGCGTCGAACCTCTGGATCAACCCGGTGCCCGAGAAATACTGGGATCACACCCATTCCATCGGCATGATCCGCGAGATCTTCGAAAACAACATGGTGCCGATGACCCTGCACGGGCTGGAAAAGGGCATGCGCGAGCTGACCCGCTAATCCGGCACATCAAGCGCCTCTTGGACCTTGGGGGCAACAATCCGCTTGAGCACAGGCCGCCTGCACCCCATATCTATGCCATGCTGCGTCTGACCCCGATCCTGCTGGCCGTGATCTATGGCCTTGTCTCCTACCGGATTTCCGTCTGGCGGACCCACCGCGAGCTGGACGCCAAATCGACCCGCCTGGCCGATCCGCGCCTGAAAAAGCTGACCGACCGCATGGCGGCGGCACTGGAGGTGGCGGATATCCCCGTCTTCATCTACGAGGTCGACCCGGTGAACGGGCTTGCTGCCCCCGATGGGCGCATCTTCATCACCCGCGGATTTTACCGCAAATACGAAGCGGGCGAGGTGAGCGATGCGGAACTCTCTTCGGTGATTGCCCATGAGTTGGGCCATGTGGCGCTGGGGCATTCGAAGAAACGGATCATCGATTTTTCCGGCCAGAACGCCCTGCGCACGGCGCTGATGATGATCCTTGGCCGCTACATTCCCTTTGTCGGCCCCTGGATCGCGGGTCTCTTGGCCAATCTGCTGGCCGCCCGCCTGTCGCGCGGCGATGAATATGAGGCGGATGAATATGCCGCCGCACTGTTGATGAAGGCAGGCATCGGGGTGGAGCCGCAGAAAAGCCTGTTCCGCAAGCTTGAGGAACTGACCCAGGCGCGCGCGGGCATGGCCCCCGCCTGGCTGATGAGCCACCCCAAGACAGAGCAGCGCATCGCCGCCATCGAACGGCTGGAGGCCGACTGGGCCAAGGTGTAACGCCGGGTCACGCCGCTCGCGGGCATCTTGCTTGCCGTGACAGGAAGGTCCACATCTAGGCAAAGACATCGCGACCGAGGCACCCCCATGCGCTACTCCCTGCTCGATCTGGCTCCCGTCCCCGAAGGCTCCGACATTGCCCAGGCGCTGAAGAACAGCACAGAGCTGGCGCGCCATGCCGAGGCGCTTGGATTTCATCGCTACTGGCTGGCCGAGCATCACAACATGCCCGGCATCGCAAGTGCGGCCACCGCCGTGCTGATCGGCCATATCGCCAGCCAGACAAGCAGCATGCGCATCGGTGCCGGTGGCATCATGCTGCCCAATCACGCGCCCTATATGGTGGCAGAGGCCTTTGGCACGCTGGCCTCCCTTTATGGTGACCGCATCGATCTGGGGCTGGGGCGCGCGCCGGGTACCGATATGCAGACCGCCCGCGCCCTGCGCCGGGGCATGGGGGCGGCGGCCAGTGGCGACAGCTTCCCGCAGGATGTGATCGACCTCATCGGCTTCATGGCGCCCGAAGACCCAGCGGCCCCGGTGCGCGCCTTTCCGGGGCAAGGCACCAATGTGCCGGTCTGGATCCTCGGTTCCAGCCTCTATGGCGCGCAGCTGGCCGCGCATCTGGGCCTGCCTTACGCCTTTGCCTCTCATTTTGCGCCGCAGGCGCTGGAGGAGGCGCTGGAGGTCTATCGGCGCAGCTTCCAGCCCTCGGTGTTCCTCGACAAACCCCATGCGATGATGGCGATCAATGTCTTTGCCGCCGACACGGACGCCGAAGGGGTGCGCCTGCGCAGCACCATGCAGCAGGCCTTTGCCCGCCTGCGCCTTGGACGCCCCGGCAAGCTGCCCGCGCCTGTCGATGACATCAATGACCACCTGCAACCGCATGTTCTGGCAGGCGTCAACGAGGCCCTGCGCATCACCGCAGTCGGCAGCCCCGACACGGTGCGCAGCCAGCTGTCGGAGATCATCGGCAAACATCAGCCCGACGAGGTGATCCTGACCGGGCAGATCCACGACCACAAGGCACGTATGCGGTCTTTCGAGATCGCCGCCGGTATCCTGAAGGATCTCTGAGGCTCAGCCCGCCAGCGCCTTGGCCAGACGAGGCAGGCGCGCCTTCTTCAAGAGGGGGCGCATCTGCCAGCCGCCGCCCGACAGGCGGTTGGCCTCGGCCAGAACCGCTGCGCCCACGGCCTCCATCCCCGCCTGTTCCTGGAGCCACAGATCGTAAAGCAGCTCATCCGGGCCGATGCGTTTCAGCCCCTCTTCCGCCAGGGTATGGCGGGGGAAATCCTTGGCATTCATGGTGACGATGCCATCGGCATGGCCTGAAATGGCCGCCGCCAGCACATGCAGATCCGCCGCGTCCGGCAGCCAGAGCCGCGCCTCTACCGCCGGGGCGGGCGGCACCACGGCGCCGGGCCAACCCGCCTGCAGCATCGCGACTTCGGCCTGCGCCTGCGCCGCGCCTTCGGGCCCAAGCTTCAGCGCCGCACGGCGCCATTCCTCCAGGATACGCTCGGACCAGAGCGGCGTATATAGCCCCAGCCGCGCCGCGCCCAAGAGCATCTCCCGCATCACAGTGGGATATAAAACGCAGGTATCAAGGAGCAGTTTCACGCTCTTAGCCCAGCCGGAAGAACACGGCCTTCAAGTATCCGCTTTCCGCAAGCTGCGGCATCTGCGGATGGTCGGGGCCTGCGTATCCGGTGTGAATGAGCTGCCCGCGCCGCCCCGCCTTACCGATCCCGCGCGCCGAAGCATTGCGGAACCGGGTCAGATCCGCCGCATGGGAACAGGAGCAAAGCCCCAGATAACCGCCCGGCGCCACCAGAGGGGCGGCGAGCTTGGCCACCCGCTCATAGGCGCGCAGGCCCGCTTCCAGTGCGTTTTTCGAGGGCGCAAAGGCGGGCGGATCGCAGATCACCACATCGAATTGCGCGCCTTCCGCGCCAAGGGCCGTCAGCACGTCAAAGGCATCGCCCTGCCGCGCGGTGAACCGATCCTGCCAGCCCGCTGCAGCGGCGCCCTGCCCGGCCAGATCCAAGGCCGCGGCCGACCCATCGACGCAGGTGGCCTCTGACGCGCCAGCCGCCAGCATGGCCAGACCAAAACCGCCCACATGGGAAAACACATCCAGCACCTTGGCCCCCGGCGCCACCAGACGCGCGGCAAAGCCGTGATTTTCACGCTGATCGAAGAACAGGCCGGTTTTCTGCCCGCCCGTCAGATCCGCCATATAGGTGGCCCCGTTCATGACGACCGGGACCGGCGCGGTGGGCGCATCGCCCAGAAGGGTGGCGTTCTGATCATCGAGCCCCTCAAGACCCCGGGTGCGGCCCGAGGCATTTTTCAGGATCACTTCGGCGCCGGTCACCTCGGCCAGGGCTGCGGTCAGCGCCTCCAGATGCGCCTCGGCCCAGGCGGCGTTGGGCTGCACCACGCAAGAGCCGCCAAATCGGTCGATCACCACGCCGGGCAGCCCGTCCGCCTCGGCGTGAACCAGCCGGTAGAAGGGAGCCTCATATAGCTGGGCGCGCATCTCCTGTGCCCGCTGCAGCCGCGCCGCGAACCAGGCCTGATCGATCACCGCTTCGGGGTCGCGGTCCAGCATCCGGGCGATGATCTTGCTTTCAGGGTTGACCGCGACCAGCCCCAGGGGGCGCATCGCCTCATCCTCCAGCACCGCCAGAGTACCCGGCGCCAGCTTGCGCGTGCGTCGGTCGGTAACCAGCTCGTTGGCATAGACCCAAGGGAAACCATGGCGGATCGCGCGGGCGTTCGCCTTGGGCTTCAGTTTGATGCGGGCGCGCTGGGGCGCCGAGGGGGCGGAGGCTGTATCTGTCATGCCCCCTCATAGACCCAAGGGGCCGCAAGGGGAAGAGAGCCCGTGCACCAGCTCAGCGCGCCCGACTGCGCCAG
Organism: Phaeobacter sp. PT47_59; assembly: GCF_028890025.1. Classification (NCBI taxonomy): domain Bacteria; kingdom Pseudomonadati; phylum Pseudomonadota; class Alphaproteobacteria; order Rhodobacterales; family Roseobacteraceae; genus Phaeobacter; species Phaeobacter sp. PT47_59. The sequence goes on from NZ_JARCJL010000013.1 coordinate 95,183, forward strand.
CCGCCGCGCCTGCCCGGGCGCGCCAGTTCTGCCAGGCCTTCGCTCAGAACGGCCCGCATGGGGTGATCCTGCGGCTGCTCCGCGTAACGTTCCAGGAGGGCGCCGATGGCATCGCGGCTGTCCTGATCTGCAGGCAGGCTCAAGGCCCAATCCAGGAAGATGCTGCGGCATTGGCTGGCGTCGATGCCTTCGATGCGAAAGGCCTCGCGGATCAGCCCCTTCGGGTCGATCAGGTTCTGCTCATTCGGTGTCGGCATCTGCCCCTTCCCGTTTCAAAGCCTCGTCGATGATCGCAGCACAGTTTGCATAGCTCTGCTGCAACCGCGCCTCCAGCGCTGCAAGCGAGTCGAAACCGGTGCTCCGGCAGAGGAACTGCGCGCCCCCCTCGCCCAGGGTTGCCGCATCCAGCCCCTTGCCTGACAACAGCCTCGCCGCGACCTGCACCGACCAGTATAGACGATAGGCCGCCTCTAGGTGTTCGCCTTCTGCGACCTTCAGCCAGCCACAGGCGACAGCCCCCTGCAAGCCAGCCGCCACATCCCGCGCGCCCGAACCGGACACCAGCGCCCCGGCCTGGGCCACCAGTTCGATATCCATCATCCGCCCCGGCCCGGTCTTGGCATCCCAGATCCCGGCGGGCGCCTTGGCGGCGGCGATGCGCCCGCGCATGGTGGCGACCTCGCCAAGGATGTCACGCAAGCCGCGGGGAGAAGACAGAACCTGGCTGCGAATGCCTTCAATATCCGCACGCAGATCCTGCGGCCCGGCGATGGTGCGGGCCCGGGTCAGCGCCAGATGCTCCCAGACCCAGGCTTCGTTCTGCTGGTAGTGGGCAAAGCTGGCCATACTCGTGGCCACTGGCCCCTGGCTGCCCGACGGGCGCAGCCGCATGTCCACCTCGTAAAGCCGCCCCTGCGCCATCGGCGCGGTCAGCGCGGTGATCAGAGCCTGCGTCAGCCGTGCGAAATAGGGGCGTGTTGCCAGCGGGCGCTTGCCCTCCGAGGCTTCGACCTCTTGCGGATCATAGATCACGATCACATCCAGATCCGATTGCGCATTGATCCGCCCGGCCCCAAGCGAGCCCATGGCAACCACCGCCGCCCCGCGCCCCGGTGCGGCCCCGTGTTTCGCCGCAAACTGTGTTTCCACGCAGGGCACCAGCGCGGCGATCACCGCCTCGGCCAGTTCGGCATATTGGATGCCCGCGGCCTCTGCATCGATCAGCCCGCGCAGATGGTGGACACCGATGCGGAAATGCCATTCCTTGCACCAGCGCCGGGCGGCATCCAGCTGCGCCTCATAGTCGCCCTCCGCCTTCAGCAAGGCCACAAGCTGCTGCGTGAGGGGCTCCCGACCCGGCCAGGGATCAAAGAACGAGCCGCCAATCACCGCGTCGAAGACACCCGAATTGCGCGACAGGAAGGTCGCCAGCTCCGCCGAGGTGCCGACGATATCCACCAGCAGGTCCATCAACTGCGGGTTGGCTTCGAAAAGCGAGAACAGCTGCACCCCTGCAGGCAGCCCCGACAGGAACCCGTCCAGCGCAAGCAGCGCCTCTCCCGGTTTGGCGGTGCGGGCAAGCCGCGACAGCAGTTCCGGTTTCAGCCTCTCGAAGATCTGCGCGCCGCGCGCCGAGCGCAGCGCCGGATAGGTGCGCCAGCGGGCGATGATGCCCTGGTCCAGCCCCTCTGGCACCGCGGGCGTTACCGCTGGCGCGGCATCGGGGGCAAAGAAATCCTCGGTCTGGGCGTGCACCTCGGTCAGGCGGGCGCGGATCTCGTCCTGCAGGTCCTTCGGATCGCGTCCCATCAGGCAGGCAACCCGGGCGATGCCATCCTCGGACTTGGGCATCCGGTGGGTCTGGGCGTCATGGACCATCTGGATGCGGTGTTCCACCTCGCGATGAAAGCGATAGTGATCCGAGAGGTTCGCGGCCAGATCGTCCGGGATCCAGCCCTTGCCCGCCAGGGCTGCCAGCCCTTCCACGGTGCCGCGCAGGCGCAGGCTTTCGTCGCGCCCGCCCGCGATCAACTGCCGGGTCTGGGTGAAAAACTCGATCTCGCGAATGCCGCCGCGCCCCAGTTTCATGTCGTGACCGGGCACGGTGATGGCACCGCCGGTGCCCTTGTTCTCCCGGATGCGCAGGCGCATGTCGTGGGCGTCCTGGATGGCGGCAAAATCAAGGTGGCGCCGCCAGATGAAGGGCCGCAAGGAGGTGAGGAACCGCTCCCCCGCAGCGATATCCCCGGCGCAGGCGCGGGCCTTGATGTAGGCGGCGCGCTCCCAGGTGCGACCCAGGCTTTCATAGTAGCGCTCGGCCGCCTCCATCGCGAGCGCCACGGGGGTGACCGAAGGATCCGGGCGCAGGCGCAGATCGGTGCGGAAGACATAGCCATCGCCGGTCTTGTCACTCAGCAGCGCACACATGTTGCGGGTGGCGCGCACCATGCCCTGACGCGCCTCGTAGAAGTCATCCGGATCAAAGCGGGTTTCATCGAAAAGACAGATGAGATCGATGTCAGAGGAGTAGTTCAGTTCATGCGCGCCCATCTTGCCCATGGCGAGAATGGCAAGGCCGCCTGCCGTCTCCACGTCATCCTCGGTGAGCCCCGGCAGTTTCTTGCGCCGGATCAGCGCGGCGATTTCGGATTTGATCGCCACATCGGCACAGAGCGCGCCGAAATCCGTGAGTACCCCGGTGACCCGCTCCAGCGGCCAGACCCCGCCCAGATCGCAAAGCGCCGTCAACAGCGCAATGCGCCGCTTGGCCTGACGCAGCCCCGGTTTCAACTGGTCCGGCGGCAGGGCGCGGCAGGTCGCAAACACCCGATCCACCGCAGCCTCCGGATCTGCCAACGCCTCGGGCAACCAGGCGGCCTCGCGTGCAATCAAGCCGTTCAGATAGGGGCTGGATCCCCCCGCCCCGGCCACCAGCAGCGCCATGTCACCGCCAAGCTCCGGAACATGGGCGCGGATCTCCTCGCCAAGGGCAGCATCAAAGGGGCGCGGAAGGCGGGTGATCTGAAAGAGCTGTGTCATGGCGCGACTGTGTTCCGCCCCGCAGCCCTCGTCAATGCGCCTTTTGGCAGCAAGCCAAATTGCCCATTCTGCTTTTCAATCCAATCCATTGCATGGGTCAGGAATACCCCCATAGCCTTAGATAGCAGGGGTCGGCTATCAGCGATATGTGGCTGTGTTCCACTCTTCGTCAGGGTGTTTCGATAACAAGTTCCGTTTTTTCGCAAAGGCCTAGGTCTTTGTGGGTTTCCCAAGGTGTCAGGCTTTCGGGTGTTTCAGTACCGTGACGAGTAATACGTTCCTTTGTGCTGAAGATGAGCATGGCCACACCCCAGAAGACGGGGAGCGCATGCCCTCAGATTTCGTGACGTCGTATCTCGTGATGCCATATCTCCTGACCTAGCGGAGGCACCTGCGTCTCCCCGGTCAAAAAGACCCCGATCATCAAGATCCCAGCCCCCATCCCGATCATCAGCGTTTGACACGGTGATGCGCGATCTATCGCCGGAATTGAACGCCGATTATGAACATGTTATCATAAGTTGTAGGCGTTTTTCACGCGATTTTCGCGATGCGCCCCATGACCGCCACAAAGGCGCCGTCATTCTCAACCCATCTAAGCGGGCCGGTGAGAGGATGAAATCGAACAGCACATCGGTCCGCAGAATGTGGACCACGGCACGAGCGAACGCTCATGTACCTATTACAATGCTAGTTCTTCCACCTGTTGACCTGCGCTGCCCTTGTCGCGGCCTGCCGGATCCAGGTGGCCCTACGGATCGGAGCCCGGCGTGACAAAGACCGCTACCAAAATCAGACCCAAGCCTGGGTATTTGAGCAAATCCATCGGCTTGCTCTCCTCCACTGCCCGGGCCAGCGGGATCGATCTGGGATCGGCCATGAAACAGGGAAAAATCACCGCCGTCGATTACGCACGAATGGTACACACCTGCAATTCATCGGATTGTGCCCTGAAATGCCAGAACTGGCGCCAATCCGAAGAAGGTCGGCGCGATCCGCCCCCGTTCTGTCCGAATCTTGATATCCTGGAGCGCCTCAAGTCCTGACAGCTCCGGTGAGGGAGGTCTTCTTGGGAAAAACCCTCGCCTCCGTTAACCAAATTTTGTGCTCTTTACTGTCATTGTCCGATCGTAGCGAAACCACTTCCGATCCGAGACATTGTCATGATGAAGATGAAAAACGTCCTAGCACGCATTGCATTTACCTTTGCAGCCAGCGCCGCCATGTCGGCAGACCTGCAGCCTGGCGATCCCATCTCGGCAAAGATCTTCCTGCAACTGCACAGCATTGAGAAGCTGGCCGGTCAGCTGACGCCCTTTGTCGCCGCGCCCGGTCGCGATTTCCGGGTCATCGATGGCGATTCCCTGGCCATGGGCGATCTCAATATCCGCCTGGCCGACATCGATGCGCCGCTCACCACCCAGCGCTGCAATACGCCGGACGGCAGCTATTGGGATTGCGCCGCAGTGGCCCGCCAGCGGGTCCGCACCATTGTAGATCAGGCGGACCAGGTTCAGTGCTTCAGCACGGAACAGGATGTCTACGGCCGCCATCTGGCCACCTGCGATGCCGATGGCGTCGATCTGGGTGCCCTGCTGGTCGAAGAAGGCCTGGCCTGGCCGCATCACAATCAGGGGCGCTATCTGCCCGAAGCCTCTGCCGCGCAGGCCAATGCCCGCGGCATCTGGCAGGCCGAAACGCCAACCCCCTGGGATCTGCAGGACGAGCGGGACTAAGTGCCCAGAACCTAGCGGAGCTGCCCCCCTCCCCTTCAATGACCTGCAACAGATGGGGCTCCCCCAAGGAGCCCCTAAAGTCTTCAGAGATGCAGGACTGCCCCCTGTCCATCGGACGCAGGTCCGGCGTTTCATCTAAAAAGGCCAGAAATCACCAAAGGCCGCGTCCGGCCAAAGCCTTGACCCAAAGCAACGATGATGGGGGGGAATGGTGGGTGATAAGAGATTTGAACTCCTGACATCTTCGATGTGAACGAAGCGCTCTACCACTGAGCTAATCACCCGTGAGACGGGGTATTACCGTCCGCGCTGTGGCTCTGCAAGAGGTCATCCGAAGAAAATTCGCATCGCACCGCATTTTCGTGGCTTTCGAGATCCTTCGCTGCAGTGCCTGCTTGGGTCCCTTCCCGTTCCGTGCCGGAACTGGGCTTGTCAGCGGGGCGTTCAATCCCTATCTGAGACAAAAGACATGTGGCTGACGCCGCATGAATCGGAGATTTTATGAAAGAGACCCGGGCATAAGCCCGTTCCCGGCGCAACGCTCCTGGAACGCAGAACTCAGCAAGGACACTCAAGGCATTGGCTGAGTGGCCCTTTGTTTTGCACTCTCATAAAATCGAGACTTCCATTGAATATCTCAAAATACGAGCAACGCGTGTTGCACGAACTCGCCCTGGGTGGGGCGATCCACTATGAACGCGGCGCAAACGGCAAGATCGGCAGCATCATCTGCTATACGCGCCAGGGTCATGTCCTGTCGGACTGCAGCCTGGACGTCTTCCAGCGCCTCAAGAAGCGGCGGTTCATCCAGTCGCGCAACGGGCAGCCGTATCGCGCCTCACGCCTTGGCATCAAGGCGGTGCGCGCGCAACTGAACCAACGATGATACGAAAGGATCGGACCATGGAAATGTCATCCCAGTTTGAAGGGCAGAAGGCCGATATCAGCGCACTTTTCAACGCCTCCTTCAGCCAGTCCGAAGGCGCAGAGGAAGGACAGTTGATCGCAAACCTGGTGACGGAGATCTTTGCCACCACGGCCGAGGAGGATCTTTATGTCTTCTCGGCCCTGGATCAGGACGCGGTCACTGCCTGCATCCTGTTTACCCGCATGACCTACGCAAATGACGGTCGCTGCGTGTTCCTGCTGTCTCCTGTGGCGGTGGCGACAGAGCATCAGGGCAAGGGGATCGGGCAAGACCTGCTGCGGCACGGGCTGAACCAGCTGAAAGACCGGGGTGTCGATGTGGTGCTGACCTATGGCGATATCAACTTCTACTCCAAGGTCGGCTTCAAACAGATCACAGAACGTGACGCCGCAGCCCCCCTGCCCCTGTCCTACCCGCATGGCTGGCTGGGGCAATCGCTGCGCGCACCTTCGCTAGAGCCGCTGATCGGCCCTGCCAGCTGTGTGTCAGCTTTCCAAAACCCGGATTTGTGGTAGGCATCCAAGCCAAAAGAAAAAGGGCGGCCCGATCAGGACCGCCCTTCTCTGTTTCCAAACGCCCCGTGCTTAATGCGCAGTCGGCGCAGCGGCTGCAGATTTCGCCTCCAGCGCAGCCTGGGCAGCGGCGGCCTCTTCGGCCTCCTCATCCCATTCAATCGGCTCGGGAGCCGAAACCAGCGCGTGTTTCAGCACTTCGGAGACATGGCTCACCGTGATGATCTCCAGACCTTCCTTCACGTTGTCAGGAATGTCCGGCAGATCCTTGGCGTTCTCCTCGGGGATGAGGACGGTCTTGATGCCGCCGCGCAGCGCCGCAAGCAGTTTCTCCTTGAGCCCGCCGATGGCCAGCGCATTGCCGCGCAGGGTGACCTCGCCGGTCATGGCGATGTCCTTGCGCACCGGAATTCCGGTCAGCACCGACACGATGGAGGTCACCATCGCGAGACCAGCCGAGGGGCCATCCTTGGGCGTGGCACCTTCGGGCACGTGCACGTGGATATCCCACTTGTCGAACTTGGGCGGCTTGATCCCCAGCTGCGGCGCAACCGAGCGCACGTAGGATGAGGCAGCCTCGATCGACTCCTTCATAACATCGCCCAGCTTACCGGTGGTCTTCATGCGGCCCTTGCCCGGCAGGCGCAGCGCCTCGATGGACAGAAGCTCACCGCCAACCGAGGTATAGGCAAGCCCGGTGACGACACCGACCTGATCTTCCTTCTCGGCCAGGCCGAAACGGTATTTCGGCACGCCGAGGAATTCGTCGAGATTGTCATGGGTGACCTTGACGCTCTCGGCTTCCTTCTTGACGATCTTGGTCAAGGATTTCCGAGCGACCTTGGCGATTTCGCGCTCCAGGTTCCGCACGCCCGCCTCGCGGGTGTAGGTACGGATGATATCGGTCAGCGCCTCGTCGGTCAGCTCGAACTCCTTGGCCTTCAGACCGTGGTTCTTCACTTGTTTGGTCACCAGGTGCTGCTTGGCGATCTCGCGCTTTTCGTCCTCGGTGTAACCCGACAGCGGGATGATTTCCATCCGGTCCAGAAGCGGACCCGGCATGTTGTAGCTGTTGGAGGTGGTCAGGAACATCACGTTCGAGAGGTCGTATTCCACCTCAAGATAGTGATCCACGAAGGTGGAGTTCTGTTCCGGATCCAGCACTTCCAGCATCGCCGAAGCCGGATCGCCACGGAAATCCTGGCCCATCTTGTCGATTTCATCGAGCAGGATCAGCGGATTGGTGGTCTTGGCCTTTTTCAGCGCCTGGATGATCTTGCCCGGCATCGAGCCGATATAGGTCCGGCGGTGACCGCGGATCTCGCTCTCATCACGCACGCCGCCAAGGCTGATGCGGATGAACTCACGGCCCGTTGCCTTGGCCACGGATTTACCGAGGCTGGTCTTACCCACACCCGGAGGGCCGACGAGGCAGAGGATCGGCCCCTTCAGCTTGGCCGAGCGCTGCTGCACGGCCAGATATTCGACGATGCGTTCCTTGACCTTCTCCAGCCCGTAGTGATCCTTGTCGAGGATGTCCTGCGCGCGCGCCAGATCCTTCTTCACGCGGGATTTGGTGCCCCACGGGATCGACAGCATCCAGTCGAGATAGTTGCGCACAACGGTGGCCTCGGCCGACATGGGCGACATGTTCTTGAGCTTCTTTAGCTCGGCATCGGCCTTTTCGCGCGCCTCTTTCGACAGCTTGGTCTCGGCGATTTTCTCTTCCAGCTCGGCCACTTCGCCCGAACCTTCCTCGCCGTCGCCCAGCTCCTTCTGAATGGCCTTCATTTGCTCATTCAGGTAATACTCGCGCTGGGTCTTCTCCATCTGCGATTTGACGCGGGTCTTGATCTTCTTCTCGACCTGCAGGACGGACATTTCGCCCTGCATGAGGCCATAGACCTTTTCCAGACGTTCGCTGACCGACAGGGTTTCCAAGAGTTCCTGCTTGCGGTCGACCTCGATGCCCAGATGACCGGCCACCAGATCCGCCAGCTTGGCCGGTTCGGTGGTCTCCCCCACGGCGCTCAGCGCCTCTTCGGGGATGTTCTTGCGCACCTTGGCATAGCGTTCGAATTCATCGCCCACGGTGCGCAGCAGCGCCTCTGTGGTGGTGACATCGCCCGGCATTTCGCTGATCAGCTCGGCCCGGGCTTCGAAATAGCTGTCGTTTTCCAGGAAATCGGTGATCTTCACCCGCTGCTGGCCTTCGACCAGCACCTTGACGGTGCCATCGGGCAGTTTCAGCAGCTGCAGCACATTGGCCAGAACACCAACCCGGTAGATGCCTTCCACCTCCGGATCGTCCTCGGAGGGATCGATCTGGCTGGACAGCAGGATCTGTTTGTCATCGGCCATCACCTCTTCCAAGGCACGCACCGATTTCTCCCGACCCACGAACAGCGGCACGATCATATGGGGGAATACCACGATGTCGCGCAACGGCAGTACGGGATAGGAAGAATTGAGTGGCTCTTGCATACTCGGTCCTTTTCTTTGGCAAGACGACCAGGCCCCAGGATAGGCAGCCGTCGTCGTCTCCTCTTGGAACTGTTACTTGGGTCGGCGTCCGGGTCTTTTCAACCACTGTTGCGCACGCGTGCCTCATTGTTTGGAGTGCACTTTGCCCGGCACGGCAAGGGACCACAAGGGCGCTTTTGGACTTAAGGCTACCAAATCATGACCATTGGGCACCTTGGCCTGCCGACGGTTGAACAATCGGCGGAGGAGCTCGTTAACAGGTTAGTGCAACATGGTTACCCATTCGTTAACCGAGCCATCCATTCACCGGGCCATTTGCCCCCCGTACCGGAGCGGAACACGCCCGTCACACAACGACCGCGCGCCAAGAAAAAAGCACCGGATCGCCCTCCGGTGCCTGGCCCGTCACCCCGGCGCCGCCCAGCGCTACCCTTTTGAAAAGGTGACCAAACGGTGCGAGAAATTGCCGTCGCTTTCTTCGATATGCAGAATGCCGCTCATGTGGCTTTCATCGACGATATAGAGCTCCATCCGCTGGCTTTGCGGCTGACCGGTCGCGGAAGGCACGTCGCTGTCGAACCCGACGGCAAGCATGTCAGAGGGAACGCAGGACGGAGGCCGACCCAAGGCCGCCTCGTCAATCAACACGGTCGCACCCTGAGGCAGATCATCCCGTCCCGCCACCGCTGCGGGCAGGCCAGCCAGGCGCGCGCCGCCCTCCAGCACCGTGAGCCTGTGTTCGCCGAGCGTGGCAAAATGCATCGTGAGCGCCCCGTCCTCGGACAGGATCGCAAGCGTCTGGCTTGCGCCCTGCGACAGCGGCAGCATCATGATCTGATTGCCGATCCTGCTGCTCATCTCGCCGGGTCCATACCGCATGGTCCAGCGCCCCTCGAAGGTCTTGAACAGGTCAGGGCCAAAGGCGTCGATCTTCAGGCCGCACCCGTTGAGCACATTGGCCTGCGCATTCCCGGCCAGACTGGCCAGGACCAAAAGGGCTGCCGCCACAGCTTTTCTCACTTCAGCTATCCTCGCACCTCAAACAACTCAGACAGCTAGGCCCGGATTTCCCCCTACATTCAAGGAGAAGGCCAGAGGCGTTTTCCCCTTCAGATCGGTTCGATATCCCCTTCAGCCCGCTGCGCGTGGAACTCGGCCTGCCAGGCGTCAAACGTACCGGCCGCGATGGCCTCGCGCATACCTGCCATGATCTCCTGGAAATAGTGCAGATTGTGCCAGGTCAAGAGCATGCCCGAGATCATCTCGTTGGCGCGGAAAACGTGGTGCAGATAGGCGCGCGAATAATGCGAACAGGCCGGGCAGCTGCACTGTTCATCCAGCGGGCGCGGGTCATCGGCATGGCGGGCGTTCTTGATATTGACCACGCCGCGGCGGGTAAAGACCTGGCCCGTGCGCCCCGAGCGCGACGGCAGCACGCAGTCCATCATGTCGATCCCGCGCGCCACGGCGCCGACGATATCATCGGGTTTGCCCACCCCCATCAGGTAGCGCGGCTTGTCCTGCGGCAGCATGTCCGGGGCGTAATCAAGGCAGCCGAACATCGCCTCCTGCCCCTCACCCACCGCAAGGCCGCCCACCGCATAGCCGTCGAAACCGATCCCTTTCAGCGCCTCGGCGCTTTCTTCGCGCAGGTCCTGCTCCAGCCCGCCCTGCATGATCCCGAACAGCGCATGACCGGGACGATCCCCGAAGGCCTCTTTCGAGCGCTCCGCCCAGCGCATCGACAGGCGCATGCTTTCGGCGATGCGGTCGCGGTCCGCAGGCAGGGCCGGGCATTCGTCGAAACACATGACGATATCGCTGCCCAAAAGGCGCTGGATCTCCATCGAGCGTTCCGGAGTCAGCTCATGCTTGGAGCCATCGATATGGCTTTTGAAGGTGACGCCCTTTTCCGTCAGCTTGCGCAAGCCCGCCAGCGACATCACCTGGAACCCACCGCTGTCGGTCAGGATGGGGCGCTGCCAATTCATGAACTTGTGCAAACCGCCCAGCCGGTCGATGCGTTCGGCGGTGGGCCGCAGCATCAGGTGGTAGGTATTGCCGAGCAGGATATCGGCGCCAGTTTCGCGCACGCTCTCGGGCATCATCGCCTTCACGGTTGCGGCGGTGCCCACGGGCATGAAGGCCGGGGTGCGGATCTCGCCGCGCGGCGTGTTGATCACCCCCGTGCGTGCCTTTCCGTCGGTTGCCTTCAGTTCGAAGTTGAAAAGCTCAGCCATCTCGTATTCCTGCCGTTACCATGACACCGGGAATGCCGGTGATTCCCCCTAATGCCAAGGAGACCCCCTCATGTCCACAGACGACACGAGCCCCAAACTGACCCTCGGGTGGGAGGAATGGGTGAGCCTGCCGGGCCTGGGGCTGCCTGCGATGAAGGCCAAGGTGGATACCGGGGCACGCACATCCTCCCTTCATGCGACCGAGATCGAGACCTTCGGCCCGGCCGCGGCACCGAAAGTACGCTTTACCGTGCACCCCATCCCCGGCGAAGAGGGGCTTCTGATCCCCTGCTCGGCCCAGATCGTCGACCGGCGCGAGGTGATCTCGTCGAATGGCGAAAGCGAGATGCGCTATGTCATTGCCACCGACCTCTCCGTCGCTGGGCAAAGCTGGCCAATCGAGATCACCCTGACGGACCGGCGCGGCATGGCTTCGCACATGCTGCTGGGGCGGCAGGCGCTTGGGGAACAGATCGCCGTCAACCCATCGGAACGCTTCTGCCAGCCGGAACTGGATTACTCCGTCTATGCCTCCACGAAAATCCGCAAGACCGCCCCCAAGCGGGTGCTGCGCATTGCCGTGCTCAGCCGCGAGGACAACTACTCCACCCGCCGCCTGGTGGAAGAGGGCGAGAAACGCGGCCACACGGTGGAGGTGATCGACACCACCCGCTGCTACATGGACATCAACGCCCTGGCCCCCGAGGTGCATTACGACGGCAAGCGCCTGCCGCGTTATGATGCGGTGATCCCGCGCATCGGCGCCTCGATCACCCAATATGGCACCGCCCTGCTGCGCCAGTTCGAAACCCTTGGCACCTTTTGCGTCAACGGCAGCGCGGGCATCACCGCCAGCCGCGACAAGCTGCACGCCCATCAGGTGCTGGCGCGCCAGAAGATCGGCATGCCCGCCACCGCCTTTGCTGCCTCGCCCAAGGACACCAAGAACCTGATCGACATCGTCGGCGGCGCACCGCTGATCGTCAAACTGCTGGAAAGCACCCAGGGCAAGGGCGTGGTGCTGGCCGAGACCAAGAAGGCGGCGGAATCCGTGATCACCGCCTTTCGCGGCCTCAAGGCCAACTTCCTGGTGCAGCAATTCGTGAAAGAGGCAGGTGGCGAGGATATCCGCTGCCTCGTCGTGGGCTCCAAGGTGGTTGCGGCGATGAAACGCTCGGGCGCCGAGGGCGATTTCCGCTCTAACCTGCACCTGGGCGGCAGCGCGGTCGCGGTGCGCATCAGCAAGGAAGAGCGCGCAACGGCCGTGAAGGCCGCCAAGGCATTCGGCCTCAACGTCGCAGGCGTGGATCTGTTGCGCTCGGAAACCGGGCCCAAGGTGCTGGAGGTCAACTCCTCTCCCGGTCTGGAAGGGATCGAGCGCACTTCGAAAAAGAACATCGCCGCGCTGATCCATGACGAGATCGAAACCAACGTGCGCCCTGCCCCTTTGCGCCTGCGCAGGCCCGCCACCAGCCGCGGCTAGCAGGGCAGCATGGGCGCGGGGCTTGACCCGGCGCCCCCGGACCCCGATCTTATGGTAAGATTTCAAACAGGATTTTGACCATGAGCGAAGACCAGATCATCTCCCTGCTGTCCGGCAGCCTCCTTTACATTCTCGGGGCGGTCTTCCTGATCGTCGTGATCCTCAAGGGCGTGCGGATCGTGCCGCAGTCCGAAAAATTCGTGGTCGAACGCTTTGGCCGCCTGCAGGCCGTGCTGGGGCCGGGCATCAACTTTATCATCCCCTTCCTAGATGTGGTGCGCCACAAGGTCTCGATCCTGGAACGCCAGCTGCCCAATGCCACCCAGGACGCCATCACCAAGGACAACGTGCTGGTGCAGATCGATACCTCGGTCTTCTACCGCATCCTGGAACCGGAAAAGACCGTCTACCGCATCCGCGACGTGGATGGCGCCATTGCCACCACCGTGGCGGGCATCGTGCGCGCCGAGATCGGCAAGATGGACCTGGATGAGGTCCAGTCCAACCGCGCGCAATTGATTGCCCAGATCCAGAAAAGTGTCGAAAGTGCTGTGGACGACTGGGGGATCGAGGTGACCCGCGCCGAGATCCTGGATGTGAACCTCGACCAGGCGACCCGCGATGCGATGCTGCAGCAGCTCAATGCCGAACGCGCCCGCCGCGCCCAGGTGACCGAGGCAGAGGGGCAGAAACGCGCCGTGGAACTCGCCGCCGATGCCGAGCTTTACGCCGCCGAACAGACAGCCAAGGCCCGCCGTATCGAGGCCGAGGCCGAAGCCTATGCGACCGAGGTCGTGGCCAAGGCGATCGCCCAGAACGGGATCGAGGCGGCGCAATATCAGGTCGCCCTGAAACAGGTTGAGGCGCTCAACACCCTGGGCGCGGGCAGCGGCAAGCAGACCATCCTGGTCCCCGCACAGGCGCTGGAGGCCTTTGGCGATGCCTTCAAGATGCTGAAAGGGGGCAAATGATGGCGGTCCCCTTCTGGGCGCTCTGGTGGGTCTGGTGCGCCGCGGCCCTTGCCCTTGGCATCCTTGAAGTGCTGGCGCCTGGGTTCGTCTTCCTCGGCTTTGCCGCCGGTTCGCTGGGCGTCGGGGTGCTATTGCTGACCCTCGGCGGCCAGACCTTCGGGTTGCCCGCGCTGATCTTCATCTTCGCCGCCCTATCCTTGGTCGCCTGGCTCATCCTGCGCCGCGCCTTCGCCCTGCCCCGCGGCCAGGTGAAGACCTTCGAGACGGATATCAACGACTAGGCCGGCAATCCTCTGCCCCAGGCAGCATCCATCCTTCTATGGAGCAACGCTCCTGTCCTGGGGGCGCTCTGACCATTTGCTTGGAACCACCAATGACCAACGGCCCCGAAACAACGGTTTCATTTGAGCGCAGCACACGCCGCATGCTCAACATGGTACTATTGGGCTGTTTATTCTGCTTTGTAGGATACCAACTTACGCAAGACTGGGCTGTTGCACAGAGGGGCGCCTATGCTGCTGTTGTCGGCTGGCTTGGGCTGGCCGTCTTCGGCACGTTCCTGACGGCTATCGTGTACCGCTGGATCCGATTGCCAAAAACCATCTTGGAGCTTTCCGCGACAGGTTTTCTGGATCGGCGATTGTCGAACAAAGTGATCCCTTGGCGTGACATTGCCGGGATTTCACAAAAAACGGTCAGAGGCCAGGCATCATTGGGACTGAAGGTGACAGAGGAAGGAATGCAACAGCTTCGCCGCAACCTACCTTGGCCGACCCAAATCAGGCTGAGTATTGGCCCGGAGAGAGACACCTTGTGGGTTTCAATCGTCGAATTTGACGCGTCCTTTGACGACCTATGGGCATGCACGACCCGCTTTCTTCAAGAACACAATCCCAGCGCCCTGCCGGAGCCGTCACCTCCTTCTGGGCAATGACGTTTTCACCGGACGGCCTTGAGCCCCTCAACGGCGTTCAATCCGCCCGGTCACGACCAGAGTTTTCCACCCCACTGGACGCCCTCCCCACAGTTCCCTATATAATCGGTCGGATAACCAGTCAGGGACCGATATGACCAACGCTTCCGAACCTCTTGAAGGGACGCCGCTGATCGCGCCGTCTTCCGTTTCCCATCCGCTTTATGATGCGGTGGCTGACGCATGCCGTAGCGTCTATGACCCTGAAATCCCTGTCAATATCTATGAACTTGGCCTGATCTACACCATCGACATCAATGATGAGAACGACGTGAAGATCATCATGACCCTGACCGCGCCGGGCTGTCCCGTCGCCGGTGAGATGCCGGGCTGGATCGTCGATGCGATCTCGCCTGTGCCGGGGGTGAAATCCGTCGATGTCGAACTCACCTGGGAGCCGCCCTGGGGCATGGAGATGATGTCGGACGAGGCGCGCCTGGAACTGGGCTTTATGTAAGCCCGGCCCATCGGGGCAGTTTCACATTTCTTTCACCAGATCGCGGCGCAGGTGTTACCCGGCGCCGCGATCTGTCATTTCAAAGCCATTTTCAGGAGAACTCCATTGCGCAAAGCCCTTGCCCTGCCCGCCCTTTTTCTGGCGCTGACCACGACCGAGGCCGCTGCCACGGACATCGGTCTCACCTACGGGCCGCGCCCGGCCTATCTGATCGACAAGCTGCCCGAAGGCGCGCTGAAGGAAAAACTGCAGTCCTGCGCCGCGCAACGGCCGCAACGCACGGATTTCTCCATCGGCCACCGCGGCGCGCCGCTCCTGTTCCCGGAACACACGGTCGAAAGCAACATGGCCGCCGCGCAGATGGGTGCGGGGATCCTGGAATGCGATGTGACCTTTACCAAGGATCTGGAACTGGTCTGCCGCCACGCGCAGAACGATCTGCACACCACCACCAATATCCTCACCACCGATCTGGCCGAGACCTGTATCACCCCCTTTTCCCCGGCAGGCGGCGGGGAGGATGCCAAGGCCGAGTGCCGCACCTCCGAGATCACCCTGGACGAGTTCCGCAGCCTCACCCCCAAGATGGACAGCCGCGACAAGAGCGCCACGACGCCCGAAGCCTATCAGGGCGGCACGGCGCCCTGGCGCAGCACGCTTTACGTGGATGGCGCGCGCAGCATGACCCATGCGGAGTCCATCACGCTGTTCCGCTCCCTTGGCGCCAAGTTCACGCCCGAGCTGAAGGCCCCCGCCGTGACCATGCCCTTCAACGGCTTCACCCAGGCGGATTACGCGCAGAAACTGGTGGATGACTATGAATCCGCCGGTGTGCCTGCCTCAGACGTCTGGCTGCAAAGCTTTGACCTTAGCGATATTCTCTACTGGATCGAGAACGAGCCTGCCTTCGGTGCCCAGGCGGTCTATCTGGATGATCGCTATTCGAAATCCGACGCGGATGAGGGCAAGGTGGATCCCTCCAACCCGGCGACGTTCAAGCCTTCTATGCAAGAGCTGGCCGCGATGGGCGTGAACTATATCGCGCCGCCGATCTGGATGCTGCTGGCGCTGGAAGACGGGCAAATGGTGCCCTCCCCCTATGCCATCAAGGCGCAAGAAGCCGGGCTCAAGATCATCGCCTGGTCGATGGAGCGCTCTGGCCCGCTGACGAATGGCGGCGGCTGGTACTATAAATCGGTGCGGTCGGCGATCTCGGATGCCTCGGCCTATTACCAGGTGCTGGACGTGCTGGCACAGGACGTGGGCGTTGTCGGCGTCTTTTCCGACTGGCCCGCGACGGTGACCTATTACGCCAACTGCATGGGGCTATAGGGTTTGCACAGGGGTCTGTGCGGCATAAGCAACTCCCTCCCCCTTGAGCCTGACCTTCAGCGGCCTTAGATTATGAGCAACGCGCGAAACTGGAGACGCAAATGTTCGGTATCCCCGGCAAACAGGCCGTGACCATCACCCCCAAGGCAGCGGCGCAGATTTCGAAACTGATGCAGAGCGCGGGCCATGCAGGCCTGCGCATCGGCGTCAAGAAGGGCGGCTGCGCGGGCATGGAATACACCATGGAATACGTGGATGACGCCGACCCCAATGACGAAGTCGTGGAACAGGACGGTGCCCGGGTGATGATCGCCCCAATGGCGCAGATGTTCCTCTTTGGCACCGAGATCGACTATGAAACCACGCTCTTGGAAAGCGGGTTCAAGTTCAACAACCCCAATGTCTCCGAGGCCTGCGGCTGCGGCGAGTCGATCAGCTTCAAGGACATGCCGGGCGCCTGAACCGGGTCCTCACTGTCATTCTTCATGGGGCGGCCTTGGCCGCCCTTTTCTGTGCCCGGCGCCCCAGCGGCAGCTTGCACAATTGCCCCGCCTGACGCTGAGTGATACCACGGCGCCAAAGCAACAACGGGGACGCGACACATGCGGCAGAAACTGGCAGCGGGAAACTGGAAGATGAACGGCACCGGGGATGCCCTGGCCGAGCTGGAAGCCATGGCAGGCAGCCACCCCGCCCCCAAGGGCACCGATATCCTGATCTGCCCCCCCGCAACGCTGCTCTATCGCGCGGCCCAGGTTGCCAAAGGCACGGCCATCGCGGTCGGCGGCCAGGATTGCCACGCGGCAGCCTCTGGCGCGCATACCGGGGATCTTGCGGCGCAGATGCTGGTGGATGCGGGCGCGACGGCGGTGATCCTTGGCCATTCCGAGCGTCGCGCGGACTACGCTGAGACAGATGCGGGCGTACGCGCCAAGACCGAAGCCGCCATCGCCGCCGGGCTCATAGCCGTGGTCTGCCTGGGCGAAACCCTGGAAGAACGCGAGGCGGGTGAAACCCTGGCCGTGGTGGGCCGCCAGCTGAAAGGCTCCCTGCCGGATGGTGTTGCCGGCGACACATTGGTGGTGGCCTATGAACCCGTCTGGGCCATCGGCACCGGCAAGGTCCCGACCCTGGAGCAGATCGCCGAGGTCCACGATTTCCTGCGCGCCGAACTGGCCGCGCGCTTTGGCGCAGAGACCGCCGAGGGCATCCGCCTGCTTTATGGCGGTTCGGTCAAACCCGGCAATGCGGCAGACATCTTTGCCGTTTCCAACGTGGATGGCGCCCTGGTGGGCGGCGCCAGCCTGACAGCGGCGGATTTCTCCCCGATCATCGCGGCGCTGGAATCCTCCTGACGCCGCAAACAACCCGAAGCTGAGACCACAGGCCCGGCCCGTCAGGCGCCGGGTCTTTTACTACAGGCGCAGGAAAAAGGCGCCCCGGTTGCCCGGAGCGCCCCACTGGTACCAAGATACTTGCGAAACCCTAGTTGGTTATGATTTCCGGCCCCATCAACGCATTGGGGATCATCGTGCTGAGCGCCGGAATATAGGTCACCATGTCAACGGCGGAGTAAAATTCGGCCATTGTGGCGGAGCAAAAGTCGGCCAGTTTGGGGCGAGCGCCTTGGAGCGTG